>DASZIA010000279.1:0-5604 GCA_035949535.1 Planctomycetaceae bacterium | reverse complement strand
GATCGACCGAATCGGTTCGAACCCCGCGCAAAAAAACGGCGAGCGAAAGAGTACGACTTATTGAGCAAGCCGCGGCAACAGCTCAAGCAAGCTTTGATCCGCAAACAACTAACGTCTTAAGTTAGTGCCATTCGGGACGCAACTGTTTTACTTCAACTGGATCGGCATGACATGGCCAAAGCACTGGCGGGCAAGCTTCGAATCCGTTTCAGAGATCATCCGGCTCGAGCGCGGCGACGTAGGGCAGGCTGCGGTGTTCGTCGTTGTAGTCGAGGCCGTAGCCGACCACGAAAACGTCGGGAATCTTGAACCCGAAATAGTCCGGCGTCCATTCCATTTCGCGCGGGCGATCCTTCCAAAGGAGTACGGCGGCGCGAACGCTCGCCGCCTCGGCACTCTTGAGCCGCTCCACAATGGCCGTCAGCGTGCGGCCCGTGTCGAACACGTCGTCCACGATGAGCACATCGCGGGCGCGAACGTCCGGCAGCAGGTTCAAATCGACCGAGACCTCGGCCCCCGTCGTCGTGCGACCGGCGTAACTCGAGGCTCGGATCATCCCAACGCGCAGCGGCAGCTCGATTGAACGGATCAAATCGGACACGAGGACCAGGCTGCCCGTGAGCACGCCGATCACTGTCAGTGGACGGCCGCGATAGTCGTCGGTAATGTTTCGGCCCAGTTGGGCCACGCGCTCCTGAATGTCGGCCGCTTCGATGAGTCGTCTCACGCGCGTTTCCCGTTCCCCTGTGTCGCGAGATTCTAAAAGCGGCCCTCACCCTGCCCTCTCCCATCGGAATGGGAGAGGGTTCTCGAAACGGAATCATGTCCCGCGGCGGTTGCCGAAAAGCTCGATGTGCAGCCGTGGCGAAACCGAATACCCGCGCCGGGCCGCCGCTTCGCGCAACCATTGGGTCTTATCACGCAGTTCGCCGGCGTCGGTTCCCTGCGGCATCAGGAACACGCGATCGGCCGCGATGCCGCCGATCTGGGCGACATGTTCGTCGACGTCGTCGACGTCTGCAGGGGAATCGATCACATATTTGAGCTGATAGCGATATTCCCGAGTCATTCGTGCGACGACGTCGGTGCGATCGCGGAGCGCTTCGTGCCGCCGCGACCAGACCGCGTCGGTCGGAGTCGAGTTGGGGCGCTTGGGGCTGATCGACATGAGCGCGGCCTGGGCCGGACGATGCACCGTCCCGGCGGTTTCGATCGTGACGAGTCGGCCGGCGCGAGCCAGGCACTCTGTGAGCGGCACGATCTCGGGCTGCAGCATCGGCTCCCCACCCGTGACCACCACGTGTTGACAGTCGCAGGCAAGGATCCGCTCGGCGAGTTCTTGCCACTGCTGGTGTGTCCCTTCGGGATCCCACGACGTGTACGGCGTGTCGCAGAACCAGCAGCGCAGGTTGCAACCGGTCGTGCGCACAAAGACCGAGGGCGTGCCGGCAAACTCGCCTTCCCCTTGAATCGATTGAAAAAACTCGGCGATTCTCATCGGCTGTTCGCGGCGGAGTATTCGAGCGGGTCCACTAAGCCGGCCTCGGCGAAGCCCTTCAGCCGCAGGCGGCACGAATCGCACCGGCCGCAAGGTCTTCCTTCGGAATCAGGATCGTAGCAGCTGTGCGTGAGCGAATAATCGACGCCGAGCACGGTCCCTGTGCGGATAATCTCCGCCTTTGTCATCTGAATCAGCGGTGCATGGATGCGCCAGGTGGACTTGCCCTCGACGCCCGCCTTTGTCCCTAAGTTGGCCATCCGTTCGAATGCACTCAGATATTCGGGTCGGCAATCGGGGTAGCCGCCGTAATCGAGCACGTTGACGCCGATGAAGAGGTCGGAGACGCCGAGCGATTCGGCCCAGCCGAGAGCGAGCGACAGAAAAATCGTGTTGCGTGCCGGAACGTAAGTGACCGGAATGCCGTCGGCCATTTCGGCCTCGGCCCGATCTTTGGGAACGGCCAGATCGGCAGTCAGGGCAGACCCACCGAAGGTGCGCAAATCGAGAGAGAGCACGATGTGCTGCCGTACGTGTGCTGCGAGGGCAACGCGCCGGGCGGCTTCGAGCTCGAAGAGGTGGCGCTGACCGTAATCGAATGAGAGAGCGTAGGGCTCGTAGCCTTCGCGCTGTGCAACCGCGAGTGCCGTGGCCGAATCGAGTCCGCCACTCAGGAGCACCACCGCTCTTTTTCGTTCGTTCTGCATCCGCCAGCGTCCGAGGAAATACAGCTCACTCGGAGGCTAGCAGGCGTGGTCCGGCGGTGCAAATCGAGCTCAATGTGACTTGTGTGCCACTGCTGAGACGCTTCGGCTCAGCAGTGCTCCTTGAAGACACTGCTGAGCGAGCTCAGCAGTGGCACACCGAGCCGGCTCGAGTGGCGTGTTAAGCGGGGATCGTGGCGACCAGATCGTCCGCGAGCTTTTCCAAGAGCTCGTGCGTCGTGCGCAGATCGACGTGCTCGCGCGGGCCGGCATCAGCGCGACGATAGCGGCGCAGCGTGAATAGACCCGCCCCCTGCGACTGCAGCAGCACCTCGTAGAACGTGGTCGCGCTGTCCCGCTTGTCGGGAGACTTGGACCGGATCAGGACCTGCCGGGCGTCGGCGTCAATTTCGAGCGGCCCGAGCGGCTCCATCAGATAGGTGATGCGAGCGCACAGATCCTGCGCCCACTTCTTCAGCACGTCGGCCGTCGCGCCGCTGAGCTTGGGCACCCGCATGCGGATCTCGCGGCAAGAACAGCTCATCGAATCGGCGGCCGTCACGTCCACCGCCAGATCGATTCCGTCCGGGCCCGCGACCGCGACGGTCTTCGCGCCTTGTCCCAGATGTCCCGCGAACTTGCGAATTTCGGTGATGAGTTGTTTTCCGCAGGTCATGGTTTGGCCCCTTCTATTAATTATATCGTCCAATTGGACGGCTATTTCTGTTTCATTTCGTGCTGCGAGCCATCGAAAGAGATGACGGTTGGCTTGTCGTCGACGATCGTCTCGACGTGCACCGGCCGCAGCCAGAGCCGCTGCAAATTTGCCAGTGTGTCGCGTGCGTAGTCGAGCTTGAGTTCGACCCCCTGGTATTTGTGCTTCAGAAACAGTTCGCCGCGGTTCCTGTAATTGCCGTCGACCACATAGATGAACGGCCGTCCATGATTGGTCAAGCCGGTGAGGAGTTGCTGCTTTATCTGCGGAAAATCGCGGGAAATGATCTCGTAGTAGTTCGATTGCTCGTTATAGGCAAAGGAAAAAAACTTGTGCTTGATGCAGAACTCGGGGGTTAAGAACGAGTCGATGAACGTGATGTCGTTGTGGATCCGCCGGACGTCGAAGATCTTTTCCCGGCCGAGACCGATCTTTTTGTCCCATTTCTCCTTGGCGACGAGGTCGTCGCACTCGTCGTATTCGGGGCCGAACTGGCCCTTGTTCCAGCGCTCCTCGATATCGCGGAACAGCTCGATCCCCAGCTTGTACGGATTGAGGCGATTGGGGCTGGTGGCCATCGTCCCGCTGTGATGGTCGGCGTAATCGACGACCTCGGCGTCCGTCAGGCCATGGCGGGTCATGATGGTCGAGTGCCAGTAGCTGGCCCAACCCTCGTTCATGATCTTGGTCTGTCCCTGCGGGGCGAAGTAGTACGCCTCGTCGCGGACGATGGCCAAAATGTCCCGCTGCCAATCCTTGAGCGGCGCGTGCTCTAAGAGAAACAGCAACACGTCGCGCATCGGTTCCTCGGGAAACGAGCGGTTGTCTTCCTTGTCCTGTTGCTTCTG
Source organism: Planctomycetaceae bacterium (assembly GCA_035949535.1). GTDB lineage: Bacteria > Planctomycetota > Planctomycetia > Planctomycetales > Planctomycetaceae > DASPSM01. Next base: position 1,839 of record DASZIA010000279.1, on the reverse strand, counting down.
TTGCCGCTCCTGCGACTGCCGCTTGATCACTTCGGGCGGATTGATGAACGAATCCATGTATCCTTTGGACGGGAACTTCAGGTCGTACTGCGATTCTTCCTCTTTTGCTTTCTTCGCTTCCCGCTCGTTGACCGGCGGCGGCGTGCGTTTGATGTGCGGCGCGTGCGGGTCGATCAGATCTTCGAGCGACAGGCAGGCGTCGATGAAGACTTCGACGGCTTCCGAGCCGAAACGATCGCAGTACCGATTGACGCGAGCGGCGTGATTGGCCATCTCGTCGAGCATGCGGCGGTTCGTGCGGGCGAACCAGGCATTGTTCTTGAAAAAGTCGCAGTGCCCGTAGACGTGGGCGATCACCAGCTTCTGGTCGCCCAACGCATTGGCCCGCAAGAGATAGGCGTAACACGGATCCGTGTTGATCACCATCTCGTAAATTTTCTGCAGGCCGTAGGCGTAGCCCTTGGTCAGCTCGTCGTACTCGGCGCCGAACCGCCAATGCGGATAGCGGACGGGGAAGCCGCCAAAGGCCGCCAGCATGCTCATTTCTTCGTAGTCGACGACCTCGAAGATCGTGGGAAAGAAGTCGAGCCCATAACTCCGCGCGCGCTCTTCGATCTCATCCTGCGCGGTCCGGATTTCGGCCGGCAGGGCGCGAGCGGCGATTTGGGTCATTTTTCGTCCTTGTCAGACACGCACAGAGCCGGCGAGTTTGCCCCGCTCACTTACCCGTCCCCAGGAACTCCTTGATCGAATCGTAGATCGCTTCCTTGCCGTCGATCTCCGAAAGGATCAAGTTGTCGAATTTGTCGATGACTTTGCGCAGCTCGCGGATGTAGTCGCCCGAGCCGTAGGGACTCTCGACCTGGCCGTAACAGAACAGGTTGCTCGCCGGCAGCAGGTTGCTGGTGAGCGTCTTGAGGCAGCTTTCGTTGTCCTCGCCCCAGTTGTCGCCGTCGGAGAACTGGAAGCAATAAATATTCCAGTCGGAGGGGGGGAAGTCGCGGGTGATGATCTGCCAGGCGACCTGGTAGGCCGACGAGATGCGGGTCCCGCCGCTTTCGCGCGTACGGTAGAAGGTGTCTTCGTCGACCTCGTGGGCGGCCGCGTCGTGCACGATATAGCGCCGCTGCACGCCGTCGTACTGGCGCTTGAGCCAGGTGTCGATCCAGAAGGCCTCGATGCGCACGATCTCTTTCTGGTCGTCGGTCATCGAGCCCGACACATCCATGATGTAGATCACGGCCGCGTTCGATTCGGGCTCGGTGACCGTTTTCCAGGAGCGAAACCGCTCGTCTTCCCGCATCGGAATGACAATCGGCTTCTCATAGTTGTAGTCGTCGAGCGTAACTTGCCGCTTGAGGGCCCGCTTGAACGTGCGCTTGAAATGACGCAGCGTGTCGGGGCCCGTTTGGCGGATCGACGTATAGCGATCCTTACGGCTCTCGAGCGAGTCTTTGCCCTTGGGTTGGATGCGGGGCAGTTCGAGGGCCTCGCCAAGCATGTCGGCCAGCTCCTCCAGAGAGATCTCGACCTCACGGATGTGGGCCCCTGGCTGGTCGCCCGCCTGGCCTTGGCCGTCGCCGTCTTGCCCCTGTCCCTTGCCGATAGGCTGGCCAACGTCGCCTTCACCTTGGGCAACGCCGCCGGAGCCTTTTTGCCCGTGACGGAAGTGAGGAATGTCGATCGCGGGGACGGGAATGCTGACCAGTTCGCGACCGGTCCGGCCGATCATCTCGCCGTGCGTGATGTACTTCCGCAGGTTTTCGCGAACCTTCCCCCGGAGGATTTGCTTGAAGCGGCCGAGGTCTCGATCGATGCTGCGGGCCATTGGTCAGTCCA
>DASZIA010000278.1:0-15445 GCA_035949535.1 Planctomycetaceae bacterium | reverse complement strand
AAGATCTCGACCAGTTCGTGCGACTCTTTCAAGAGCACACGGCAGAGCCGCAGCGATGAGTTCGGTGCCGAACTGGAATCAGCCTGTTGTCCCGCAGGGACATCCGATAATAGCCCACGGCTTCAGCCGTGGGTGGGTTGGATATCGCAAAAATGCTTCTTCAAAGCCCCATCGGGGCGACAGCCGCTCCTTCGTCGAGAACACGACATGTAATAGGACAGCTGACAAACGAATGCATGGGAAAGCCTCCGGGCCGGTTCACCGTCCTGTGCCGGGAATATTGTTCTATCGTCCCTGACGGGACTTCAACCCAAGAAATGAAGGATCTCCTTTCCCCAGCGATCAATCGCTGGGCTATTCTCTCTCGCCCAAGGGGCGGAAGACAGGCGCACGTCGCCCCCCCGAGAGGCCAATCACTTGAGAGGCGGCAGGCCCACGCGTTGGCAACACCCGAGCAGCGGGCATTCCGGACACTTCGGTCGGCGCGCGATGCAGATTCGCCGTCCGTGGTGGATCAGCCGGTGTGCGAAATTGACCCACTCGGATTGGGGCACGATCTGCATTAAGTCCTGCTCGATCTGTTCGGGGTTGCTGCTCTTTGTCAGGCCGAGCAGATTGGTGATCCGTTTGACGTGCGTGTCGACGACGACTCCCGTCGCGATACCCCAGACCGTTCCCAAGACCACGTTGGCCGTCTTGCGCCCGACGCCCGGCAGCGTAACGAGGTCATCCAGCGTGCGGGGGATTTCGCCGCCGAAGTTTTCCACGACGCCTTTGGCCATGCCCCGAAGGCTGGTGGCCTTCGCCCGGAAGAAGCCGGTCGAGCGGATCATCGCCTCGAGCTCGGACTGATCGGCCGCGGCCAGCGCGCGCACGTCGGGATATTTGGCGAAGAGCGTCGGCGTCACCATGTTGACGCGCTCGTCGGTGCACTGCGCCGAGAGGATCGTGGCCACGATCAACTGGTACGCGTTCTGATGCGTTAAGGCGCAGGTCGCATCCGGATAGGCTTTGGCCAGGCCCAGCACCACTTGCTTGGCCTGCGCGCGCAGCCCGGCCAAGGCGACCGCCTGTTTGGCGGGAGGAGTTCGTGCGGCCGACGCCTTCCGTTTCGGGGGACTCTTCGCCGCGGTGCGGGTCCGCGCGCCAGACGCGGCGGGTGGGCGCTTAGGGGCTGGCTTGCGGGCGGTTCTAGCACTCTTTGCCATCTTGGATCCTCCTGGATGCGGGTCCAGAGCAGTGGGCAGCGTACGCTTTCCCGGATAAGATTCCGGGGTGGCGCGTCGCGGAGCTGTCGCGAGCACCGTTCGATCAATTGAGCCGTATTAGGTACCCCGTCGCGCCTCCTCTTGCCAAACGAGTTCCCGCCGAATGAGCCAGTACCCCGAGAAGTATCTGGAAGGCATTCGGCTGTTTAACGAACAAGAGTTCTTCGAGTGTCACGAGGTGCTGGAAGAACTCTGGTCCGAGACGCTCGGCGAGGAGAAGAAATTCTATCAAGGACTGATCCAGGCTGCCGTCGCCCTGTTTCATTTTGGCAACGAAAACCTGGGCGGGGCGCGCAAACTTTACGAATCGTCCCGATTGAACCTCGAACGTTACGGCCTGTTTTATCAGGGTCTTGACCTCCAAAAGTTCCATGCGGACATGAAAACCTGCTTTCTGGAGCTGTTGGAAGCCACCCAAACCTATCCGGCTGGCGTAGAATTGGTCGAAGAGCGAATTCCCACGATTCAACTCAATGGAGTCGAGGAACAATCATGAGCAAGCCGTTCGACGTTCGCGAGCAGCTTGCGACTTTTGCGGGGACGGCGCCGTTGTTTCCCTTGCCCGACGTCGTCCATTTTCCGCATCTGCTGCTGCCGCTGCATATTTTTGAGCCACGCTACCGGGAAATGGTGGCGGATGCTCTGGCGGGAGAACGCCTGATCGCGATGGCACTCCTCAAGCCCGGCTGGACGACGACCGATGTCTCGCCGCCGATTCATGACACGGTCTGCCTGGGCCGTATCACTGCCGATCAGCAGACCGACGACGGCCGCTATTATCTCGTGCTGCAAGGCCTGTCGCGGGCGCGTATCGTTCAGGAAGAGCCAGACGAGCAGGCGTACCGGATCGCCCAGCTCGAGCTACAGCCGGATCCCGAAAGTCCGTTTTCCCCCGCGGCGGCCGATGCGCAGCGGCGTCGGTTGCTGTTGGCATTCCGCAGCCTGTTTCCGAAACACAATCTCGATCGCGTGCTGCGCCGGGCCCTAAAGGAAGCCGTTCCGCTCGGGATCTTGTGCGATGTGCTGGCTGATGCGATGTCGCTCGAGTCACAGGTCGCGTATCAGGTCTTGGCTGAAACGGACGTGAAGGAGCGCTGCCGGCTCGTATTGCGTCTGATTGAGGAGCGACTGAAGGCACCAACGTCAGCCGCCGCCGCGGACCTCAAATGCGCCTCCACGGGCTGGGCCGACGCAGACGCCGGCTGGCCCCCCGAATTCAGCCTCAATTGAACAGCGTGAATTGAACGGGAGCCGCCTTCGGGCGTGGGCCTCGCCTGCCAATATTTTGCCGGGCGGCGAATCCTCGCGACGGGCCGTGCCTCCGCTTATACTGGAGCGACCCACCCCAACCGCCTTCGCCTGGCCCGCTTCGCGCTTGTGAGAAGCGACCAGGACACGCCGAATAAACTCGCGCCCTGAGACGCGATCCTTTGACATCGGTTTTCCAGCGCCAGGTTCCCGTCGCATGAACGCGTTCAGCCGCATCCGTACGACGGTGATTCTTTTGGCCGCCGCTTCGGTCGTGGGGTTCGAGGCGCGACGGCTTGTCGCCGACGAGGAGATCATCTTCAGCCGGGACATTCGCCCGATCCTCTCGCAAAATTGCTTCGATTGCCACGGCCCCGACGACAAGCAGCGCAAGGCCGACCTGCGTCTGGACACGAAAGACGGTCTGTTCACTGAGCTGGGCGGTCAAACGCCGTTTGTCTCTTTCAAGCCGGAAAAAAGCGAAGCCCTGCGGCGGATGGCCTCCGACGATCCCGACGAACGGATGCCGCCGCCGAAGACCGGAAAGCGGGTCTCTGCCGCGCAGCTCGACCTGGTTCGCCGCTGGATCGCGCAGGGGGCAAAGTGGTCGCAGCACTGGTCCTACCTGCCCCCCGTGCGCCCAGCCCTGCCGCAGCCGAGCAGTGTTTACCACGTCCGCAACGAAATCGACTCTTTTATCGCCGAACGCCTCGAACGGGAAAAACTGCCCCAATCCTCCGAGACGGACAAAATCGCGCTCTTGCGGCGGCTATCGCTCGACGCGATCGGCTTGCCGCCGACGCCGGAAGAAGTCGATACGTTTCTCGCAGATCAAAGCCCCGATGCTTATGAGCGCCAAGTGTCGCGGCTGTTGGCCTCGCTCCATTTCGGCGAGCGCTGGGGCCGACAGTGGCTCGACGCGGCCCGCTACGCTGACTCCGACGGGTACGAGAAGGACAAGTCGCGGCAAGTCTGGTTCTACCGTGACTGGGTGACGAACGCCCTCAATCGTGATCTCCCGTACGACCAGTTCATCATCGAACAGCTTGCCGGCGACGAACTGCCCGGCGCGACTCAAGACCAGGTCGTCGCCACCGGTTTCCTGCGAAACTCAATGCTCAACGAAGAAGGGGGCGTCGATCCCGAGCAGTTTCGGATGGAGGCGATGTTCGATCGCCTGGATGCCGTCGGCAAAAGTATCCTTGGCCTCACCATTCAGTGCGCCCAGTGCCATAACCACAAGTACGATCCGCTGACCCAGGAAGAGTACTACCGCATCTTCGCCTTCCTGAATAACGACAACGAAGCGAACGTCGCTGCCTACACGCCCGGCGAACAGCGGCGCCGGGCAGACATTTTTCGCCGCATCCACGAGATCGAGGCCGGCCTGCGGCACCGCAATTCCCACTGGCCGGAGCAAATGAGCGCCTGGGAAGAACGCGTGCGTGGGAACCAACCGGAGTGGACTGTCGTCCGTCCGGTTCCCGAAGATCTGGTCGCCGGCGGGCAGAAGCATTACCTGCTCGACGACGGATCGATCCTCTGCCAAGGCTATGCGCCGACAAAGAACACAGAAGACTTCACCGTCAAGACGACCGTTCCCAACATCACGGGCTTTCGCCTCGAGCTGTTAAACGATGCCAATCTGCCGCTGGGCGGACCGGGCCGATCGATCAAGGGGACGTGCGCGCTTTCGGAGTTTTCGGTGCGGGCTGCTCCGGCCGACGGCTCGCAGAAGTCGACCTCCGTGACCCTGGTGCGTGCCACGGCCGATGTGAATCCGGCAGAACGGCCGCTGGAAAAGATCTTCGACGACAAATCGGGCAGGAGCCGCGTCACCGGGCCGGTCGAATTTGCGATCGATCATAAGCAGTCGACTGCCTGGGCGATCGACAACGGACCGCACCGCCGCAATCAGCCGCGCAAAGCCGTATTTGTGGCGGAAGAGCCGATTTCATTCCCCTCCGGAACGGTGCTCACCTTCGCGCTCAGTCAAAATCACGGAGGCTGGAACAGCGACGACAATCAGACCAACAATCTGGGCCGCTTCCGCTTGTCGGTGACCAATGCGCCGAACCCGACGGCCGACCCGCTTCCGCAAAATGTCCGCGAACTGCTGGCGGTCCCATCGGCCAAACGAACGCCGGCGCAGGTCGCCACGATTTTCAGCTATTGGCGGACGACGGTTCCCGAGTGGAAAGAGGCCAACGACGCGATCGAGGCGCTTTGGCAGCAGCATCCGGAGGGGTCATCGCAATTTGTGCTCTCGGCCCGCACAGATGGCCGCATGACGCACATGCTCAAGCGGGGGGATTTCCTGAAGCCGGAGCGTGCGGTCTCTCCGGGCGTGCCGCGATTTCTGCATCAGCTTCCGGCAGACGCACCGCCCACGCGGCTGACGTTCGCGCGTTGGCTGGCCGATCGCCGCTCGCCGACGACGGCACGGGCCATCGTGAATCGCGTGTGGCAGGGCTATTTCGGTATCGGGCTCGTCGGCACGAGCGAAGACCTGGGCTCCCAGTGCGAGACCCCATCGCATCCGCAACTGCTCGACTGGTTGGCGGTTGAATTTATGGACCGGGGCTGGAGCCTCAAGTGGCTGCATCGCCTGATCGTGACCTCGGCCACGTACCGCCAGTCCTCCGTCGTCACACCCGAGCACTACACTCGCGATCCCTACAACCGCCTGTTGGCTCGGGGTCCGCGCTTCCGGGTCGATGCCGAAATCGTCCGCGACATCGCGCTCGAATCGAGCGGCCTCTTGAATTCGCGGCTGGGCGGTCCGAGCGTTTTCCCGCCGGCACCGGATTTCTTGTTTCTGCCGCCGGCCAGCTACGGCCCAAAGATCTGGTTCGAGGAGCATGGAGCCAATCGCTATCGCCGCGCGACGTATACGTTTCGCTACCGCTCGGTGCCTTATCCCGCGCTGCAGACGTTCGATGCCCCCAACGGCGACTTCTCATGCGTGCGGCGGGCGCGCTCCAACACGCCCCTGCAGGCGCTCACGACACTCAATGAGCCGCTATTTCTGGAATGCGCGCGGGCCCTGGCCCTCAAAGTTCTGCGCGAAGGGGGCGTTGATCCGGCGCACCAATTGGCGTATGCGTTCCGCCGCTGCCTTTCACGGCCGCCCTCCGCCGCTGAATCTTCGACGCTCTTGGCTCTCTACAAAAAAGAGACAAAACGTTTCGCCGGCCAAGAAGCGGCAGCCGCCGAGTTTGCGGCCGAAGATCCCAAGCATCCGATCCCGCTTCCGTCAGGAGCGACGAAGGAGCAACTTGCCGCCTGGACGGCGGTTTCGCGCGTGCTACTGAACCTCGACGAAACGATCACAAAAGAATAGTCAATCGCGCCACACTCCGAGACGCGTGATCTCAGACCGACGAAGGAAGAAAATCAAGAGTTTTGAACAGGAGGTAACAGAGGTAACAGAGACTAAATGCATGAGCAGATCTCATCGGTCGTCTTCCTCTTTCTCCGTTGCCTCCGTTACCTCCTGTTCAAAATTGGAATTCGGCTCTTAGTCTGCAGTTTCGATTTCGGACGTTGGACCAACCATGAACTGCCAGGATTTCTTGTATCGCGGCTGCGATCCGCGCACCCTCTCGCGCCGCTGGTTCTTGCAGCAGTGCGGCGTGGGTTTGGGCGCGATGTCGCTGGCGGAATTGTTGGCAGGCCGCGCGGGAGCGGTCGCGAAGTCGAACAATCCGCTTGCCGTCCATCAACCGCATTATCCTGCGAAAGCCAAAAGCGTCATTTTTCTCTTTATGGCCGGCGCGCCGAGCCACTTGGAACTCTTCGACTACAAGCCGCAATTGGCGCGCTTCGACGGGCAGTTGCCTCCCGCGGAGTTACTGAAGGGCTACCGGGCCGCCTTTATCAATCCCAATTCGAACCTGCTGGGCCCGCGGTTCAAGTTTCACCAACACGGACAGTGCGGAGCCGAACTGTCGGAAATCGTTCCCCATCTGGCCGGCGTCGTCGACGACGTGGCCATCGTCAAGTCGATGGTCACCGACGCATTCAACCATGCGCCCGGTCAGATTTTGATGAACACCGGCGCCCAGCAGTTCGGACGGCCGAGCCTCGGTGCCTGGGTCACGTACGGATTGGGAAGCGAGTCGCAGGATTTGCCCGGCTTCGTGGTCTTCAGCTCTGGGACCAAGGGGCCTAGCGGCGGGAACTCCAACTGGGGGAGCGGCTTTCTGCCGACCGTTTACCAGGGAGTGCAGTTTCGCGGGACGGGCGATCCGGTGCTCTACCTGTCAAATCCGCCGGGCATCGATCGGAGCGTGCAAGAAGACTCGCTCGAAGCGATTCAGGCGCTCAATCAAATGCGACTCGCGCGGATGGGTGACCCGGAGATCGCCACGCGTATTCATTCGTTCGAGATGGCCTTCCGCATGCAGGCCAGCGCTCCGGAACTGATGGATCTGGGCCGCGAGCCGAAACACATTCTCGAAATGTACGGTGCCGAGCCGGGCAAGCCGTCGTTCGCCAACAACTGCTTGCTCGCCCGCCGGCTGGTCGAACGGGGCGTGAGATTTGTCGAGCTGTTTCACGAAGCGTGGGACCAGCACGGCAACCTCGTTCACGACCTCAAAAAGAATTGCCTGGCCACGGACCGGGCCTGTGCGGCTCTCGTCAAAGATCTGAAGCAACGCGGCATGCTCGACAGCACGCTCGTCGTTTGGGGCGGCGAGTTCGGCCGCACGCCCATGGTGCAGGGAGGCAACGACGGCCGCGATCACCATCCGAACTGCTTCACCATGTGGCTGGCCGGCGGCGGCGTGAAACCGGGCATCACGCTCGGCGAGAGCGACGATTTCGGCTTCAACGCAATCAAAGACCGCGTGCACGTCCACGATCTGCACGCCACGATTCTGCACCTCTTGGGATTCGATCACACGCGACTGACCCACCGCTTCCAAGGCCGCAACTTCCGGCTGACCGACGTGCACGGGAACATCGTGCGGCAGCTTCTCGCCTAGATTCGGTCGACCAAGTTTCGTGGTTGGAGTGCGAGCTGGTTCGGCAAGGGCATCGTGTGATACTTCGCTCCGCTGGCGTCGCCCGAACCTCGCTTTCGCCCGCCTCACCGATCGTCGAGATCGAGCGCCCTACGTTCATCCGTACAACTACTGATATTTCAGAATTATCGCTCGCCCCCGGTAGCGCTCTGCGAGTTTCCTAACACGACGCTTGGGTTGGCGGATTTTTAATGCTCCCATCCGACAGTTAGTGAATCAGTCCAGTCGGAGGTTGGTCAAGAGCGCCAAACACGCAAATTCGCATCAAGATGCGATCCGAAACCGCCTGGTCAGCGGATTCCCCTTCGAGCACACCGAGGGTTTCCCCTAATTGAATTGCTCGCGGATCAGGACTGTGCCGCCAAAAACGCGTGCAAAAAACTTCGCATTTCTTCAAGGAAATTTTATCAATTGGTCCCATGGATCTACACACGACTTTCGTAACGTAAGCACCGCTCACTGCCACAAAACCAGCACAAGAGAAACGGCAATGCCGCGGTGCCGGTTTTCGAAGCGAACATTGAGCGCCAAGCCGGGACGCGTTGTCCGGCTGTTCGCTGATTCCTTTGAGCGAAGAGTGGGATCAGCGCCCGCGACTGAGCACTTTTTTTCGTGTTTCTGATGAGGGAGTTTTATCTCATGTCGAGAGTGCGTCGAGGTTTCACTCTGATCGAATTGCTGGTTGTGATTGCGATCATCGCGGTTTTGATCGCGCTCTTGCTGCCGGCCGTGCAGGCCGCCCGCGAAGCGGCGCGCCGCACGCAGTGTCGCAACAATCTCAAGCAGATCGGCATCGCCCAGCACAACTATGTCGACATCAACAAAGTCTTTACACCGTCGAGCATGACGGGGCCCGGGCCGATCAGCAAAATCGTGAACAATAACGGCAGCTGCCCGGAAATCCCGAGGGGCATCGACTGCTCGAACATCCACTTCTGGGCCGAGTATCTGCTGCAGTTCATGGAAAGCGGCACCGTCTATCACCAGATCTGCATGAATCAGCCGATTTACTCGCCTGTCACGATCTGCGAGAGCAACAAGGGCGGAACCCTGCATCAGGTTTGGTGCTTTCCCAACTCCACGCATTGCAGTGGCGGATGCGGCGGCACTTCGCCGGGAACGGCGCCGGCCGGAGCGGTGATCCCGGCCTATGTCTGCCCGTCGGCGCCCCGGACGCAGAATCCGTTCTTGGAAAGAACGATCGACAACTGCCTCTCGGCGCTTCTGAAGGCCTCGCGCGGCACCAACACCTTCATCAGCCCGTACTGGGCTGGTGCCAACGATTACACAGCGGTCAACGAGTACATCGGCTCGCTGCAGGCTTACTACAAGTTCACCAACCCCTGTTCCCCAGAACGAAGCACCAACGGCATTGTCGAGGAGCATTCCCTGGGAATCTCGATCGAATCGGTGCTCGACGGTACGTCGACCACGATCCTGGCCGGCGAGCTTGCCGGACTTCCCGACCTTTGGCATCGGGGCGTCAAACAACAGCTCACGATCGCCAATACGTTCTTTGCCCCCTTTGCGGGCTTCCCGGGGGTCGTCGGAAATAACGGCGGCGGTTGTTGGGCGTGCATTGAAAATGCGATCAACGAACTCTCGGGAACCGACTTCACGGGGGAAACCAACGCTCCCCTGGAGAAGGCCCCGGTCTTCACGCCCGTCTGCATCATGAATTGCTCCAACGAAAATGGAGGCGGCCTCTACAGCTTTCATCCGGGCAGCTGCGGACTTTTGATGGCTGACGGTTCGGCACACATGGTCAGCGAGAACATGAGTGTCACGGTCTTCTGCCGACTGATCAGCCGAAACGGCCACCAACCCGTCACCGACGGGTTCTAGTGGTCAGTACACGCGAAAAGTTGGATTCGGGGTGGCACTGGCGGCTTGTCCGAGGGGATCCGGGAATTCGGCAAACGGAATGTCGGGACTCAGTGCCTCGGAAGCCCCCGCAAGGGGGCGCCAGATAGTAGCCCAGGGCGTAAGCCCTGGGTCTCGGGCGGCAGTTTTCGGTGTTTAAGTCCCGGAGGGACGACAGAGTCATGAAGAGCCAGTCGCATTTTTTGCCTGAAGGATGAACGCGGAATGGTGACTCGCTGTGACGTGCCGGCGGCCCGCTCGAGGAAGTGGGCGCTGGCCTTGATGATTTGCTGCTTGACATTGATCGGCTGCGGCTCGAAGGCCGACCGGGAGGAGCAGGCATTTCGGGACGCGGGGTTACAAAAGGTCGACGTGGCGCCCGTCGCGGGCATAGTCACCGTGGACGGCAATGCGCCGGCACCGTTCACACTGGTGATGCTGTGGGATCCGAAAAAACCGGACGGCGTGCTGCGGGCGATTTGCGACTCCGAAGGGCGATTCGAGTTTACGAGTTATCGGCACTCGGATGGCGTTCCGCCCGGGTCGTACGTGGTGTTGTTTGCCCGGTTCAACATGGCCCGGCGTCTCGGAGACTTTGAGTCGCCAGACTTGATGCACAACCTCTACAACGACCCCGACAAAAACGCATCAAATCCCGAATTCCAAGCCACCATCGGCCCACCCGGCAAAACGGACTATCAATTCAATCTCAACGTCGCGGGAGCACCACCGGCCAGCCCCGGCCCGCACTCCATCACGGAGCTGAGACAGGCGACGTAGCGCTGCGTCTGCTGCAAGGTGTCAGGCTTTGGGTGGGTCGGTCAGGGGAGCGTATCGCGAACCGCTTCGACGACGGCCGCGATGCTGTTCGGATCGCGAAAGGATCGGTCGTTCGCCAGCCACGATTTGAGAGGCGCCAGTAACCCCGCTTGCAGCTTGGCAACATCGGCCGCGGGGAGCGCTTCGTTGTCGCCCCAGACTTGGCCGATCAAAAGGGTGATGCTCAAGAGCAAGAATTCCGCCAGGCCCGCGTTGCGAGCGAATTCCTGCTTGGCCAAGGACGCGATTCGGGCGGCGTTATCGCCCGTCAGTCCGGTCGTATTGAGAAGCTGGAACGCGTCAGAGCGCAGAGACGTGGTCCGCCTCCATGACTTGGTCTTTGGTGAAAATCCACTTAAACGGATAGCCGGCGTCGCGGAAGAGTTTTTCTGCTCCCTCTTGGCGGTCGACGATCACCAGGACCAGTTCGACGCTGGCGCCCGCAGCCTCGACGGCCTTAGCCGCCTCCATGAGAGAGTTGCCGGTCGTTGCCACGTCGTCGACGATGGCGACCCGATCACCAGGCTTGAGCATCCCTTCGACGACCTTTCGAGTGCCGTGGCCCTTGGCCTCGCTGCGCACAAAAATGCCCTCGATGTTTTTCTGCCCGTGGTGATAACAGCTGATGACGACGCTCGTGACCATCGGGACTGCTCCGACCGCAAGTCCGCCGATGGCGTCAATGCCCTTGTCCGCAATTTCCTCGAACACGACTTCGCCGATGAGATGCGCCCCCTCGGGCATCAGCTCGACCATTTTGCCGTCAAAATAGAAGTTGCTGATTTTTCCAGAGGCCAGTTTGACCTCACCCTTGCGATAGGAGCGCTGGCGGATGAGAGAGAGGAGCCTTTCTCGCTGCTGTCGCGTCGTTTCGCTCATTTTCCAGTCCTGTTTTGAGCCTGTCCTAAACCCGCTCCACGCAGCAGATTCTGGCACACGGAAATCGTGCACACAAGCACGCGCGGCGCCTACGGCATTGCCTGAAAATACAGTTTCGCCCCAAAAATCGAGCGTGCCTAAAAAGCCCGGACGTCGCGTCAGGTTGACTCCGAAGGATCATCCGCGCCGCTTTGGGGCATTTCTCTAAACACGACCTGGCTCAGCAGCCAGAGGAATAGCGCGAAGAAACCGAACAGACCACCGATTAGCGTGGCACAGACCCATGTGACCACGACCATTTCACGGGCGTGCGGTGCCAGATGATTGTAAAGCAGCAGAAGCGCGAGCGAGAGGCCAACGCCCAAGATGATCGCCGATGCCCAATCGGCAATCGCCCGTAGATTCGCGTCGTTTCTTGGTCCGGCGCGTTGCCGAGCTGCTCGTCGCTCATGTCGCGATTCTACCGGGAGCGCCGGACGGGACCGGAGGACTGCGCGGCTTTGCCTCAAAAGTCGCGTTTGTCCCAAAGGGCCGCTGCCTCAAAAGTCGGGTAGTGGGTGCGAGTTGGGTTGGTCGGTCACGGGAGCTGTCAGTCAGGAGGGCGAAGGGATTGCCAGATCAAGTCGAGAGAAGTGATCCAGAAGAGGATGATGACGGTGAGGCCAATCGCCTGAGACATCGTTCTGGCAATCTCGCCTTCGTTCGCGGCCCGCTTCAATCGCTTGATGAAGCGTTCGTCCCAACTCTCTCTCGGTTCGTCGCTCATGCCGTCATTCCGGCAACGGTAATTCGTAGGAAAAGTAGAGCAGAACGCCAATTACCGCGGCGATGGCCAAAATCAGCGTCTCGCGACGGTTGGGCAGCTTCGGACGAGGCTGCCCAGCGAGCCACGCGGCCACCTTTCTATGATCGAAGAGCGGCAAGTTGGCGCGACGCCGACGCGTCACATATCTAGCGAGCCAAACAACGCCTGAGAACAAAAGAAACGGCCCTAGAACGACCGGGAATCGGAACCCAAACAGGACCACGATGAGACAGCAGGTGATGATGAATGCCTGCTTGGAACCAATCACGCGGCTTAGGATTCGCGCGAAAATCCAGACGATAAGCACTGTGAACGCCCACCACGGGATCTCAGTCTGATAAACGGCCAGCAGGCATTGCATCGAGGTTTCTCGGCTGTGATTTCGCAGCCCCCGTCTCACGCCGTAAGTCTAGCGGCGGATTCGGCGCAAAGAAAAACCCGCCGCGAGGTTCGGCAAGTTGAGGTAATGGCGAAGAGAGAGAAGACCACGTAGCCCAAGTCGTCGCGCGAATACGGGGCATTCGCGCCCGTGATCCGTGTTCTCTGAACGTCCGCGATCGGCTCTCGATAGGGCGATTGACTGAACGCGACTTCGAATGGGGCCGATTTAACCCGTACGTGCCCCGCACACGCCTGTGCGATTGTTAATGATTGGACGCCCCAAAAAAGCGAGTGGTGCGGGCCGGAAGATGTTGCCGTAGCCGGGTTTGTCGCCGTTTCGTAGAGTCTCCGCCTCAACCGGGCATTCGCCAATCCTGCGTTCTTCGTTTCGCTTTGTTCCAGCGACGTTCGAGCGCGCCGACCTCGCCGCGATTAACTGCGATCACTGACCTGTCGATTCTGGATCGGGCTCCATGCGGCGCTCCCATTCTGTCCACGAAACGTCGGTCGGGCTCTTTGCCTTTCTCGACGTTTTGATGTCGACAATGGGTTCGCTGATTCTGGTGCTGATGGTCGTCTCGCCAAAAATCCGCCAGGAAAAGATCGCCAAGGCGGCGACCGAGGTCGCCCGCGACGTCGTCAAGGTCGAGCCGGCGCCGGCACCAAAGCCCGTTTTGACCCCGGCCCCGACTCCGGTCGTCGAGCCGCCGCGTGAAACGATCGACCTCAATGCCAAATTCACGACGCGCGTGGCCGAGCTTTCCGGTCAGGCCGACGACAAAAGGCGCACGGCCGCTGACGCACAGCGTGCGCTTTCGGCAGAGCGCGAGCGTTCGCAACAGATTCATACGAATCTCGAACAGCTCGAGCGCGAGCTGGCCGACCTGCGCGCCGCGAAAGACCGCACGCTGGCTTCCGTTCAGGACCTCTCCGTCGAAGGGGTAAAGGTCGAGAGCGAACTGGCAAAGCGCGGCTCGCGCCTGCGGAAGATTCGCGATCACATTGCTCACGAGTCGACTGAGTACGCGTTCGCGGCCTACGACGGCGTCTCGGGCACGACCCGCCGACCGATCGTGATCGAATGCGTCGACAATCAGATCAAGTTTCTGCAGGAAGATATCTCGCTCACGTCGGCAGACATCACGGGCTTTACGAGCGCGGCCAACCCGCTCTTGGCGGGGGCCGAGGCGCTCCTTGAATACTGGTCGACGCACTCCGCCCCCAACGATCCCAAGCCCTACGTGTTGATGGTGGTGCGACCCAGCGGCACGCTCTCCTATTACCGGGCCCGCAATCTGCTCGAGCGATTGAAAGCGCCTTTCGGATACGAGCTGCTCGGCGAAGATCAAAAGCTCGCGGCTCCGACTCCTGACCCGCAGGCCGTCGTCGCTTGTCGCGAGGCCGTCGCCAATGCCATCGCCAAACGGGAAAGCGTCTTCGGCGATGTCTTTGGCGTCCGCGGCAGTTTGAATCCTCACGGTCCGGGGCGCGCGGGCGCCGGCAGCTCGCGCGACGATTTGGCCGCGGGGGCGGGCAGCGGGGCAGCGGGCAACGGCACGGGGGGCAACGGGGCGGGAGAAAGCGGAACTGGTGGAAATGGGACGGGGGGAAATGGGACGGGGGGCAAGCCGGCTTCTCCCTTTGACGATCCATTCGACCTGACCTCGAGCGGCTCGAAGGGCGCGGCGAAAGGCGCCGGTGGCGACTCGCTTGTGGCAAGCGGCAACACGATGACAGGCGGCGTTCCGGGCGGTTCTGGATCTAGTGGCGCCGGATCTGGCGGTGCCGGTTCTGGCAGCGGTGGTTCGAACGGTCTCGGTTTGGGGGGCGGCGGCTCGGCGAATGGAGGTCCGGCCACTGGTGGTTCGACCGGTGGCAGTGCAGCCGGCGTCGGTTTAGGCGGATTCGGTCCAGGCGGTCCGGGATCCGGCGGAGTCTCCGCGAGCGGGACCGACGGAAACGGAGTTGGTGGCTCAATGGCGGGTGGTTTCAATCCAGGCGGCTCACCTGCGGCGTCACCAACACGCGGAACGCTCGCTGGTGGAATCGCGGGCACCGGCTCAAACGCACAATCCGGCGCGACTGAATCGGGCTCGGGAATTGAATTGCTGCCCCCGCAAGGCGCAGCTCGAGGCACCGGATCCGACTTGGCGAGCGTTGGTGAGACCGGAAGCGAGGCGAGTGCCAACCAACTAGGCCCTACAGGCGGCGACGCACGGCCCACTCCATTCGGCGATTCTTTAGTGAGCCAGTCGCGAATCGGCCAGGCCCAAACAGGCCAGTCCCAAACTGGCCCGTCCCAAACCGGCCCGTCACAAGCTGCACAGTCCTCGTCGGATTTCGGTTCGTTCCCCTCCACGCCCATCCTGCAGGCGGGTTCCGGCGCTTCTCAGCCCGGATCGGCCAGCGATGGAATCGGAGGCGGGGCTTCAAGCCAATCGCAATCCTCGCCACCGGCCTCAGGATCGACCGGTTCGTCACAAGCCGCTTCAGAAAGCGCGGGCGACGGCGCTCCGGGTGGGTCGGCTCTGCCGGGCGGTTCTCCGTCTGGCGGCGACCCGGGGAGCGATGGTGGAGGCGCGGCGGGCCAGACCTCGTCCGGCTCGGATGGCGAAGGGAGTGCTGCGGGCCTGCTGAACGCCAGTCATGACAGTTACGATGCCCCTCAGCGCGCCGGCGTGAGACGTCGCTGGGGATATTCGAGTCCGCAGGCGAGCATCGGATTTGAGCACGACGTCACGATCTGGATCGGAGCCCGGGCCATCGTGGTCGGCGAGCAGCCGCCCATTTCGATCAACCGCGCGGAATCGGCCCAGCGCCTGGCGGCACTGGTCGTTCCCACGCTCGATCGCGAAGCGCGAACCTGGGGCCGACCGCCCGACCATTTGTACTGGGTGCCGAGCGTCAAGTTTGTCGTCAGTCCCGGAGGCAATCTGCCTTACGAACGACTGCGGCCGCTCATCGAGCGGCACGGCCTGGTCTCGTCGGTCGACTACCAACTCGAATTGGAATCACCGCGACAAACTTTCCACACGTGGGTGCAATAGTGCTGCGTCTCCAGCAAAGTTCCAGGCTGAGGGTGGCTGGGGTCGAACCGTCTTCGGTTCGCCCCCAGAATCGAAGCACTGGGGGCGGCGAAGACGCCGACCCCA
>DASZIA010000277.1:0-56339 GCA_035949535.1 Planctomycetaceae bacterium | reverse complement strand
GGGCCATTTCGCCCGAGAGCATTTCGAGCGTGCGTCGCCCGGCGGTCTCGAAATCCTCGCGTCCGCAGAGCCGGGCGAGCCGTAAGAGCGCGTAGGCCGCCATCCCGTTGCCCGAGGGCGTGGCATTGTCGTGTAGATCCTTACTGCGGGCGATGAGCGCCTCGTGATCGTGCGCGGTGTAGAAGAAGCCGCCCGTCGACTTGTCGCTGAACCGTGCGATCAAATCGTCCGCCAGTTCGGCACCGGCCGCGACGTAACGGGGGTCGAAGGTTGCCTGATAGACCTCGACTAAGGCGTCGATCGCACAAGCGTAATCGTCGAGATAAGCGGCCAGCCGCGCCTTTCCATCCTTGAAGACGTGCAGGAGTCGGCCCTCCGGCGTGCGCAGCTGCTTGAGCAGAAAATCGGCGCTCCGGGCGGCGGCCGCCGTCAAGCGCGGCTCGTCGAGCACGCGGCCGGCACGCGCCATCGCGGCGATCATGAGGCCGTTCCAGCCCGCAAGAATTTTTTCGTCGCGACCCGGATGCACGCGTTCTTCGCGCCTGGCAAAGAGCTTTTTACGGCTGTCGGCAAGCACTCTCTCGAGATCGGTCTCTGAAAGCCCGAGCATCCGCGCGGCCTGCGCGTGCGTTTTGACCCGGTTGAGAATACTGTGCCCTTCCCAATTTCCCTCGGGCGTCACGTCGTAGCAGTAACAAAAGACGCGGCCCTCCTCGGGATCGAGCACCGACTCGATTTCGCTCTTCGTCCAGACGAAGAACTTTCCCTCTTCGCCTTCGCTGTCAGCGTCTTGCGTGCTGTAAAAGCCTCCGTCGGGATGGGCCATTTCGCGCAAGACATAGTCCATCGTCTCGCGGACGACGCACGCGTACCGCGGCTCGCCAGAAACCTGGAATGCGTCGAGGTACGCCGATCCCAGCAGTGCGTTGTCGTAAAGCATCTTCTCGAAATGCGGGACCAGCCAGCGGGCGTCCGTCGAATAACGATGAAAACCGCCCCCCAAGTGATCGTAAATCCCGCCGGCGGCCATCTTGTCGAGAGTGAGCAGGACCATGTCGCGCGCTTCCGCGCGGCCGAACCGCTTCCAGGTCCGCAACAGAAGCCGCAGATCCATCGGGTGCGGGAACTTTGGTTCTTGGCCGAAACCGCCGTGCACGCGGTCGGCAATCCGCAAACGAGTGTCCTCGGCCACATCCAAGAGCGAGACGTCGAGGCTCTCGGGCGCGGCGTGTGTTTGGCTGGCCCGCGAGACGGCTTCCGTCAGCTCGGCAGCGCCTCGCTCGACGTCAGCACGCCGCTCCTCCCAGGCCTCGTGCACGCGCTCGAGCACGTCGCGAAAGCCGGGCATCCCCATGCTGGGTTCGGGGGGCCAATACGTTCCGCCGTAGAATGGCTCGAGTGCTGGCGTCAAAAACACCGACATTGGCCAGCCGCCGCGCCCGGTGAGCGCGGTCACGGCCGACATATAGATCTGGTCGAGATCGAGCCGCTCCTCGCGGTCGACCTTGATGTTGACGTAATGCGCGTTCATCACCGCGGCGATCGACGGATTCTCAAAACTCTCGTGCTCCATCACGTGGCACCAGTGGCAGGCACTGTAGCCAATCGAGAGGAAAATCGGCCGATCGAGCGAGCGGGCCGCCTCGAGCGCCTCCGGTCCCCACGGATACCAATCGACGGGATTGAGGGCATGCTGCTGCAGATAGGGGCTCGTTTCCTTCGCCAGGCGATTCGGCGTCGGCCGCGCGCCTTCGCTTCGAGCCTCAGATTCGCTCATTAAACAACCCTCCAGAGTGTGCTCTCCAGCGGATTATTGACCTGCATTTCCGCCGCGGCAAGCCGCAGATCGCCTCTGACGTGGACCACGGCTCAAACTGTTACAATCGACCTATGGGGCGGAAGGGCATAGCGGCAACTCTGCGGATCGTAGGCCCGGTTTGCCTTCTGGTGTGCGTCGGGCTGCAGGCTCGCGCGGCTGACTCGCTCGTGCGAGTCCGCTTTGGCGATCAGTCGTCCCCTACGACGATCGAGGGCAAACTGATCGTCGAAGCGGCCGACGGGGGCGTGTTGCTCTTGGGTCGCGATGGCCGGCTGCACACGATCGGGCACGCCAAGTCGCCGAAGGTCGAGCGGCTCGATCGGCCGTTCGTGCGCTTCAACTCGTCCGAGTTGGCCCGTGCCTTGTGCGAGGAGCTGGGGCCCGGCTTCGAGGCGGTTCAAACGCGGCATTACGTGATTGCGACGCGGGCCGGACGCGAATATGCCCAATGGTGCGGCGATCTCTTTGAACGGCTGCTCGGCGCGTTCTTGGAACATTGGAAGGCAGCCGGACTGCCGCTCGAGGAACCGAAATGGCCGCTGCCCGCAATCATTTTCGAGGGCGAGGCGGACTTCAAGGTTTATGCGACCGCCGATGCCGGCAGCTTCGCCGGGGAGTCCAAGGGCTATTACTCGATTCCCACCAATCGGATCGTGCTTTACGACCTGACGGCCGGGAAGGGAAAAAAACGGGCGACGACCGCGTCAGAGATCAAGCGCCGGGCCGCGGCCGCCAGCTTCAACATGGCGACCGTCGTCCACGAAGCGACCCATCAGATCGCCTTCAATTCGGGCATGCACACGCGTCTGGCCGACAATCCCCTGTGGCTGACCGAGGGGATGGCCATGTATTTCGAGACTCCCGATCTCGACGGCACCCACGGCTGGAAGACGATCGGCGAGATCAATCGCCCCCGGCTCAATCGGTTCCTCGATTTCGTTCGCAAACGCCGCAAGCGCGATTCGATCGCGACCTTGGTCGCGGGGACCGAGCGTTTCCTCGATGCCCACAAAGCGGCCGACGCTTACGCCGAATCCTGGGCGCTGACCTATTTCCTGAACGAAAAGCACCGCGACCAGTACGTGGCCTACCTCAAACAGCTTGCCAAGAAGCCGCCGATGATCTGGGACGAACAGGAGGCTCGCCTAGCTGAATTCGAAGCGGCGTTCGGAGCGGATTTGAAGGCGTTAGACGCGGAATTCCTGCGTTTGATGCGAGCGTTGCCGCGAAAGTAAGCCGCTCGCCTTCCGAGTCGTGGATTTTAGAAATCGAAACGCGAGCAAAGCCGGTGCTTTGAAGGTCCATTTTGCAGGGGCTAAAATGCCTGCGTCGTTTTTCAATCAGAAGAAATAACTTCCACATGGGAGATCCGAATGCGTCCCGGCTTGTTAACGTTGACTGCGGTTTGCGGTTTGGCTCTTGTTTCCGGGTGCGCGGCGGCTGCGGATACCGACACGGGACCGCATCCCCGCTGCTACATGGACATCACGGCGGACGGCAAGAAGCTGGGCCGCATCGTGGTCGAACTGCGGAGCGACGTCGTCCCCAAAACGGCGGAGAATTTTCGCGCCCTCTGCACGGGCGAAAAGGGTTTCGGCTACAAGGGAAGCCCGTTTCATCGCGTCATCCCGAGTTTTATGTGCCAGGGGGGAGACATCACGCGTGGCAACGGCCAGGGCGGCAAGTCGATTTACGGCGAGACGTTTGAGGACGAGAATTTCAAACTGAAGCACACAGGTCCGGGAGTGCTCAGCATGGCCAACGCGGGCCCCGGCACCAACGGCTCGCAGTTCTTCCTGTGCACGGTGAAGACGCCGTGGCTTGACGGACGTCACGTCGTCTTCGGCAAGGTCGTCGAAGGCATGGACGTCGTCAAGAAAATGGAATCCCTCGGATCCCAGAGCGGCAAAACGAGTGCCCAGATCGTGGTTGCCGACTGCGGAGAGCTGAAGCCCGACGCAGCCAAAAGCACCAAATAGTGCCCAGGCAGTTCGCGGCGGCGAGTAGAGCGCGAAAAAAGGGCGTCGCGGCTTTGTCTTGCCTGCCGCGAATTTCAGGACGTGTCGTTGTTCACCGCCGCGGTATTATTAGGCAGGCGCGTTTCATGGCGCGGCATTCTTAAATAGCCGCGCTTCAGGGCGCGGCATTTTTAAGCAGGGCGATTTGCCCGGCGTGGTACGCGTCGTGTTGGATCACGCCGTGCACGAGCACATAAAACGAGTACGGCTTCTCGGGCGCTTTCTCCGACAATCGCTCGTCGGTCAATGCCGCAAGGGCGGCTTCGAGTGGCTCCTGGGTGCCGGCCAGTTCGTCGAGTGTTTGCTGCCACGCTGCCGCCGAATCCCCGGACGGCTGGGGCCAGTTTTCGTCCTCGGTCACTTCAGGGACTTTTTCGCCATTGAGCAGTCGAATCGTGACTTTGCGCCAGGTAATCGCGTGCGAGACTTCCTGCCAGATGCTATGCGCCCCCGGGATCGGATGGGCCGCCGCCTTTTCGGCGGTCACGCCGGCCAGCAGCTTACAGAGAGCCGTCCCGTACCACGGCTGACCGTCGAGCGTGTGCCGTGAAAGCTTGGCGATTCGGCTGACTTCGGTGGTGGCCATCGTCGGGTCGCTTTCAATATTGCGGAGTGGAGATTTCGGGGATTTTCAAGACAGAACCCAGCCCGAGGCAAGCACGATAGCTGTCGCGAATTCGCTCGACGCCGAATCCAGCCGAGACGGCCTTCCAACGGTCGGCGACCTCCTTGAGCGCGGCTTCAGGTGTCGATTTTCCCTCTAATGCGGAGGTGATCCCCTCGGTCAGGGATTTTCGCAACTCGGCCCGGCCGATGACCGGCAACTCGGGCGACAGATTTGTCGTCCTCAAGCTTTCGGAACTGACCGCCAGATAACCATACATCTCGTCGGTCCGCAACTCGGATCCGATCCAATCAACGGCATTGGCCATCTGGGATTCGCGGCAGACACTTTTCGGAACGGTGGCGAGCGCCTGCTGAAAGCGATCGACGCTGAGAAAATTTACCAGGTTCCACGCGGCCTCGGCTCGCTCGGCGGGAATCGACTTGGCAACCGCCAACGCCAGGCCGCCGACGGGAGCAAGAGTTGCGTGATTGACCTCGCCGTCGGGCAGCGTTTCCCAAGCCTTGGCCTTACGATCGTAAACCTGCCGCGCGCCGGGCAGGCGGGCCAAGAGCAAAGAAACGCCCGGCGCGCGCTCGATCGGTTTTTCGTCGGCTCGCCCTGGCTCGAACGAAATGGCCATCGCCGCTTTGCCGGTGAGGATCAACCGCCGGCAGTCGGCTGGACTCAGTTTGATCGAGTCAGCCGACAATTTGGAGAATTGGCCGACCGTTTGGGTGAGAGTCCGTACGAATGCCGGCGAATCGATCAGCGGGGCGCCGGTATCGATGTCGAAGTAGACCGAATAGCTTCCGGCCCTCTTCACCGCAGGCAGGGCGCGCGCGAGAAACAGCGTGGCTCGGAAGTCTTCTCCCCACGGTTCCACAGCGCTTAGACCAGGCGCCCATTTGGGCAACGTGTCGAGCAGAGTCTGGTACTCGTCCCACGTCGCCGGTGGTTTGAGACGAGCTTTGTTCAACAAGTCGCCGCGGAGGTAGCACGCGAAAACGGGGCACGAGATCGGCACGAGCGTGGGCCGGCCCGAGATTGTCAGTACGCGATCGCGAACGCCGGGGAAGAGGTCATTCCATCCTCCAGACGCTTCTCCCGCCTGGCTGCTCTCGGGAATTCGAGCGAGGCCTTCACCGGCCGCTATCGCGGGCACGTCGGAGTAGGCCAGCACGACGACGTCGGCCGCGGGCAATTCCTTGAACCCAGCGGCCCCGCGAGTGTACTCCGCGAGGTTGCACTTTGCCCCGGTCTGCTCGGCCCATTCGTCGAGAGCCGCTTTCCACGAGTAGCCGAATCCGTATCCCGATGGAAACGAGACGGCAACCGTTTGACCCGCGAATGGATGCGCGGCAGGCCGCGGTTTGTCCGGTTTGTCTTCGCATCCAAGCAGGGCGACCAGGCCGCAGGCGGCGATAGATCCCAAAGACCCCAACAACCCCATTCCCCGGAGATTCATGTGCTGTTCGCTTCAAGTTGTTGGGAATCCAAGTGCGGGCCGGTCGATTGCGGCGTTCCAATGTCGCGATTTGCAACGACTTACGGAAGCCTGAGAGCAAGGGCAGGGGTCGTTAGAACGTGATCACCCATCGGCCGTTCGCGCTCATCCGGCACAATCAATAAAACCGATAAATCTTACAGGCAATTCCTGATAGGTAAATCTTGCGCGGTCTGCCGCGACCGGTCTGGGGCCGGCTGGTTGTGTTGTGGCACCCAGCGAGATGCCCGTTTGAGGGGCCGCTAACGAAGGGGACTCCCGTGGGATCGAAATGGCTTACGCTCGTGGTTGCCGGCTCGTTGGGGGTAATGGCAGGGGTTTCTCTCCCAAGCGGCGGGGTCGTGCTGGCAGCCGACAACGCAGCCGGAACCCAGCCGGGAAACACCGACGAACGCCGCCGCGCACTCGAACTGCTACGACAAGCGACCGATGCGTTGAAAGCCAATCGGCTCGACGCGGCCCGGCGCCTGACTCAGCAGGCGGCCGACCTCAATGCCGCGTACAGTCTGTTCGATGTCCGGCCAGAGCATGTCCTCGCAGAAATCGATCGGAGAGAAAAGTCCGGTGGAGTCATCGCGGGGCCTCTGGGTGCCGGCCCTGAGCACGAGGTAAAGCAGGCTCCTAAGCCTGCTGCCGCATTGGCGGCTGTCTCGCGCGAGTCGGCCGATCCGTTCGAGACTCCCAAGGCGGACACCTCGTTGGGATCGGCGAGCACGCCGGTCACGGCCCCGACGGCGAAAGTGCTGACGAGTGCACTGCCCGCGATCGATCCTCAGTCGCCACCGCCAGACCAGGTGAAAGCCCGGGCGATCCAGATGCTCGACCACGGATTGCAGGCGCTCGATGAACAGCGATTGGACGATGCCGAGCGCTACGCTCGAGCCGCACTGGCGCTGAATGCCTCGTTCAGCAAGCTCGAATACAAGCCCGAATACCTCATCACAGAGGTCGGCATCGCGCGCGCGCGCCAGCGACTTGATGGCGCGACCTCGTCACCGAATTTGACAGCAAGCAATCAAGCCGCTTCTTCGGCAGCGACGGCCCAATCCACTGCACGACCGGCCTCGCAGTTTCCTCCCGAAGTGTCGCTCGCCGCTGGTCGAGAAGTTCAACCAGCCTCGGCGGTTCCTTCTGCGGCGGCCGCACCTCCGTCGACGACGTCGGCGCACGGACACTCTCCTGGGCCGTCGGCCGCAAGCGTGCCAGGAGCGGCTTCGAGTCGTGAGCGGGCCGAACGTCTGCTCCAAGAGGCACTGACCGATCTGCGCGCGGGACGTGACGACGTGGCCCGCGCGCGAATCGAAGGAGCGCTCGGTGTGATCCATCCGGGCGGAGCCCGGCCCCTTCCGTTCTTCCCGGGCGCTAGTCCGGCAGTCACGCCGCCGCGGTCCGCGCCGCGTCCGGACGTCACGCAGCACGCGTCGCCCCGAGCGGGGTTTCCGGCCTACATGCCCGACCGGGCCCGTGACGAACACGATGTCGCACTGAAGCCGCTACACGATCCCTATCTGGGCGATGAGCCGACCTCAACCAGCAAGAGCACGGCCGGCGAGAAATCATTCCGAGAGACACTGCCGAGCTATGCTCCACTAAATTCGGCACTTTCGCTTAATCGTCCCCTGCCGACAATGAGCGATGAACTGCATCAACAGCCTGCCGTCGCGCCGTCTTCAGTCGCTTCCGCCGGTCGCGCTCAAACGGTGGCCGATGTCGACAGTCAGCCGGCGAGGGTCCGCTGGCCGGAAAGTCAGCCGGCGCCGAGCTCTCAGGCTGCGGTTCCCAGGGCTCCCAGCGCACCGGCGGTCCCAACTGACGCTCGATCGTCATATTCTTTGCGAAGCGCGTATGCCTCCCCCACGAGCGATCCCTGGGTGAAAGCCCCGACAGAAGAACCGCACCCCGGGTACTTCCGCAGACTTTGGAATGCCTTAGTCGGCGATTGACATTCTCCGCAAAGGCGAGAGGCCGCGTGTTGGGCGCATTCGGCGGGTTGCCTGCGGCCCCATTTGCTGCAAGAATTGATTTGGCTGCACGATCCGGGCAGAGCAACCGATAATCGTGCCGTGGGGCCAAGCGGCCCGGAGACTCGAGGCCGCCTTCCGCATTGCAGGGGCGCTGCCCGCTGCTTAAAATCGGGCCTCACAAGGGATTGCGGCAAAGCGAGAGATTGGCCGGCAAGCGTCGGCTGTTTTAATCGATGGGTAACGGGGAAGATTATGGCCAAGACCGGAGCACGCAAGAAACTGCCCAAAGAAGTGGCGGTGATCAATGCCGACAACTGCACCGGCTGCGAGGCGTGCCTCGAGGTCTGTCCGGTCGACTGTATCTATAAGGTCCCGGGCGATTCGATTTCGGTGCTGCAGTCGTGGTGCGAAATCGATGTCGAGCGTTGCGTCGGCTGCGAGGTGTGCGTCCACATCCCGACCAAGAAGAGCGATCCCTACGAGTTGGTGGTCTGTCCCTGGGATGCCATCGAAATGGTCCCGACCGTGCAGGCGGCCGAGTATGTCGCCTCGAAAGGGGGCCCGCCCGATTACCTGCATGAGAATTGGGAGAGGGTGGTCGAGCCGGCAATCCGCATGTCTGAGCTGGCCGCTCAACAGGGCTGAAGACACCACATGGGCCCGCGTTTCCGCGTCTTGATCACGGATCGTGCGTGGCCGGACTGCTCGATCGAGCGTGATGTTTTAGCGTCAGTCGGCGCCCAGGTCGTCGAGGCTCCCGAGTGCGACGAAGGGACTCTGATCGACTTGGCACGTGATGCGGATGCCATCGGCACCAATTGGGCGCCCGTCACCGCCAGCGTGATCCGCGCTGCTTCCCGATGTCGAACCGTCGCGCGGTTCGGCATCGGCCTGGACAATATCAGCGTGACGACGGCGACGGAACTCGGAATTCCGGTCACGAACGTGCCCGATTATTGCGTTGCGGAGGTCTCCGACCATGCGCTGGCTTTACTCTTGGCCGCGGCCCGCAACGTTGCGTTTTTTCATGCCCGAACCAAATCGGGCGAGTACCGCCTGAGCGCCGGCCCCGCAATGCGTCGGCTGTCGGAAGCGACGCTGGGTTTGATCGGTTTCGGACACATCGCCCGCGCCCTGTTTCCTAAAGCCCGGGCGCTCGGCATGACTGTGCTCGCACACACACGCCAGCAAGATGATTTCGGAACCGGGTGCCCGATGGTCTCCCTGGACGAGCTTCTCGAGCGAAGCGATTTCATTTCGCTGCACGCTCCCCTCTCGAAAACGACTCACCACCTGATTTCGCGGCCGCAATTGGCGCGCATGAAGCCGACGGCCTTGCTCATCAACACATCCCGCGGAGCGCTCATCGATACGGCGGCGCTGCAGGAGGCCCTCGCGGCTGGCCGCATCGCGGGAGCCGCCTTGGACGTGTTCGATCCGGAGCCGCCCGATCTGTCTGATCCTTTGTATCGAGATGAACGGGTGATTTTGACGCCGCATGCGGCCTTTGTGTCGGAAGAATCGTTACGCGAGTTACGAACGCGCGCGTCCAGACAGATTGCCGATGCGCTCGCAGGCGTGCGCCCCGCAAACGTGGTCAATCCGGAAGTCTACGCCCGCACGACGTGACCGCGAGCACGGACTTGTCGGCCAATCCCATCCTCCGTGTGCCTCTTAGCGCCGGTTATTGAGGTACGCTATTTTGTTGCCTTTTCTCCACAGGGCGGGTTTGCGCCGTCGTGCGGCGGCTTCGCGCGCCTGCGGAGAATTATCGGCACCGGTGTGCCCGTTCTTACGGACGGGGATGATCCGGCCCGAACCGGCACGACGCGGGCAACGGTGGCGTCAGGATGGTCGAAGCAGAAATCACCCAGGAACGTGTCGAGACTCTCGAGGCCCAACTGGCCGAGAGAGAACAGCTCGTCGCCGCGCTCACCGAGCGCCTCGAACAGGCGGCCGAGCAGCTCGATCGTTTGCACCGCACGGGGGCCGATCGCGGAGTGCGATCCGGCATCCTCGGCATTCCTCCCGAGCTGATTGCCCAGCAGCAGAAACTCGTGGAGGACCTGCAGCAGGCCGTCCAGCAGTGGGAGGACATGCAGCCGGGGGCCTTTTTCGGCCGGCTGGAGAGCCAGCTCACCCAAATCCACGATCTGGTGCTGAACTACGGCGGGTCTGGGTCTGAAAACGGGTCGGCGCAGAGTCCGACCGACGCGGCGTTCTCTCGCGGCGACTCGCGATACGAGTCGAGCTCGACTCGGCGAAATCCGTCTGACTCGCCCAAGAGCGTTCTCGAATTCATGAAGGCCTCGTTCCAGGCCGAGAGCTCTCTGCCGGCGGACGAATCATCAGCTGAGGGTGCCGAGAGTGCGCAAGGCAACGCGGCGCCACCGGTCCTGAACATCGACTTGCCCCCCTTGCGGGATCCGCCCGAGCCGGTCGACGCCCACAAGGCGACGTGCGAAGAACTTGCTGACGCCTGTGAAGTACGCGACGCTTACGTCGTTTATCTGCTGCAAAGGCTGCGGCAGATTGAGTCGATGGGTCATGTGCCCAACAGCTGGGCCGGACTTGAAAACCTGCCCGACCAGCTGCGCGATCGGCTCGAGGCTCTCGAAAAACGCCTGGAAGAAACGCTGCGTCTGGCCGAAGTCGAACTCTCACTGCAGCGCGCCAAGCTGGCTCGCGAGGAGGTTCGCATCCGCGTCATCGACGAGCAGCTGCAAAAAGATCTCAAGCGAGCCCGCGACGATGCCAGTTCCTCGTCCGAGAGCGACGGCGGCAAGGGCGAAGCTTCGGGCAGCAGCCGCTGGAAGCGCATGCTCGGCGGCCGCAAGGGTGACAACGCCTAGCGAGCCTCGTGGCGAGCGTCGGGTGTCAGCGCGACGGTTCTCGGCTGTTCTTCATTCTTCGCCATCGATTGCTTGAGACTCCTCGCGCAAACCGACGATCGCTCGCCGTCACTTCGGCTGCAGACAGAAGCATGAGGACGTCAGCTTGATGTCGGCGTGCTCCCAGGCCTTATCGAATTGCAGCTTGACCGTAAGCGCCTCAGCTTGCTTCCCCTGTTGTTTGAGCGCTCGGGAGAGACCATACAGAGCCCAGCCATTTTGCGGATAGCGAGCCAGGTCGTCCCGGTAGACCTGTTCGGCGTCGGCAAACCGACCTGATTCCAAAAGCGCCGCACCCAACGCGTGTCGCACGGGCTGGATCCAGTCAGGGGGCTCAATATACCGCAGTCGGTCTTCGCGATTGGCTGACTCACGCAGCGCGGCAATGCCCTCATCAACTTTCCCCTCGCGGTAGAGAATCTCTCCGTCAAGCATTTTCTCGGCGACGCCGAATACCTGGAACGCCAGGTTTTTCCCGATCACAGCAGTCGGCGGAATGCTTTTGACTGCCTTGCGGAATTCTTCTTGTTCGCCTTTGGCCGGGTCGACCTGCCCCTTCGCGGCAAAGGCGACGCCCCGGGCGTAATGCCAAAGTGCCGTCGACACGGGAAACTCCTTGCGCGGCCTGGGCTCCGCCAGCATGTCATCCCATTGGCCGAAGCGCACGTGCAGTTCAAAGGGCAAAGCAAAGAAACCGTCGACCATGCCGGCCTGTTGCTTGATGAAATCGTCTGGAATCGAGGCAAGGAGTTCCTTGATCGTCGCCCCTGCCTTCAGGCTTTGGCCCTGCATCATCGCCGCATATGCCAGCATGTGATGGTTGTGCGCCATGTAGATTCGATACAGGCCCTGCTGCGGGATGACTGCGCGATACGCCTTGTCGGCGGAGATCGCTTTTTCGTTGGCAAGCACCGCGTCCTGCCAGCGGCCGCGCCGCACGTCGATATGCGAGGGCATATGAACCATGTGACCGAGCCCGGGCATCAAGTCGCGAAGCCGATCAGCCGCCGCGTCGGCCCGTTCGGGATGCGGTGATGCCTCCACCGCGTGAATCAGCAAGTGCACGGCCAGCGGGTGCTTCGGCGACTTTGCGAGCACCGCGTTCAGAATCTGCAGGACCTCTTCAGTGCCAGGCTGCGGTTTACCCGCGAGAGTCCACTGGTCCCAGGGGCGCAGATCCATCAGAGCCTCGGCAGCCATCGCCCCGACGTCGACGTCGTCGGGGTGCGCTTCCCAGACTTTGCGCATCGCGTCGGCATAGGCGGCATCGAGCGCTTTGCGATCTTCAGGCTGGGGGTCTGCGTAGCGTTTGCCGAGAGCGTCGATCAACGCCTGGTCGACGGCCGACGCACTGCCGGACAACTCTCGAGCTTTAGTCAACGCCTTCCAGGCGGCCTTGGCGTGCGCCTCATCGACTTTCGGGTTGTTGATGTGCGGACCGTTGGCGGCGGCGATCCCCCAGAATGCCATGGCACACTGCGGATCGGCCGCTGCTGCCGCCTCGAAAGAGCGAATCGCTTCGTCGTGATTGAAGCCGTACAAAAACGCCAGACCCTGATCGAAATACTCCTGAGCGGCGGACGAAGTTGTTGCCACTTTGCGGCTGTGATTGCCGAGCTTCGGGAAATGCGGCTCGGATTTGGCCGGCGCCGGGGACGCCTTGGCATCACTCGCGTCTGCGGCAAGTGACACAGACCCGCCCAAGCCGATCGCGAAAATCACGCACCCATAACTGAAACTGCCGTAAACGCCTTTACGCATCAGCGTTCCTGCCTTCCTAGGTTTGGGCCGTCCCGGGCAGTCAGTCTTCTTCGGCCGATTTCACCGCCATTCGCACATGCTGGAATGGCAAGTCTTTGGCCGCATCGGTTACGGCTACCACCGTTTCGTGAAAAGCCCGAGGATCGGCTTCGATGATCAGGATGTTTTTCTGGTCGCCGTTCATCTTGAGTCGCAAGATGTCGGGAATATCTGCCGGATTTGGCACGGGACTGTCGTCGATCAAGACACGATTTTGGGCGTCGATCTGCACGATGAGCGAGCTTTGCGCCGTTTCATCGGAGGACTGCACCGCCTGCATGGCGCCCTTTTTGTCGGCCGCGGGCGCTGCCATGTCGATCATTTTCTGCAGCGCGTAGGAGGCCGTGATCATATAAAAGACCAAAAGCAGAAACACGCAGTCAACGAGGGGAATCAGGTCGAACTCGTCCGACTTCCGCTCGAAGCCCGGAATCACCAGCCCCTCGTCCTCCTCCTCGTCATCAACCCAATGGCGAGAGCGATCGTCCAATGTCGTTCCGAGCATAAAGGGTGAGGCCGAGGAGCCCGCCGGATCGAGCGGACCGTGAGTGCGACCGCTCGGCAGCAGCTCGACCGGCGGTTCTTCTGCGGGCGCGTCGGCGGCCACTTCTGGCTGGGGATCCGCCTCGCTCTCGAGCGGCACCCGATGGTTCGTGCCACACGTGGGGCACTCAGTCGGCTGACCCGCTTTGCGAGTGGCAATGCTCAGGAGTTGATGGCATTGCGGGCAGTGATAACGGATGGCCATGACTTTACGATCGCTTGCAATCGCCGCTCAAGCGGAATTACTCCGGTTTCTTATCCAGCACGCCGATGCAAAACCGCACGCCCTCCACCGCCGTAATCGCCTTGGCGACTTTTTGGACGAGACCGCACGGGATCTTGCGATCGGCCTTGATCACGACGATCGAATGCCCTTTCCGCATGCCTTCCTCGACGAACGGCCGGACGTCGTCGACGCTGCTTTCCCGATTGTCGAGGAAGATACGGGGAGTCGGCTCGGCTTCGGCGATACGGATCGTGGTCGCCCCGTTCGGATTGATGCCCACGCCGTGCATCGCCGTTGGCAGGTTGCGGTCGGGATTGCCCTTCATGGGCGAGGTCATCATGAAAAACGCGAGCAGCAGGAAGACGCAATCGACCAGCGGCGTGACGTCAATATCGGCCTCGAGGGGCTTGCGCTCTTTGGTTCCCCAGTCCTGCTCGGCCGAATCGCCCGAAAGGATCGCGCGTCGCGTCACACGGATTTTCCTTTCGCGGGCCGGAACGCCGCCTCGTACATTTCGAGGAACGTGCCCAGCTGGTGCTGCACCGCGTTCTGCAACATGCCAAGCCGCACGTGAATCAGGTTGCCCGCCAACGTCAGCGGAATGGCGATCGCCAGGCCGAAGGCCGTCGTCAACAAGGCATGCCCGATGTCACCGGCCAGGGCGCTTGGATCGGTCCCCTGCGTCTGTATAGTCGCAATTTTTTCAAATGCGGCGATCAGCGCCATGACGGTGCCCAAGAGCCCCAACATGGGGGCCGCCCGCACGATCGTCACGATCCACGACGAGCGAAAATCGAAGTCGGCCAGCACTTCGCGCTCGAAAGTCTCGCCCAGGTGCCGCCGCAGCTTTGCCGGACTGAGGTGCGGATTCTGCAAGGCCACGACGATGAGCTGCGGGACGGCCTTGGACCAGTAAGTGGGCGAATCGCACAGTTCGGCGACGCCGTCGATGTCTCGCTGCTGCAGCTTCTCGCCCACCTGATCGAGGAACCTGCTCGCGGCCGCCTGGCTCGAGAACCGCTTCCGCGAAAGCTGCCGGAACATGACGATCAGGAGGTAAACGCCAAAAAGGCCGATTACAAGCTGAGTCGCGTAAACGCCCTCGCGAGCGTGAATGATGATGTCGGAGATGTTCATGGGCTCGATCTCGGCCGAGAGCGCCAGAAGGGAAGGAGGATTCGTCGCTTCGATCCTAATTTGGCACTCTGCGCAGTGTCAACAAGTGGCAACGAACCGCTACCCGAGAAATGCCCGCGTGCCGCCGAGCCCAAGCCGGCAAGCCGATTGCAGACGTGTTTCCGCGGAACTGAGCTTGTCGGCCGAAGGCACGTCGATGGCAATGTGACGTCCGGTTGACTGAGATGGTATTCTAGACTCGCGAACCTGGGGTAAATTCCCCGAGTTCCATCCTGCCTCAGATTACGGTCGCGGCGTTTGCGCGCGATCACGCCCGAAAGCAGGCCAGTTTCACCGCTGGTCGCTCGCCAGGAAATCTCGCGCGATTGGGATGGCGGAGATCGGATTTGCGCTTTCCGACTGTACCCCTCCGGATCCGACTTGCGGCAACGTTTGTCGCGTTTGGAATGATCTCGACGTCACCAGCGGCGCCGATCAGCTTTCAACGTGACGTGCGGCCCATTCTGACCGCGCACTGTATCGAATGTCATGGCCCGGACACGCAGGAGAGCGGCCTGCGCGTGGATCGCCGCGCCGAGTTGCTCAAAGGAGGCAAATCGGGGCGACCCGCCATCGAACCCGGGCGCAGTGCCGCCAGCCGATTGCTGCAGCTTGTTTCTGGCTCCGACAAGAAACTCACGATGCCGCCCGATGGCACGCGCCTGAATGCGGCCGACGTCGAGACTCTGCGGAAATGGATCGATGGGGGAGCGACATTCGATGAAGCGAAGGCCGAGGCCGGCCCCAGCGCCGATTTCTGGTCCTTCAAGCCCGTTCAGGCCCGGCTTCCCTCGGCCGTCGATCGGGGCGGTCAGTACGTCGCCAATCCCATCGACGCCTTCGTCGCTGCGAAGCTCCAGTCGGCTGGACTCCAACCGTCGCCGCCGGCCGATCGGCGAACGCTTTTTCGCCGACTCTATCTCGACGTGCTTGGGCTGCCTCCGTTGCCTGAGGAGGTCACACGTTTCTCCTCTGACGAGAATCCGTTGGCGTGGAACCGGCTTGTCGATCAGGTGCTTGCGAGCCCGCACTTCGGCGAACGCTGGGCGCGCCATTGGCTCGACGTCGTGCGATTCGCCGAGACCGACGGCTTCGAGACCAATGTCGAGCGGCCTAACGCTTATCCGTATCGCGACTATTTGATCGACGCCTTCAACGATGACAAACCGTACGACCGCTTGGTGTTTGAGCAACTTGCTGGTGACAGCGTGGGCGAAGATGCAGCCACCGGCTTCCTGGTGGGCGGACCCTGCGACAAGGTAAAGAGCCCCGACCCGGTTCTGACGCGGATGCAGCGGCAAGACGAGCTCACCGACATCATCAACACGACGGGAACCACCTTTCTGGGTCTCACGCTCGGCTGTGCAAAGTGCCACAACCACAAGTTCGATCCGATTCCTCAGCGAGATTTCTACGCCGTGCAGGCCGTGTTCGCCGGTGTGCAACACGGCGAGCGGGCTCTCGACGCCGTCGACGAACCGGAGCGAGTGCGGTGGCGAAAGCAGCTCTTCGCCGAGATCGCCCGCACATCGCAGGCCCTGCATTCGCTCGGCCTGCGCCCGTCGGTCGATTCGCGTCGCAACGACGAGCTGTTTCCGACTGTTCGCACGCGGCGAGTGCGTTTCACGGTCCGTGCGACCAACGATGGCAGCGAACCATGCCTCGACGAGTTGCAGGTTTTTGCGAAGGGGCGGACCGGCTCGCTCGAGAACGTCGCGCTGGCATCGTCCGGAGCGAAGATTTCGGTTTCGTCCGCGTTTCCCGGTTCGAGCTTCCACAAGCCCGAACACCTCAACGACGGCCTCTTTGGCAACGAGCGGAGTTGGATCTCCAACGAGCGGGGCAAAGGTTGGGCCAGCGTCGAATTCCAGCGCGACTGCGCAATCTCGGAAATCACCTGGGGGCGCGATCGGTCTGGAGCATATACGGACCGGCTGGCGACCGATTATCTCATCGAAGCCGAGACGGCCGACGGTGCCTGGAAAAAGGTCGCCAGTTCCGACGACCGGCTGCCGGCAGACTCGGCTCAGTCGACGATCAAGTCGTTCCTCGGAGGTCTCTCGCGTCAGCATGCGCAGAAGGCAGCCAAGCTGGTCGCCGAGTTGACGCGGCTGCGCGAAGAGCGCGACAGCACTTCGCTGACCGCGAAGATCTATGCCGGGATTTTCGTGCAGCCGGACACGGTTCATCGCCTCTATCGAGGTGACCCCGGGTCGCCGCGCGAGCCAGTGAGTCCGGGAGGGATTGCGGCCGTCGATCCGCTCGATATTCCTACCGCGGCGCCCGAACGCGAGCGGCGGATCGCGCTGGCAAAGTGGATCACGCGGCCGCAGAATCCGCTCACCGCTCGTGTAATGGTCAATCGCCTGTGGCATTACCATTTCGGTCGCGGCCTCGTCGAAACGCCTTCCGATTTCGGACACAACGGCGGCCGGCCCTCGCATCTCGAGCTGCTCGACTGGCTGGCCGGCGAGCTTGTCCGCAGCGGCTGGTCGCTCAAGCATGTGCATCGGCTCATTCTGACTTCGCGCACCTACCAGCAATCCTCCGCTCCGCGGGCTGACGGACTGAAGATCGATGCCTCGGCGCGACTTCTGTGGCGATTCCCGCCGCGGCGGCTCGAGGCCGAGGCGATTCGCGATTCGATGCTCGCAGCCAGCGGCGTGCTGGACGACCGCATGGGCGGACCTGGCTTCAGTCCGTTCCAACCCAACACCAACTACGTCCGCGTTTATCTGCCCAAGGAAGATTTCGGTCCCCCCGAATGGCGGCGCATGGTCTACATGTCCAAGGTGCGGATGGAGCAGGATTCCGTTTTCGGTGCGTTCGACTGTCCGGACGCCGGACTCATCGCCCCGCGCCGCACGCAGTCGACCACGGCCGTGCAGGCACTCGGACTGTTCAACAGCCGATTCACCGAACAGCAAGCCGAGCTTCTGGCCCAACGTTGCCAGCGCGAAGCCGGCGACGAAATTGCACCGCGCCTACGGCGGGCTTTCGAGCTGGCATTCGGCCGTCCCCCCGACGAATTCGAAGAGAGAGGGGCGGTGCCCCTCGTCAGGCAACACGGGCTGACCTCACTGTGTCGCGCCCTGTTCAACGCAAACGAGTTTCTGTTCATTCCTTGAAACCAGGTGCAACGTGTCCGCGAGCCGGGGCCGGAAATCTTCGATTCTTTCGCACGCGGGCCGCCGGTTGCTCGATCGTCGCGGGTTTCTCGCGCAGACTGCCACGGGGCTGCCGGGCATCGCGCTGACCCACCTGCTGGCCCAACACGGCGCGCTCGGTGCCTCGACGGCAACCACGCGAGCCGAGAGTGGCCCCTTCCGTCCCGGCATCGATCCCGCGCATCCGTTCGCTGCCCGGCGGCCGCCGCTTTCCGCCAAAGCGAAGAACGTGCTCGTCATCTTCTGTTCCGGGGCCTGTAGCTCGCTCGATACCTGGGACTACAAGCCCGAGTTGGTCCGACGGCACGATCAACCGATGCCGGGAAACAGTCAGCTCGTCACATTTCAAGGCGAGAACGGCAACCTGATCAAGAGTCCTTACACGTTTCGTCCGCGCGGGCAATCTGGAAAGGTGACGTCGGATCTCTTGCCGCGACTCGGCGAGCTGGCCGACGAGATGTGCTTTATCCATTCGCTGACGAGCCAGACAAACACGCACGGACCCGGCGAGAACTTTTTGTCGACCGGATTCACGCTCGACGGTTTCCCGAGCATGGGAGCGTGGGTCAGTTATGCCCTGGGAAGCGAGAACAACGATCTGCCGGCGTTCGTGGCGATTCCCGATCCACGCGGCGTGCCGCAGTCGAGCGTGAACAATTGGGGACCCGGGTTTTTGCCGGCCGTCTTCCAGGGGACGCCGTTCAACAGCAGCCAACCGATCCGCCATCTCGCTCGTCCGCGCGGCATCGACATTGCGGCCGATTCCGCCACGAGCGACATGCTGAAGCTGCTCAACGAGCGCCACCTCGCACATTTTCCCGGCGATACGGAGCTCTCCGCGCGGATCGCCAGCTACGAAATGGCCGCCCGCATGCAGCTGAGCGTTCCACGGATGATGGACCTCTCGACCGAGTCGCGGTCCACACTCGCGCTGTACGGAGCAGACGACGTCGAAAACAAGCTCAAGGCTGCGTTCGCCCGCAACTGCATCCTCGCTCGCCGCCTGATCGAGTCGGGCGTTCGCTTCGTGCAGCTTTTTAACGGCGCCTACGCGATGGGCGAGGGGGTCGGCAACTGGGACGGCCACCGCTTCCTCAAGAAGCAGTACGATATTCACGGGCCAATTCTCGATCAGCCGGCCGCCGCCCTGCTGACCGATCTCAAGCAGCGCGGACTTTTGTCCGAGACGCTGGTCGTCTGGTGTACGGAATTCGGCCGCATGCCGACGTTTCAGAAAGGAGCCAGCGGCCGCGACCACAATCCGCACGGCTTCACCGCCTGGCTGGCCGGGGCCGGCGTCAAGCGAGCCTTTTCGTACGGAGCGACCGACGAGCTGGGGTACAAGGCCGCGGTCGACGTCTCGTCGATCCACGATCTGCACGCGACGATACTCCGCCTCCTCGGCCTCGATCACACGCGCTTGACCTTCTATCACAACGGCCTCGAGCGGCGGCTGACCGACGTTCATGGTCGCGTGCTCACCGACGTGCTGGCATAAAAGAAAAACCCCGATGCATCGGCTCTCGACTTTGATCACCGCTTTTCTCTCGCCGGCGCTGTTGCTGCTTTTCAATCTGGGGGCGGGAACCCTTTCGGCAGGCGATCTTCCCTGGCCGTGCCGCAACGGCCCTTTTCAGAGCGGCTCTGCGAGGGAACGCGATGCCCGGGGAGTGCCGATCGAATGGGACGAGTCGAGCGGCAAGAACATCGCCTGGAAGGTCGACCTGGAAGGTTTGGGCCACTCGACGCCCGTGATCGGCAACGGCCGACTTTGGTTCACCGCCGCGACCGAAGATGGCAAAGAGCAGTTTGTGTACGCGATCGATGGGCGCACGGGCCGGATCGTTCATCACCAACTCTTGTTTGAGAACGCTGCCCCCGAGCGACTCAGCAACCGGGTCAATACTTACGCGTCGCCGAGCTGCGTGCTGGAGGACGACGCCGTCTATGTGCATTTTGGGACCTATGGCACCGCCCGACTCGACCCCCAGACCGCTGCTGTTGTCTGGCAGCGCCGGGATCTTCACTGCCGCCACTATCGAGGGCCAGGCTCGTCGCCGATCGTGTCGCAGAATCTTCTCGTCCTGACGTTCGACGGTATCGACCAGCAATACGTCACGGCGCTTGATAAGAGAACGGGAAAAACGGTTTGGCGCACCGATCGGTCGACCAACTATCACGACCTCGGTCCCGACGGCAGGCCCAAACTCGAGGGTGACGTTCGCAAGGCGTATGGCACTCCTGGCACGACTCACGTGGCGGGCCGCACTCAACTCGTTTCAGTCGGCTCCCGCGCTGCCTTCGGCTACGACGCCGCAACTGGCCGCGAAATCTGGACAATCCCCCACGAAGACTTCAACGCGGCTGCGCCGCCGCTGTTTTTCGAGAACCTGGCGATCATCCACTCCGGCACCGGAGGCACGAATTTCATGGCCGTCCGGCTCGACGAGTCGACGCGCGGCGACGTGACCCAAACGCACGTCGTCTGGAATCGCGCCAAGGCAAACTCCCGGCTGTGTGCCCCGGTGCTCGATCGCGGTCGCATCTGGATGCTGACCGACCACGGAGTGCTCTTCGGACTCGATGCCAAAACCGGCAAACAAGAAGCGGTCGTGCGGATCGGCGGAACGTTGGTGGCATCTCCGCTGATCGCCGGCGATCACCTCTACGCGCCCGACGAGGAGGGAACAACCACTGTCGTGCGGCTGAGTCGGCCGTCAAAGATCGTCGCATCGAACCGGCTCAACGAGGGCTTGCGGGCCTCTCCGGCCGTCGCGGGCGGGGCACTCTACTTGCGCACGTTTCACAGCTTGTACAAGATTGCTGAGACCAAGAAATAGAACTTATTCTCTCGCGTGTGCGACCAAACGTTCTACGATGTGTTGGCATAAAAACACGCTAGCCGCGCAAGCTCGAGGTAACGTGTCACGCGGCTGGCCCGCAATAAAAAGCCCGAGGACGAACGCGTCCTCGGGCCCGGTGTTTCGACTAAGCTCAGTGTTTCGGCTCAATCGCGAGTTTGCTGCTTACTTCTTCAACTCCGTCTCGATGGCCTGAACGACTTGCGGGCTCTCGGGTTTGACCTTGCTGCGATAGCGGGCCACCACTTTGCCGTCCTTGCCGATGAGAAACTTCTCAAAGTTCCACCCCACGTCCCCCGGATCGGACGGCGTCGCCTCGGCCGAAGTCAGCCACTTGTAAAGCGGCGTCTGGTTTTTCCCCTTCACGTCGATCTTTTCGAACAGATCGAACTTCACGTTGTACTTGTCGGTGCAGAATTCGCGGATCTGCTGCGGCGTGCCCGGCTCCTGGCGCAGGAACTGATTGCACGGAAATCCGAGGACCACCAACCCTTCCTTCGAATACTTCTCGTGCAGCGCTTCGAGGCCTTTGTATTGCGGCGTATACCCGCAACGACTGGCCGTGTTGACGATCAAGAGCACCTTGCCCTGGTACTTCGAGAGATCGACGTCCTTGCCTTCGAGTGACTTGGTTTTGAATTGCAGCACGGGAGGCACGTCCTTCGATTTGCCTTCATCAGCCGACAAGGTCGACTGCGTCAAGAACGTCAGGCCGATTACGATCGCGCACAACTGCCGGAACATCATCTTCGCTCCTGCTTGCCGAGGAATAATTTGCCATTTGCACCCGACTCACTGTACACCAAAAAGGGCGGGAAACAAACGAACCGGCCCCCAGTCGGCCCGATTCTATGTCGATTTCGACCGCGAAATGCTACACCTGACGAGACCGGTCGAGGGGCCGGTTTCGGTCCGGCTTCCGCCCGTGGTTTGACCGTCATCCGAGGCTCTTGTCGATGACAAATTCGCCGCAGGACGCGACAAAGATTGGAGTCGTGACGATCTCCGACCGAGCCAGCCGTGGCGAGTACGAGGACCGGGGCGGACCGGCCATCCACGCCTACCTTGACGGCGTCCTGACCTCGCCGTGGATCCCCGTCATGCGAGTTATTCCCGATGAGCGGCCGACCATCGAAGAGACGCTCAAGCAACTTTGCGACGAAGGATGCTCGCTGGTGGTGACAACGGGCGGCACAGGACCGGCACTCCGCGACGTCACGCCCGAGGCGACCGAAGCAGTCTGCGACAAACTGATGCCGGGCTTCGG
Source organism: Planctomycetaceae bacterium (assembly GCA_035949535.1). Classification (GTDB taxonomy): domain Bacteria; phylum Planctomycetota; class Planctomycetia; order Planctomycetales; family Planctomycetaceae; genus DASPSM01. The sequence goes on along the minus strand of DASZIA010000277.1, from coordinate 34,496 downwards.
CGAGCTGATGCGAAAAGTCTCGCTCGAAAAAGTCCCGACCGCCATCCTCTCACGGCAGACAGCCGGCATCCGCGGCCAAACGCTGATCGTCAACCTGCCTGGCCAGCCCCGCGCCATCGCCGAATGCCTCGACGCGGTCTTTCCCGCAATCCCCTATTGCATCGACCTCCTCGGCGGCCCGTACCTGACGACCGACGAATCGAAACTGGTCGCCTTCCGGCCCAAGAGGTGACCCTAGGCGAGCGGCGAGTGTCAGCTCGCCGGTTCTTTTCGCGAAGAGTTCCCGTCCCACCGACGTGTCCCGTCCCACTGTTCGATCCCTCTCCCATTCCTATGGGAGAGGTCAGGTGAGGGCGCCTTTTCATCCGCTCCAGCTGGCCGACCCGCCCATTCCGGTGGGTCAACTACTTTGGTGGGTCAACTACCTATTGAAACAAAGTGTCCCGACCCACCGGCCAGATTCTGTACCGTCCCGTTGGTGTCCCGCCTGATGCCGTAAGGTGGGACAAGCTCGCCGCAGGCGGGCACCGGCCCACCGTCTTTGAGATCGAAGAAGTGGTGTGCCTGCGGCCGCAAGGCGACCTTGTCGACACCCTACAAATACGTGTCCCGTCCCAGTCCCGGTGTCCCGTCCCGACGGCCAACGTTATCCAGCCGCGTCGGCCCGGGCGCGCCGGGGATCTTTGCCTTCCTATTCAAAAAAGGATCCCCACTCCGCCGGGTACGAAAATTTCGTCGTGACCCGACCCAACCCCTGGTATTTCTCCCTAGCCAATTCGGATACGGCCAGACTGCCGGGGATCCTTTCTCCCTATAGTGAAAAAGGATCCCCCATCACCGGCGGGAATGAAAATTTCGTTCCCGCCGGGGATCCTTTCCCCGGCGAGGGGATCCGGTCGCGCGCCATCAGCGCACAAAGCCAGCCCCAAGTTGGCGGGAAAGGATCGTTGCACGCCGCCGGGCAACTTCGTCCCACGCGGGGCTGTGGTCAACTATCGACGTGGTCAACTACCTAGTGAAAATAGGTGACCACACCACACCCCCTTGGGATGACATTTCGTTAACCATCGTTCGGTCCGGCAGCAGCCGCCTCCGCGCGCTCCGACGGCCACCAGTGCTCACGACCTTGGACTTTGGACCTTGGACTTTGGACCAAAAAAGTCCCTATTTCCATTCAGCCATAAAATCGGGATTCCGCCAAGATCAGTTTTCTACGCGTGCATCATTTTCAGGTAATGTGGGGCTCGTTCGCGATTGGCAGGTCGTCATTCGAGCGCCGAAATTGGGACTTCGCCCTTTTCTAGGGCTGCCACGGGCGTTTCCGCGACGGTGGCGCCGGTCGTGCTCTTTCGGAATGTGCGCCTGGTCTGCGCGGCTTGTCCAAAGCGTTAGCACAATCGCGAAGATAAAAAGTCCAACGCCGAGGCCGGCGACAGACCACCTCAGGGCGTCGGTCAGTAAGAGGCTCGCGATGCTCGCGAGAATTCCGCTAGAGGCAAACCCGACCGTAGAGATCCTTGCACTCGCGATGGCACCTTGTGCTGCCTGTTCGAGCTTGGCAACTCTCGGCAGAAGCTCAAAAATCTGCACTTCAAATTGCTCGGATCGCTTCCGGAAGTGGTCACGCTCTTTCTTGATCTGTTCGATGAATAACTGGTGATGATGCTCAAGCCTTCCGGTGTCGTCCAGCGCCTGAAGCTCTTGGGCAGTCAGGGCGTCTGCGCGTCTGCGTCGCAATCGCGCGGCCCGACGAACTGGTTCGTGCGCGGTCGTCCGTGGGTTCGGCTGACTGGACATAATCAGGGATAGGCAAAGGAAGCCCAGACGCATTTCACGCGCGTAACGAACGATTTCTCGTTCGCGTCGCGGATCTACATGCGACCGTTAGGGCTTGCTTCTGCCCCTTTCCATGAAAGTCAACGGAACGCCGAACCCTTGCGAGCGCTCCAGAAAAGTTTTGGCGATTCATAGCAACTCCGACGGGCACTCGACAAGAGCGCGGGCTCCGAGGGCCAAAAAGCGATCAGTCTTTTCGGACGTTACGGTGCGCAACGGAGGAAAAAAATATTGATTGGCGCGCTTTGGTCGGCCTTGGCGAGAATGGCCAGAAATGGTCGGAACTGGTCGAAGTCTACGGCTTGCGACCCTCAAGTTTGCTCCGCGTTTCATCTGACAGCTTGTCGAGTCGGAAGGTCCAGGTGTTCGGACCGACTTGCCGTTTCTCGTAGCCGTCGAAAATTGCTGCAACATCGCGAGCGCGAGCATTGTGCTTTGAGAGGATTCGTCTGGCGAATTCCGCCTTAGACATCGGTCCAGACCATTCCCCTATGAGAGGAGCCGTCTCGTCAGGCTGCGGAGTAACGAGTTGAGCCGCTTCGATTGCCGAAAGTGACGCGATCAGAGGATCGCTCCACGACCAGCCAACGATCTCGACGGCCTCTTTGGGGTAGATGGCGAGATCTACTGACTGCTCAGTCGGCTCGCAATCGATTACCCCGAACTGCGATGGCCCGATGCTTGAAAATCTGAAGACCACTGCCATCCACCATGCGAACGCGCTCGTCGCCGATGCCGTTTTCACTTCAGTGCGAATTCGATTCGGAATCGCGGCACCCGCGCGACTTAGCAACGTGTAGACTTCGCGTGAATGCGGCTTTGCCGCATCGATCGTAAAGCTTACACGTTCCCAATTGCCGCCCATTAGCAACGTCGCCATGCCAATTCGTTTGAGGTCGGGGCACTTCTTCAGTCCCTCGTCGGTCAGTCCGTAAATGTCCGGGGTTGCGCGGGAGATCGCGAGCTTCTCCGCTAGGTCACGAATCTCTGTGGCGATCGGCTTGAAGTCTGACCACATAGCCCACGGGTGCCCGACCAGAATAATCCACAAGCAGTTCTATTGGGGATTTGACGATACTCGGGGCCAAGCGAAGGCTGAAGACCGGTGCAGTCTAAGCCTCCCATTCCGATGGAAGAGGCAGGGTAGGACGCCTCTTTGACGCGGTTCCGGGAGGCCGCCTACTCGAAGGAGCACTCAGGACAAAAAGGGCGACCGTCACTTGCCGGTATCTCGGCGCGCGTTGACCCTTCGGCTGGGTGCCGCAGCCGCCCGCGCCTCTGAAAGGCTCGGAACGCCGCCTGAGTCACTCTTTCAACTCACGGCCCGGTTGGTCCTGATCCAGGCGCTGGCGGGACAAATTGATGGGCTGGTCCCATGCCGAATTGGCGAGCTTGAGTGGCCAATTGCTGAAGTTCTCCGGGAAGGATTGCAACCACTCGCCGCGCCAATTCGAGCTTGGGGTCGCCATCGAGCAAATCCTTCGCCACCTCGACATTGCCGACTGTTATTCGGTAGCGCTTCTGAGCACCGACACCGGTCTCGAAAATCTGAGTGATCTGGTTTGCGGCCGCCGCCTGCCAGCCGTTTTGATTGAATTGAATCTGATGCACGGAGTGCTCCCAGTCGCGTCGGCTTTATTTCCCAGTCCGCTTGCGGGACGCCAAAGCCATTGCTTTTGCGGGTTGCTCGTAGACTTGGGCCATGATGTGTTCGACGATTCCTACGGCCTGGATAACGTCGTTCATTGCGATGTGCCCCATTTCGTGTACGGCATCGTTACCGAGAAACCGAATCTCGTGAAGGGCCGCAGCTTGCTGACGACTGATCTGGCCGTGCTCGGCAAGACCGTTAATTCTGCCCTCGAGATTGTCGCCTCGCAACGGCTTCTTTGCTCGGTCTGTGCGCGGCGTTCCGTCAGTTTTAAATAGCGGGCCATCTGCGATTCCCTGCTCCTTACTGATCCGCTCGATGACGATCCTCACGCCGGCGGCTGCGAGCGTCGGCATATCATGATTGATCGCTTCGATAACCTCGCAGTAGCTCTCATGGATTGGGTCGCTGCAACCAAAGCAGTTGAATTCGCGTAATTTGTGAGTCGGCGGTTCTTCATCCCTATGTCTGGGTGGATAAAATCGCTCGTATGTATCTGGTTCCTGATTGGACCAGTGCTTCGTTCGATAAGTGCCCGATTTGCAGCCGCCACAGACCAAGAACTCGTGGGTCACGCCGCCATCCATCTGCATCTCATCGTCATTCCAACGGGTGTTATAAGAATCACGGATGGTGTGTTCGGTTTCATGTTTGCAAACGGCGCAATTGACTTGTTCCGTTCGGCCGATTCGGTCCTTATTGGTCATGGTTTAAATTGTGGTGCGGGTCGGTACGCGATGCAAGCGCTTGGGAAGGCCATTGATGTGCTGATCCGATCTGGCCGAAATGCTGGTAGGCGATCAACTTTCAGAACATCCCCGCACTAGCGTTGATGAAACCACAATTGCCAAGAAGGAGCGAACCGAGCTTAAGAGCCCGCTGTTCGCGACGCATTGCGTCATCCGCGCGAGCCGTCTTCCAGCGAGTCGCGTCGGTCTCGGCTGTTATCTTACCCCGCTCCCATTCGGATGGGAGCCGGACTGAGGGCGAGATGCGGTTCCGGACCCTCCGGTACTCCAACGACCACTCAAATCCCGCGAACCGGTCCATCAGCTGCCGGTGGGTTATGTCGATGTGCAGCGGCGTGAGGGTCGCGTATCCTTCGGATAATTCGAGCGTGTCGGTTTCGGGCTGAATTTCGCCGCGGGCGAGCGGTTCTGAATCGCTCCAAAAAGTACGGGCGGCCCGGGGGCGAGTTCGCTTCTCAATGACTTCGAGGTCGCGCTTCACGCCCATCGGCACGACTTTGAGACCGCGCGGCCAGCCCGGCCACAACGATTTAAAGGAAAGCAAAATATCCGTACCGATGGACATCCCGCCGCCCAGTGGTCTCGCCTGAAGGCCGGACGTTCCGACAACTTCGGCACCACCCGCTGCTAGACGCGGGTTTCCGAGCCCGCGGTTCCGCCACCAGGGGAGTCCGTCCCCGCTAGGACAGGGACACCGGCCGACTGCCACCAGGCCGCGGCTTCCTCTGAACTCCAAGAGGTCGCACAGAGGCAAGCCGCCAAGGCTTTGTCCATCAGCTGGATGTCGGCAAATCGTTCCTCGGGATCTCGGCGCAGGCAGCGGTGGATCACCGCCGCCAGGTCGGCTGGGATCTCCGGACGCAGTTCCCGCAACGGCGCTGGTTCCTGTGCCAGTGACGTCAGGATCTGTTCCATCCCCCGTCCGCCGAACGGGGCCTGACCGCTGAGGAGGAAATAGCCGACCGCACCCAAGCTATAAATGTCACTTCGGACATCCGCGACGCCCGTGGCTTGCTCGGGAGACATGTACCCCGGAGTCCCCATCAGCAGCCCCGGTTGCGTCAACTTGTCGTCACCGTCTGAGGCGCCGAGCTGTTGCACGATGCCGAAGTCCAGGATCTTGAGCACGTCGAACAGGCCCGCCTGCTGCGTCAGCATGATGTTGCCGGGCTTGATATCGCGGTGGATCAGTCCCACGGAGTGGGCCTCCGCCAGGGCGGCGCACGCCTGTCGCAACAGGTAGACCGCTCGGCCCGGGTCCAGCGGTCCATGAAGCTCGACCAGCTCGCCCAGGTTCAGCCCCTCGACGTACTCCATGACGTAATAGAAGGTGCCGTCCGGGGCGAGGCCGTAATCGATGATTTCGATCGTGTTCCAGTGAGTGAGCCGCGCCATTGCCTGAATCTCGCGCGCGAAGCGCGTGCGGGTCGTCGGGTTGGCGGCGATCTCCGGACGGATGAGCTTGATGGCGTAAGGCCGATTCAACAAGCGGTGCTCGGCCAGGTACACCTCGCCCATGCCGCCTGTCGAAAGCCGGTGCTTGATGCGGTATTTCCCCAGGTGCCGCGCGGCGGAAGCCTGCTGGCCCAGCGTGGTCAACTTGTGGGAGCCAAAGACGGCAATGGCGACGGCTGCGGCCATGACCCGGCCCATGGCAAACAGCTCAAAGAGCGGGGAGGTGGAGCGGCGCGACTCGGGCAAGGACAGCCAGGTCGCCGCATAAACGGCGAGCGGAATGGCAGCCATGACCGACAACATCCGTAACGATCGTCGCCAGTCGTTGGGGATCAGGACTCCGTAAATAAAGATGAGGAAGACCCAGTTGAGACAACTGTGCGAGACCAATAGCCACTGGTCATCCGCCGGGAGCGTTCCCCAGTACTGCGAGTAGTGCTCGAAGTCCTTCCGCGCGGAGTGGGCGGCGTAGGCCGTCAACGCCAAGACTTCGACAACTCGCAGACGCGACAGCGGCATCTCTCGGTCGCGCACCAGGCACGCGACTAGGGCCGCGTACCAGATCGCCTGGCTCGCATACAGGGCCAGACTGAGATACTCGGTCCGACCATGCGGACTCGCCAGCGCGACGAGAATCATCACGGCGAAGGCGACCGCACCGATGACTGTGCCGGCAAGCAGGCGGCGGTGCACGACGCGCTCGAGTTCGTCCTCGAATCGGCGCGACTCGGGGTCAAATTGCCGTGCGAGACGGGCGGGGCCCACAGGGGGCGAAATCGGGGGCAGCGTCAGCGTGGTCGGTTGCGCGGACCGCGAGTCCGGGACCAATTCGCCCGTTGCGCCGCTGGCTGCCACGTACGTCTCCCGGAGATGGTTCGGGAAGTCGCCCCGGTTTCTACTGGGTGTGCCCGAGACGACCCCACGATCCTCGCGCGCGTGAGGCGATCCGTCAAGACGGCTGTCGTCCATTGGTCATCGTGATGGCCCCGACTCGTTGCAGCCTGTGGGAAGCCCTCGGGGTATCTGAACTCCAGAATCCGATATTTGGCGCCGTGACGGGCACTGGAAAGTCAGACGTTTTTCGGCGAACGCGCTGCTGCGAAAACTGATCCGTTATCGCTGAGTCGCGCGCGGCGCCACGTTTCAGCCGTGCCAGACTAGCCACACTTTGCAGCTATTTTCCGAGTTGTTGGGGGGGTACGATGGAGCAAGGTCGCGCGTCTACGTGGGGGACATTCGGAGCCTGGTCATGATCCCGAAGAAACAAAAGTTCAACGTAGGACCTTGGCAGGCTTGTCTGCCCCTCATCCTGTTGTTCGTCGCCGGCTGTTCCAAACCAGACGGCATGGTGGACCAACAACCCTCGCAAGCCGAACCACAGGAACCGTCGCCAGAGCCGCGCCACACCACTGGGAAGACATCAGTTGCGAGGTTGGAAGCTGCACGGAACACGCCGCCAACGGAAGGATCGAAAGTCACTTCGAGTGCAGTTGCGTCGAAGCCACGCGCCGACGTCGCGAGGCCCTCGCCTGTCAACGGGGCGAAGCACCCGTACGAGGAGTCGATTGAAACTCGGCGACCGATTCCTCCACCGACTCCGACCTGGTCGCGCGTCGAACCATCGGCAACACTCAGGGGAGACGACCGGGAAACCGAGCTCCATTTTGCGAGGTTTCTGATCAAAGCCGGTCTTTCGCCGATGGCGGTTCAATCGCTGCGACAAATCATTAAAGAATCCCCAGGAACGCAGGCCGCTCGAGAAGCTCAGCAGGTTCTCGACTCAATTGCGAAGACCAAATAAGCCTGCCCCGGCTTTGTGACGAAAGAAGCCGCGCCCGATCGACGGCATTCCTCAAAGAAATCAAGCGTTCCCGTGACCCGGTCGGCGGCTTGCCGCCAGGAAATCGGTCATTGGAATTGGTCGGTGGCCGTTCACGACTTCGGTCTGGCCCCACGCGAGGAGAACACGGTCGGCCGCGCGTCGAGGGGACTGAAAAAGAGAGGTCGGGAGCGGCTCGATGCGCGGTTGATGATCTCGCAAATGGCAAGCGACGCACGAAAGGATGACAGCTCGCGCATTTTCGCGCGGTTGCGTCGCTTTCTGCGGGACGGCATTTCTCGTGCACACACCGGCTGGAATCACACCCGGCACAAGCAACGGTTGGGGTGCAACGTCGGACTTCGCATTCCAGAGCCCGATACAAAACACAGCCAGCCCCCCTAACACGGCGCATGAGAGACCCTGCAAGGCCCTGCCGCCCATTCGGTGGCCCGGCACCTGAACGACAGAGCGACTGCCGCTGGGTGCACTTTGTGACCCCAATCGAGCGGCCGCTGCCTCCGCCACGCCGATCGCCACGACGCTGAGAAACGACTTCTGCGAGGGAACGGTGTGGTCGTCTCTGCGACCCTCGTTCGGCAGTGCGGCTGGCATCGCCGGCTCGGCTGGCAGTTCCCCACACAACAATGAGAGGGCCGGCTCGAGTACCTGTTTAAGTTCCCGGCAGCGGGGACATTTAAAAAGATGTTCCCCGAGTTCGGCTGCGTCGGCCGACACAGGATCGGTCAGCGCATCGAAAGCCTCGTCACAGTTCATTGGATCTCTCCTCGTCTCCGAGAAGTCGCTCGGACAGTTTGCGGAGCCCGCTGCGCACCCGTAACTTCGCGCCGCCTAAGCTCACACCCATGGACTGGGCAATTTCTTCGTACTTGAGCCCGGCAAAAAAACGGAGACGAATCGCGTCCGCTTGCGCGTCAGGCAACTCGTTCAGAAACCCTTGCAATTGAGCGCCGCGTTCGCGGATAAGCAGGGCCGCCAATGCGGTTTCAGACGTAGACCGATCGGCGATGTTCGCGCGCTCGCTTGCGGTGAGTGTCGAGCGGGACACGACCTGCGGTCGGCGAGCGAGGCGCTTTCGCTGGGCGCGGCAAAGATTCAACAGAATCGTCCAGAGCCACGTCCGAAAATGAAATGCAGGATTAAACGTATGGCGAGACGCGAAGACCGCCAGAAACGTCTCTTGGACAACGTCTTCGGCAAGTGCCGCATCATTGAGCATTCCGAGTGCAACCCGGAGTAGCGCGGGCCTGTAGCGTTCGACGAGGACCTCGAAGAAGGAGAATTCTCCTTCCTGGATCCGTCGCATGAGTTGGCTGTCGTCCGAGTGCATCTAGTCTCGTTGCCGAATCGACAATTGACCGAATACGGGGTTATCGGGGAGACCGTGACGCTCGCGGACACGTTCCTTTGCCGGTCCCCGCCTTTCAAAGCCGGACGTCCATTTGGCGGTCGAGCCGCCGGCGTTTCTTATCTGAAAGCTTACGCTGTGTTGCTCCTCGACTTTTCGACTACTAAGTCGACAACATCACGAATCGTTTTCAGTGAGATCGCTTCCTCGTCAGTGATCTGGGCGTTCCAGGCGGTTTCGAGTTCGAATCGCAATTCTAACAGATCGAGTGACGCGAGTCCGATGTCTTCGATGATGCGTGCATCCTCCGACAAATGATCGATCTGAGCCCGTCCATTCGAGACTCTCGACAAGACGGGCTTCAACTGCTCGACGACCTGCGCGCGGGCCTCCGTATTCATTGGTTCCTTCCCAACAGGATGCACGCATTGCTGCCACCGAAGGCGAACGAGTTCGACATTGCGACTTGCACGGGATGCGATCGGCCAACTCGGGGCACGTAGTCGAGACCGACGTCGGGATCAGGCTCCTCGCAGTTGATCGTCGGCGGCACGAATCCGTGGCGGAGGGCTTCGACACAAATCACGAATTCGAGCGCTCCGCTGGCACCCAGCGCATGGCCGAGCATCGATTTCGTCGAGCTCGCCGGCATGCGCTCGCCGCAGCGGCCGAACACTTCGGCGACGGCCCGCGCCTCGGTCTCGTCGTTGGTCCGCGTTGCCGTACCATGCAGATTCAAATAGTCAACGCGTTCGCGATCCAGATCTGCATCGGCCAGGCACGAGCGCATTGCGGCGACCTGCCCGGCCACTGTGGGAGCCGTGATGTGGTGTGCGTCACTGGAGGTTCCGTGGCCCAGCACGCTTGCCAGGGGCCGTGCGCCGCGCCGCTCTGAGCTGCCTCGCGACTCGAGCACGACCATAGCCGCTCCTTCCGCCAAAACGAGACCATTGCGCTTCGCATCGAACGGGCGCGATGCTTTTTGTGGCTCGTCGTGCCGGGCCATAACGCGCATGTTGGTCCAACCGGTGAAGATCGCCTGGGTGATCGGCGCATCGGCCCCGCCACACAGGACACAATCAACGCAACCGCTGCGGATGAGAATCGCGGCCTGGCCGATGGACAGCGTTCCCGACGAGCAGGCCGACGCGATCACGAAGTTGGCCCCGGTGAGCTGGAAGTGAATCGAGAGATTGCTAGAGAGCGAGTTAAACATGCTCTTGGCGAGCGTCGCCGGCCGAACCGCGCGAGGCCCGCGGGAATAATATTCGCGATAGGCGCCGTCCGCCTCGTGACACGGCCCGTGCCCGCTCCCGGCAATGACGGCGACGGGATTCGCTTCGGGAATCAGCAGTTCGTCCGCCGTGAGGAGTCCAGCCTGCGCGAGTGCTTCGCGCGCCGCGACCAGCCCCATCTGCACACTCTTTTCGTCGCGAACTTCACAATGGCGATTGAGATGCTCGTCGACAGCGAACTGCTTGACCGCCCCGGCGTAGCGAGTTGGATAAAAGGAGGGATCGAGGTCGAGCGTGTCCTCGATCCAGTCGATGCCGCTTTGTCCCGCCCGGATTCCCTGCCAAAGCCGAGCGACGCCAATGCCCAATGGGGAGACGGCCCCCATTCCCGTTACGACAACCTCTCGCCGACTTGTATTCATTCGTCGCGTTCCGGGCAGCCCTGCACCGATAATGGTATTCACTCACGTGTCAGGCCGAAACAATCGGCAGGCGCGACTCGCTCGGTAACGCCATGGGTGGGCATTGTGTGCACCAGCGACAGCATCGCGTTTCGCCGGCGGTAAATAGGACCGACCACTGCCCCTGCGGAGCGGCCGTCCGCATTGCAGAGATCTAATCCGCTTTCGAGGTCATGTAGCCCCTGCGCTACAGTTCCGCGCAAAGCGACTCAGCATACGCTCTTGCCCCTGGGGCGGCAGTTAATCCGCTCTTCCGGCGGCAAGACGGATTTCATTGATTTCGCTACGAAGAGGTAACAGAAATCGCTAATTTATGCCGGACGGACTCGGCTGCAGCGGCGCCTCGATGGCAGGATTGACACTGGGCGATGAATCACGCAATCCACTCACCGATGATCACGCTTCGCATACCCGGGGACTGGTCGCATCCTGGCGGGCTCGTGCAGCGACTGCCGCCCGGCTTTCGTTTAAGTCCGGAGGCATTGTCCCTGCCGAACGGCGCGAAGATTGATTTCGTTCCGATGGCCCCAGACGATGAGTTTGCCCGCATCTTCGAATCCTCTTGTCGCCGGCCACCCACGGATGACGAGCTGGCGGTCGTGGCCCGTTACACGGTGAACGTCGGGCTGACCGGCCCCGGTGGTTCTCTGGAGTCGGCCTTGAGGATGATGCAGGCCGGCGCGGCGATCGTGCGAGCCGGCGGGGCGGGCGTGTTCATCGACAACAGCGCGTTGGCCCATGGCGGCCACGATTGGGTCGAATTGACCGACGACGCAGGGTCGGACGCGATCAGCTTTGCATTCGCGTCAATCATCCGCGGACAGGATGAGGTGTACACGATGGGCATGCAGGTCATGGGATTTCCCAATATCCTAATGCGCTCCAGCGACATCGATGACCGCGCGGAGACGGTCGTCGAGATCATTCGCTACGTCTGCGGTGGCGGCCGACCGATTGGCGTCGGCCATTTACTCGCGGACGACCAGGGACGACCGCGATTCCAGGTCGTAGCCAAAACGGATGACGAGTTCGAGGCTCAAAGCCCGATGCATAATCCATTCGGGCTCCTGAAGATCGTGAGCGCGAAGAGCATCGCCCAGGACAACTGAACCTCGGCTCTCGTTCTTGCTCCGGGCAGGGCGGGCGCACGCCTACGTAAAGAACTCGAAATCGGGACGACAGGATTTGAACCTGCGACCTCTTGCACCCCAAGCTAATCCGCTGCCATCACGTCGAAGCTTCAAAACGGGACAGCTCAACACCTTACCACGAGCGCGCAACATTGCAACATATTGCACCGCATCTCGGGGGATTTCAGGACCTTTCGGGGCATCGTGGTAGATCCGTGGTAGAGGTCGGCAGCACCAAGCGCCGTCGCCAAGAGGTCGGCCGTTTAGTTTTTGCGTGCCGCCGAAATTCCAACCGGTTGAACATGGATGGCAAGTCAAGGCTGCCATCGCACTAAATCCAACCCGTTTTCGGGGTAAATTGACGTGATGGGTCCGGCCTAGCTGTCAGTCCCAACATTGCGATGCAAAAAAACGCCCGATTCTCGGCCATTCAAGCCGACGACCGGGCGTTTCGTTTTGCTGCATCTGCATAGTCATACCCCACAACCATGGAGGCATCGCCGCGTGACACTGACCACTGCTTTCGGCACCTGCACGCTCCTGCTCTTGGCCACGATTCTGGCTCTCGTCCGCGAGGTGCGGCTCCGCCGCGCCCTACAGCGCCTATTGGTCCGACTTCTTTCCCTTTGGAGAAATCCGCATGCGAAGAACCCCGCGCCGCATCAGGCGGCCGCTCCTGCTCGTCGCGATCGCGATGACTGTCATCTACCTGGGCTGTGATTCCGACCAGCGCGTGGTCGAGCTGTCCCGAGAAAGCCTGAACCGGCAGGCCGAGCAGAACGCGCAGATGGCTAAACAAAGCCAGGCTGTCACCGAGACGACTCAGGAGCTCATCAAAGCCGAGTCGACAGTCCAAAGCGACGCGAGCCAGCTTCAGCAGGAACTGCACACCGAGCGATCGACTCTCGATCAACAGCGGCAGGATCTGGAGAACGAACGGCGTTCGCTGGCTGCCGAGCGTCAACGCGACCCGATTATCGCCGAGTCCATCAAGGGGATCGCGCTTGTCGTCGCCGCAGCACTGCCGCTCGTGGTCTGTTGGTACCTGGTCCGGTCGTTGTTCCTGTCCACCAGTGAAGACTTCACGGCCACAGAGATCTTGATCGAACAGCTCGCGACTCAGGGCCCGCTTTTGACGGCCTGCGCGAACGCCGCGCTGCCTGCTCCGGCCCATGAGGACCAACCGACCCCGGAGCTGCCGCCGAAGCAAAACCCTCCCCCTGAACTCCCCTCCCCGCCAACGAGCTCTCGCTAATGAGGAGAACGGATGTCGCACATTGTCACCATCGATACCGAAGTCCGGGACGCGTCGGCCGTCCAAGCGGCTTGCGAGCGTCTCAATCTGCCGGCCGCTGCGCATGGGCTGCACGAGCTCTTTAGCGGCACGGCCCAAGGGTTGGCCGTGCGGTTGCCTGGCTGGACGTATCCGGCCGTCTGCAACCTCAACGCCGGCAAGATCGAGTTCGACAACTACGGCGGCCGCTGGGGCGACCAGCACGAACTAGATCGGTTCCTTCAGGCCTATGCGGTCGAGAAGGCCAAGATTGAAGCCCGCCGCAAGGGCTACTCGGTCACCGAACAAGCTCTCGCCAACGGCTCGATCCGGGTCTCAGTTCAGGTGGGAGGTGCCACTTGAAGACCATCGAAATCACCATCTCTCCTGCCGGCCAGACCAGCGTCGAAACCAAGGGCTTCTCCGGAGCCGAATGCCGCCAAGCGAGCGAATTCATCGAGACGGCTCTGGGCCAGCGGACGGGCGAGCGGCTCACGGGCGAATTTTACGCCCAGGAAGGGCAGCCACAGCAGCTACAGGAGGGCGCCTGATATGAGCCAGCCTCGCCGACGACTGCTGCGACCGCCTCGAACCTTGGCCGACGAAGGTCGTTGACAGACCAAGCTGCTGGCCCGCAGTTCAAAGCTCGAAGCCGAGCAGCGATGCCTCTCCCGCTGGATGAGCCGACTGAAACGGGCCTTTCACGCGGTCGAGAAGCAACAGCAAAAGGTGACTCGTCTCGAACGCGAGATTGGCCGCCTCCAACAGAGCTGAATTATCCCACTTTCGGGTCTGCACTCGCATGCCTACTAACTTTCCAAATTTCGAAATTTGCGAACTGATCAGGCCCAAAACGCAGCATGTGACTGAATCATCCCACCACCTCCATAGGAGATCCTCGATGACGCTGTCCCAGCGCCTGGCGGAGTACGTGCGCGCGTGCTTCACGGGCCTCTGGATCGAATCGCATGAACACGAAGACGCCCTGGCCGAGATTGCCCTGCTGTGCCACGCCGAGAATTGGCGGCTGGCGACCTGGGACATCGACCGGGGTCTTTTGATTGGTAAACAAAATCCCGCCGAGACAGGCCAAGATCCATTGGCCGCGGTGCGGGCGTTGAGTGCACTGGCCGATCCGGAGGGGACTGCCCTGCTGGTCCTGGTCAATTTCCATCGCTTCTTGAACTCGCCGGAGATCGTGCAGGCATTGGCCCGCCAGATCACCGCTGGCAAACAAAACCGGACTTTTGTCGTGATCCTGGCGCCCGTGGTGCAGATTCCCGTCGAGCTGGAAAAACTCTTTGTCTGCCTGGAGCACGAGCTACCCAGTCGCGAGCAGCTGCAGGAAATCGCGGCCGGGATCGCTGATAAGCCAGGCGAACTACCAGACGGAGCCGGCTTGGGGTCCCTTCTCGACGCAGCCGCTGGCCTGACCCGCTATGAAGCCGAGGGTGCTTTCAGTCTGTCGATCGTGCGTCACTGCCGCCTGGCGCCTGAGACGATCTGGGAGCTCAAGTCTCAGATGCTCAAAAAGAGCGGGCTGCTCCAGCTGCACCGTGGTGAGGAGCGGTTCAACGACCTTGGTGGGCTGGAGGCGCTTAAGGAGTTTTGTCGGCGCGCCCTGCGGCAGCGCACGGAAGCCAAGCCAGCGGCCCGGCCACGGGGCATTTTGCTGCTGTCACCTCCGGGCTGTGGGAAATCGGCCATATCGAAGGCCCTGGGTAACGAACTGGGCCGGCCGACACTCATTCTCGACGTCGGCGCGCTGATGGGCTCGTTGGTCGGTCAAACCGAGCAAAACATCCGTCAAGCACTCAAGATCGCCGATGCTATGGCTCCATGCGTGCTGATGGCAGACGAGCTCGACAAGGCGCTTAGTGGTGTCGCCTCCAGCGGGCAAACTGACTCGGGCGTTTCAGCCCGCCTGTTCGGCACGCTCCTGACCTGGCTCAACGATCACGAGACCGACGTCTTCTTCGTCGGAACTTTGAACGACGTGTCGAGACTACCACCCGAATTCTCGCGAGCCGAACGCTTCGATGGCGTGTTTTTCGTCGATCTGCCCGGTCAGCGCGAGAAACAGACGATCTGGCAGATGTATCTCGACAAGTTCGGCCTCAATACCAAGCAGCAGCGTCCAGTCGACGCCGACTGGACGGGGGCTGAGATTCGCGCCTGCTGCCGGCTCTCGGCCTTGCTGGACATGCCCCTGCTCGAAGCAGGCAAAAACATCGTGCCTGTGGCGGCCACAGCGGCCGAGTCGGTCGAGCGCCTCAGGAACTGGGCCAGCGGCCGCTGTCTATCGGCGGACAAGACGGGCATCTATCGACGGGAAGCCAGCAGCGAAGCCCGGCGCCGCATCAGCCGAAACGCCGCCAATAACTGAGCGGCTACTTGCATGCTCAAGTTCCTGGAATTCAAGCCACACTCAATCGGAGACTCTTCTTGCATGACAACGCTTCTGGATGAACCTGCCTCTCACACTGACTCTTCAGCCGGCCAGCGGCTGCGGTTCCTGACCGCGGCCGTCCGCCTGTCGTTTACCTGGTTCGGCACCCGCAAGACCCTGACCCCCGAACAAAAGGCGCAGGCAGCCGACACCTTCGGGGCCGAGGGCGAATTCCTCTCGGCCGGCAAGAAGCTGATCGACACAAAGCATCCCGACTTCAAAGCCGTGACCAGTGCCCGCGGCCGGATCGTCTCATACTGGCGGGGCATCAGCCTCCCCTACCCCGAGCCCGGGATCCGGCTCATCCGTCAGGACGACGTCGCGCCGGTCAATCTGCAGCTCACCACGCTCAAGGCCGACCTCGAAGAGGCCGTCCGCAATCTCGGCCGGCACTTTGCCTCGCTCAAATCGGCCGCCCGCGAGCAACTCGGTCGCCTGTTCGACCCGGCCGACTACCCGCAGTCCCTGTGGGGCCTATTCGACGTGACTTGGGATTTTCCATCAGTCGAGCCGCCCGCCTATCTGCAGCGGCTCAGTTCCGAGCTCTATGAGCAGGAATGCCGCCGGGTCTCCGCTCAATTCGACGAGGCAGTGCGTTTGGCAGAGCAGGCTTTTCTGCAGGAACTGTCGCAGCTGGTCTCGCATCTGACCGAACGCTTGAGCGGCACCGAGGATGGCAAGCCGAAGATATTCCGGGACTCGGTCGTCGAGAATCTGGGCGAGTTCTTTGAACGGTTTCGTCGGCTCAACATTCGCTCGAATGACCAGCTCGACGAGATCGTGGCTCAAGCCCAGCGGGTGGTGCGCGGTGTTGAGCCACAGCAACTGCGCGACAACGAGAACCTGCGGCAACGCGTGACCAGTCAGCTCTCCGGCGTGCAAACGGTTCTGGATGGATTGTTGGTCGACCGGCCGCGGAGAAACATTCTGCGGCCCGAGCGCTCGGAGCCGGTGTGATGGAGCTCTTCATCGCGCCGACCGGCCAGGTGCGCTACCTCTACGGCGAAGAGCTTGATCTCGTTTCATTAGGCTTGCTCACGATTCGCCGTGCCTCTCACGTCGAGCCGACTGATGGCGGCCGCTGGACCGCCGACCTGTCACCCATTGGCGGGCCGACTTTAGGACCGTTTGACCAGCGAAGTCAGGCACTCGCGGCGGAGACTCGCTGGATCGAAGGCCACTTGCCGTCGATCCCTGGCTAGACCTCAAGGCTCCGTTCTTGCGCCCTGCTTGCGGGGCGGTTGTGTGTTGTTCACACGGCCGCCCCTCCTGTGGGGCGGTCGCTTTTTTTTGGCTCCCACTCATTCCAGGAGAAGAAGCGATGACCCAGAACGAATTGAACCGCGCCGTGGCCCGGGCGACCGGCGAGTCGGTGGCCGTGGTCTCCAGTATGGGATTCGTCCCGCTGACGAGTGTCCCGCAAGAACGCGAGCCCCAGACAGTCGACTGGGACGAAGCGCAGCAGGCGCGACGGATCTCTTTCCAGCCACGGCGCAAGCGACCTGCCGTCGCCTGATTTGGTTTTCGGATCTCCGAGAGCCACCGGTCTCAATGGCCGGGGCGGCTTTTGTTCTCTGGAACATGGACCGCCCCGGACACGGGCGGTTCCTTACTTCATTCTAAGGGTCGCCTGCATGATCGCTACCGCAAGAAACCCGAGACGCAAGGCCTGCTCTCGCCGCCGGAACGACAAATTCCTAGGGCTCTTGCCGACCATTCGAGACCAAGCCGAGTACGCGTTTCGCCGAGTCCCAGTCGAAGCCCGCGAGGAGCTGATCCAAGAGGTCGTCGCGCAGGCTTACGCCTTGTTCGTGCGCCTCGCCAAGCGGCGCAGATTGGCTCTCGCGTTTGCAACGCCACTTGCCCGATTCGCAATCGGGAATGTCCGCACGGGGCGGCGACTCGGCTCGCGGAGAAACAGCCGGGAGATCATGTCATCGCGTGCGTGCGGGACGAAGGGATTCATTATCGAACGCCTTGACCATTTCAACCTGCAGACTGGGCAATGGTGCGAGGCTCTTGTCGAGGATCGGACCGCAGGTCCGGCTCAAATCGCGGAGACGCGGATCGACTTTGCCGATTGGCTCGAGACGTTGTCGAACCGGGATCGGGAGCTCGCCGAGACATTGGCCCGCGGCGAAACAACGGGCGCCGTGGCCTGCATGTTTCGGGTTTCCGCCGCACGGGTCAGCCAGCTCCGCCGGCAGCTTTGTGAGAACTGGCACCGGTTCGTTGGCGAGCTGACGGAGGTCAGTGGTGACGGCGTGATGTCGGCTGCGTGAGCTGGCGTCGAGGGCCTCCCCGGGCGCTTTGGCCGGGGAGGTCCAAGCGAGGCGGTTTCCCTGATCTCAGCTGAAGGAGCGGCCGGCTTGAAGAGCTGAAATCTGCACACCGGGAAACCTACCTTCCCGACGAGATCCCGGGATTTTGATTTCCTTTATGAGTATCCCGGAATGAGAATGTCGGTGAATTCCGCCAGTACGTTCACGGTCACAGGAAACCGTCAAAAGGAACATTTTTGGGAAGGCTTGACGGACCCGATTCACCGGCCCTCGCGGCATCTGCGTGCCTTGCCGCCCCGATCGTTACCTACGGGAGGCGATTGCCGGGAAGACCCGGCGGCTGACGCGGACTGGGCACGGGAACCGATCGGGGAAATGCGCCGTCGAAGACTGGAGGCACATCGGTTCTGGCAGTCAGGTGATGCGGGGTCGCGGTCGCTTGAACCGTAGGTCCGGACGGTCAGCCTTGCGCCCAGGGGCAACTAACAAATGCCGAGCGACGCCGACCCGACAACGTGACATGGCGGGGCTGTAGACGGTATCCGTTCCGGATCCAGGCTGCGACATTGGATTGGTATCGCACTCATCTTGAGACTGACTAGGTGGCGGCTCGACTTCGCTCGCGACTCGGCTGAGCTCGTCGAAGTCCGAGGTCAGCTTGCTTCACATCGATTTGCCGGCGCCGGGCGTCGGCGCGCGTTGGAGTGCCGGTGGTGTCGGCGGGATTGCGGCCGCAGGTCGGGGAGGAAGTTCCAAATTCGGGCGAGAGGCTTCGGTGCCGGGGACGAACGTCCGTAGATAACGGGCGACTGCCCACGCTTCTTCCAAGCTCAGCGCGCCGCGGAAGGGAGGCATACACGCCCCGCGGCCTTCCAAGATGATCCTCGCCAACTGCGCATCCGAGCGGCACTGTTGCCAGCGGACGTTGGTAAAGTTAGGGACGTCCGGGATGTCCCACACTCCACGGCCGTCGACGCCGTGACAGCGGATGCAGTATCGGTTGTACAACGCGGCCACCATCCGCCGTTCCTGGTCGGGGCTCCGCATCCATTGCCATGTACCCGACGATTCTCCCAGAAATGGGCCGCACTCGCAGCCATCGATCCCCGAGGCGTAAACGGGAGCCATTTCGGACGTGTAGACTGGATTCGTCCCCGATGGGTAAACCGGATTGGGGGTACCCACATAGACGGGATTCGCGCCGGATGTGTTTTCAGAAGTCATTCCAGGCGGGTAAACGGAACCCTGCTGATAGTCCACCATCGGCGGGGCCGCAAACGCAGCGTGCACGATCGCCACAAGGAACGCCGTGCCGACGAGGATCGTCAGCACGACGCTGCTCGTGACCCGCAACGTCCTTTTCGATCGAAATTCGGCGTCCAAGCGTAGTCCTCGATCCGTAGTTTGCGCGGTCTCGACGCCTGGGGCAGTTTGCGGAATCGATCCGACATTGCCGTTCACAAAGGCCAGTTGTCAGAGCTACCTCTGGCATCGGCCCGTTCTGGCCGTCCTAATCATCTGACGGAATGAGCAAACGGGCCGCTTACGCGGATTCTTCGCCGCAATCGCTACGATCAGAAAAATTTGCCTAATCTACACAGACTGCTCAACCGATATTACCGGTACAGGATCCCATTTGATTTTTCCAAACAGCCATCGCACTGCATCTCTCCCGTTAGAAGATCGCCACGGTAATCGACCGACCGACTGCTTCCCAATGTTCCGTCGGAAACCGCGGAATGCACGATTTTCGTACGCAATTCGGGCCGTGCTGATCTTGTTGGCCGTCCGGCCGGCAATGGGGGCCGAGCCGTCGCCGCGCGATGCGGATCCGGCAGTTGCCGTCGGGAACCCAAACTCGTCAGACCGATTCCGAATGGCGGACGATGGCACTGGTGCCTCCGTCCAATTTCCGAGCCTTTGTGCCCATTCGATCCTCTCGGACGATTCGACCAGCGTCGAAGTGAAAGCTCTCGACTCGGAGTTGGAACAACGCCGCCGCGAAATCGAGGCGCTGCGCAACCAGCGTCCGGCCGTCTCCGTCCCCGATCCAACGGATCAATTTAACAACGAGGTGGAACTGCAACAGAAGCAGATCCAATCTCTCGAGAAAATGGTTCGTTTGCTGGCGGACCAAACTCGGCAGGCAAAAGCGGACGCCGCCACGCCGCCACCCCGTTCGCCGAATTTGACCAACGTCGCGCCCGTCTATCTCCCAGAATCCGCGGCGACACCGTTCATTTTCGCCGGGGCACAATCGCCGAGCTTGGGGCACGGATCGGACTTTGCCTCGGCCGGGGCCGAGAATTTGCTCGCGAGTCAATCCGATGACAAACTGACGAATTCGGACGGGAAGGTACAAACACGGGTCGAGCTAGACCGGAAGCAGATCGAGCTCCTGGAAAAAATGGTTCGGCTCTTGAAGGAGCAGCTCGATAAGCAAACCCCCGAGATCGAACAACTGCGGACGTTGACGGCCGAGCTCGACGGTCGTTCGAAGCAGGCGGCGCGGCGGGATGTGGAGCTCGCCAATGGGCTCGATGACGTGGTCGAACACATCGATTCCGAGGAACGATTCGGACCGCGACTGAGTGCCCAGCTTCACGAATTGTTCCTGCACAGCGGGAACAATGAGACTCCGTTGAGCATCTATGGCGCGCTGGCGTTTGGCTACAGCAAGATCGAGGGTCAGCCGGGCGGCGCGTACTTCGGCGAGTTCTCGCCCGATTTCTTCCTGTTGCTCAATGACTGGATCATGTTAGAGGCCGAGATTGGGGTGGGGGCCGGGGGCTCGGTCAATCCCACGTTCGCGCAGGCCGACTTCATAGTCAACGATTGGCTGACGATCATCGCCGGGCGATTCGTCGCGCCGATCGCCTGGTTCAATGAGCGGCTCAATAACCCATGGATCAACAAACTTCCCGGCGATGCCGCCGGCAGCGCACCTTTGCCGTGGCTGCAAGTCCTGCCGCCCATGTCGTTGATCGGCGTGCAAGCCCGGGGCGCGTTCTACCTGGGAAGGTCCCCTCTCAAGCTGGAGTATTCGGCATACATCTCGAATGGCTTGAACCTGACGCCCGCGACGGCGGGCAGCCCGACGATCGATGAACTGGCCAACCTCGAGAACATGACCGACACATTCAACGTCATTACAAGCGACCCGGCCGTCGGCGGTCGTCTGGGGCTGTGGTGGCCCGAAAAAGGTCTGGAGCTGGGCGTCTCCGGAATGCACAACGGCGACTACGTTCAAGGGTTTGAAGACACGATCAATCTTTTTGCGGTGGACCTCAACTACCACCAAGGAAACTGGGACGTGCGGGCCGAATACGGCTCGACCTACCAGCAAGCAAAATCCTTTATCCCAAACAATATCCGCCGCGAGGGGGGGTATGCGCAGGTCGCCTATCGGCCGTACGACGCCACCAACAAGCACGTGCAGAGAACCGAGCTTGTCTACCGGTTCAGTTGGGCGGACTTCCACGGGATCGACGCTGCATCGTTGGATTTCAGCACCTACGCAACTCCGATCGACGTTCCGATTCGGCGGCAGCAAAACGAATTCGGGATCAACTACTACCCGTATCAGCGAATGGTTCTGAAGTGTGCTGTCCAGATCAACAGTGAGCCGGCAGTCCACTTGCACGACAACCAAATCATGACCGAACTGGCCTGGGGCTGGTAGCCGCGCTTCTCCTCCCACTCCTGTCCCAAAGACCTGCACGCGGTGAAAAAGATGGAAGACAGCATGGGCCACGTCCGACAAAACGATCGGAATGGAAACCGGCGGTTGTCGGGAGCGGTCCTCCTCGTCGCAGGAATCGTAGCGACGGCTGGTTGTCGTAATACGCCGGTCGATCTCTCGGAGTATTGGCGCGGCCCGGCCCCTCTGCGTACGCCGTCTCCGGCCCAGGAAGCGGAAGCGGCCTGCTCTTACGAAGATTCGCTTACGGGGGGCCAGGTCTTTCAGATGTATTGCAGCTATTGTCACAACGCACCCAGCCTTGCCGAGCGACCGTACTCGCAATTCCGGAACGTCGCGGCACACATGCGCGTCCGGGCCAATTTGACCGGCAAGGAGTATGCGAAGTTAATGGAGTTCCTCCGCCGCTGGAACGATGTGCCGCCGCCGAACGCCCCGGTCAGCCCTTCGCCGAAGCGGCTTACATTCTCGCAGCCGATCTCCGAGCTGCGGGAGGAAGCGACTTCGCCAAAAGAAGCGCCGAGTCAGCCGCAAGCGGCCCCCCACATCGCACCGAATTAGTGCGCGTGGCGGTTGCGTAGTCTGCGCGGCAACAAATCGCGGTCAATCCTGCGCGTTCGCGCGGTACAAGAGCGCCCTCAACACGAGACGCAGCGGCTTCATTACCCAAAGCCGGCGTAAGAACGGGAGGTGATGCTTTGGCTGCGTCGCAAATTTTCCAGGTTTCGCAAAGCGGCCGGCGGCGTCGCGTCACGGACTACTTTGCGGGGACAGCGAGCGGTTGCAGCTGCTTTTCCAATTCGTTCCATTGTTCCTGCAACTGCTCGAATTGCTTCGCAAAGTCGCTCTCTGGCGCCTCCACCGCTGTGCGCCGCGGAGGACCCAAAGCACGCAGGTACGCGACCAGGTCGCGGGCCTGATCATCGCTGACCCGGCCGCGGAAGGCCGGCATCAACGATCCCTTGCCGTTGAGCATGCTGACCACGAATTGTGGATCGCTATGCGATTGTTGCCACGAGCGATCACTGAAGTCTGGAATGCTCGGCATGCTGCTCCGCATCGGCGTCCCTTTCCCTCCGGGGCCGTGGCAGGTGTTGCAGTAATCGCGATAGAGACTCGTCGCGACGCGAATCCGAGCGGCAGTCTTTTCGGAACGCGCCAGTGAGGGGGCGAGCGGCTTCTCTTCTGGGGCGGGCGCAAAAGGCGCCGACCCTTCCGGTCGGTTAGCTTTCAGCGGATCCGGCTGTACCTTCACCACATGTTTCCCTTGTTGAAACGATCGAAGATAGGTGATCATCTGCTCGACGTCCGTGCCGCCGAGCTTGTCCTTCATCGGCAGCATGAACGGACCTTTTCCGTTCAGGATTGACCCTTTCAACTGGCTTGCCGAGCGTGAGGTCTGCCATTTCGCGTCGGTGAAATCGGGAACGGCGGGCATGGCTTTGCGGACCAGGCTTCCTCGCCCATCCTCGCCGTGACAGGCCAGACAGTAAGCACGGTAAACCTTTTCGGCGCTCATCCGCGCGGCGACCGGAGCGCTCACGGGGTTCTTTTCGGGCGCAACAACGGCGGGTCGGGCTTCGCCCGGCCTGGATTTGGCTTTCTCCTGCGCAGGAGACGGCCGGCTCGGGGTGGGAACCGTCGCCGCCGGCTCGATCGCAAAGGCCCGCACGTAAATGGCCAGGGCGAGAATCTGAGGCTGGCTCAGCGTGTTCTTGTAAGCCGGCATCAGGGGGTCCGTACCTTCCTGGATTTGGTGCGTGATCGCCAGTTCGGTTTGAGACATTTGCCAGGCGAGACTGGTGAAGTCGGGAATCGTCGCCATCGCCGGACGGATCGCGTTACCGGTGCCGCTCACTCCGTGGCAACTGGCGCACTCTTTGTTGTAGAGGCCGGCGACTTGGAGTTTCTGGATCGGGCCAGCCGGCACAACAGATTTCGCTGGGGCGCGGGCGACGGCGGCAACTGGCTCGTGCATGCGCACGTCAGTCATGTTGGCAAAGAGCGTCAGTCCAATCAGACTCACGGTGCCAATCGCCAACAACGAAATCGCCACGGGCCTCCGCCGTGGGTCGCGGTGCGGGCTGCGGTCGAGAAAAGGCCAGAAAAACAGGAGCACAAAAAAGAGGGCCGGCAGCACGAACGTTCCCAACACCTCGTACGGTCCCTTCAGATACCGGAGCAGCTGGAACAGGGACATGAAGTACCATTCGGGCCGCGCTTCGTAGGGTTGCGCCGGGTCCGACTTTTCCCCCAACGGCGCCGGCCAATGATAGCACCAGAGCGACAGCCCTATCAAAGCGGCCAATGCCAGAACGGTGTCTTTCCAGGCCTGTCCCGGCCAGAACCGCTCCGACTGCGCCCGTAGCCGCGCGGGGGATTCCCACCAAGGAGTCGTCACCCCATGCAGGCGGAACAGGTACAGATGCACGACGATCAGAAACACCATCAGGCCAGGCAGCACGAACGCGTGCAGCGTGAAGAATCGGGTTAGCGTGAGATTGCCGAGCTGCGGTCCCCCTTGCAACAGGGCACGAAGTCCGTCGCCGATGCCGGGTGTGGTGCTGATCATTCCCAGCCCGACCTTCGTTGCCCAATACGCCCTTTGATCCCACGGGAGCAAGTAGCCGGTGAAAGCCAGCCCCAGCGCGCAGATTAAAAGGAGGACGCCGACCATCCATGTGAATTCGCGCGGACGCTTGTACGCTCCCCACACGAAGACCTGCACCATGTGCACCAAGAGCAAGATCACCATCAGGCTTGCGCCCCAATGATGTGCTCCACGGATCAACCATCCGAGCGGCACTTCGTCCTGGATGAACTTCACGCTCGGCCAGGCGGTTTGCACCGACGGAGCGTAGTTCATCGTCAGCAAAATTCCAGTGACGGCCTGCAGCACGAAACTGAACAGCAGCAGGCTGCCGAACGCCGCCGCCCAGCGCGAACCCCCCGACAATGGCTCCAACAAGAGCGTGTGCTTGAGCCGGCGCCAGCCGGTTCGCAGCTCCCAGAAACCGGGGTCTTTCGGTTCTGCGGATTCGTTGCTCATGCGGTTCGCGGCTCCGATGAAGATCAGTCGCGGACAGGGACGCGTTCGGCCACGCCGATCTTGAAGTCCTGCCAACGGACCATGAGCTGACCGGCTTCGACGCGCGATTCGAGAAGGTCCATAGGTCGTGGCGGCGGCCCGGCGACGTTTTTACCGTTGGCGTCAAAAACCCCTCCGTGACAGGGGCAATTGAATGACGAGCGATCGGGCTGCCAACTGATCGGGCAGCCGAGATGTGTGCAAATGGGCGAGAGGACCGTAGCGTCCGTGTCTGTCCCCCCGTTTCGGCGGACCCATACCGAACGGCGGCTGCGAGCCTTTTCCCAGCCATCCTGATTTACGACCTCGAACGACGCGAACTTCCATTGGCCGACCGGCAGACTGTCCAGCGGCCCGATCGGTTGAAATTCCGGTCCGGCCTGCGATTTTCCCATCCAGCCGCGCAATGGGGCCAAGAAATATCCGAGGGCGGGGACGGCAATCAGCAAGCCCAGCAATGTCGCCAAAGCGCTGGTGCAAAGCGCCAGGAAACGTTTGCGGGGAATTGGTGTTTCGGGAAAGTCGGCGTCCATTTCCTGTTCTCACTGACGTCGGTGATCAGGGTTCGACGCGTCCTCTAACGAACAGGCTGCTCGCCAGAGAGAGAGCTTAGCTCGCGGCCACAGTATAACCGTCATGGCTGCCGGACCGCGCCACGCCGATTTGATCGTCCGGTAGGCGGGTGCCGAAAAACGTGATCCAGAGGCTTGTAAAACTCACCGGCTGGACTTTCGGCGGATCGGTCCGAAATCCGGTCCGCCAATCGAACGAATTGCGGACTCCAGTGCCGGTTCAAATCCCATCTTGTCGATAGACACATAAACGCCCGCAGGTCAAGAACAATCAAGGATGATGTCGTGTTGACCGACAGATCGCTTGGGTACACCCCAAAGAGTTCCCGGATTACGACACGCGATCGGAGCGGCTGGTAGCCGAGGCGAACGCCTACTGGGCTTCGAGCTGTGAGTGATGCTTTTCGAGCTGCTAGGCGAGGGTGCGGTGGTGAGGGTCTGAGCGCCGTGCCGCAGGAACGACCGATGGAAACGCAAACGCCTCATGGACCGATCTCGAAGCTGATAGGATTCTGGTCCAGTCGAAGGATGTTGATCATCGCTGGCGTCGCCCTGACGGGAATCGCGCTGCATCTGATTCTCCGTTACGGCGTGCACAGCGAAGTTCGGGCGCACCAGATCCCGCTGTGGATCGTTTTGGCATTCGGGGGGATCCCTCTCCTCTACGAACTTCTGACAAAAGTGGTGAAGCTCCAGTTCGGTTCCGACCTCCTTGCGGGCATCTCGATCGTGACCGCCGCCCTACTGGGAGAGAATCTGGCGGGCGCCCTCGTTGTGCTCATGCTCTCGGGCGGAGAGGCTCTTGAGAGCTACGCCGTCCGCAGCGCCTCATCAGTCCTCCGCGCGCTCGCTCAGCGAATGCCATCGCTCGCCCATCGGCGTCAAGACGCGCAAATGGTGGATGTACCCCTGAGCGAGGTGGCTGTCGGCGATACACTGATCATCTTCCCTCACGATGCCTGCCCGGTGGACGGTATCGTCACCGAAGGTCGCGGAGTTATGGACGAGTCGTTCCTGACCGGCGAGCCGTTCCAGATGTCCAAGACGCCCGGTTCGGAAGTGATCTCCGGGGCGATTAACGGCGAAAGCGCGCTGACGATCCGAGCGACCCGCCCGGCCGCCGACTCGCGCTATGCGAAGATCATGCAGGTCATGCGGTCCGCCGAGCAGAACCGCCCGAGGATGCGCCGGCTGGGCGACACGCTCGGTGCGTACTACACCCCGCTGGCGGTACTGATTGCGCTGGTCGCATGGGGCATTAGCGGGCAATCAAACCGTTTTCTGGCCGTGCTCGTGGTCGCGACGCCTTGCCCACTCCTGATTGCGATCCCCGTCGCCATCATCGGCGCGATCTCTCTGTGCGCCCGTCGCGGCATCATCGTGAAGAACCCGGTCGTGCTGGAAACGATCGCGACCTGTCGCACGGCAATCTTCGATAAGACCGGCACGCTCACCTACGGCCGGCCACGCCTCACCGATCAGATCGTCGTGCTGGGCACCGACGCGGCTCACGTCCTTGGCTTGGTTGCCAGTCTGGAGCGCTACTCGAAGCACCCGCTGGCTCATGCGATCCTTGCCTCGGCAGCAGCCGTGGGCATACCGCTCCAAGAGGTAACCGAGATCAGCGAACCGCCCGGCCAGGGCATACGCGGCACCGTCGGCGGCCATACGGTGCGGATCACCAGCCGTGGGGCGCTCGCCAAGGCCCCAGTCCTAGGAGCTGATCAGATCCCCGCCCATGCCGGCGGCCTCGAGTGCTTCGTGGTCATCGACGACCGCTATGCGGCGACGTACCGGTTTCGTGACGAGCCCCGCGTCGAGGGGGCTTCCTTCATCAAGCATCTGAATCCCCGGCATCACTTCAACCGCCTCCTGATCGTTTCGGGGGATCGTGAGTCTGAGGTGCGCTACCTCGCGGAGCGGATCGGTATCAGCGAAGTCTATGCCCAAAGGACGCCGGAAGAGAAAGTGACGATCGTGCGCGCGGAGACGCTCAAAGCTCGGACATTGTACGTGGGGGACGGTATCAACGACGCCCCGGCGCTGATGTCTGCGACAGTCGGCGTTGCGATCGGACAGAACAGCGATATCACCACGGAGTCCGCCGGCGTCGTGATCATGGACAGCTCGCTGGAAAAGGTCGACGAGTTCCTGCACATCAGCGGGCGCATGCGACGGATTGCTCTCCAAAGCGCCATCGGCGGCATGGCTCTGAGCGTGTTCGGGATGGCTCTCGCCGGCGGCGGCCTCTTGTCACCCGTCGCTGGCGCGCTGAGCCAGGAGATCATTGACATCTTCGCGATTTTCAACGCCTTGCGCGCGGCGATCCGTCCGAAGGAACTTTCTGATTTCGGACCCGTGACGGGTGCGGCCCCATCGCCCGCGACTGCACCTTTTAGGAGAGTAGCCGTTCACCCGTGACGCGCCGCCTCAGTCGGGGTCGGCCCTGCCAACCAGAATTTAGATCCACTTCCTCCGCAGCAGCCACATCTTGACCAGCTGCGTCAGGACAACGTAGCACAGGAGCGTGAGTCCCAGCAGCGGCCAGTACAGCGAGGGAAGCGCGATGAACCCGAGATACCTTCCCAGTGGCGTGAACGGGATGACGATGCCCGTTGCCATAATGACCACGGACATCACCATCAGCGGCCACGAAGGACGGCTCTGCAGGAACGGGATCTTGTTGGTGCGGATGACGTGGATGATGAGTGTCTGGGTGAGCAGGCTCTCGACGAACCAACCCGTCTGAAAAAGGCTCTCGCTGTGGGCCGCGGCCTCGGGCGTTGAGATGTTCCAGCAGTTGAAGATGTACAGCATCATGAAGAAGGTGGTGTGTCGGAGATCAGCACGGTCTCGATCGGGCGGGCGAATCCTACGCCCGCGGTGACTCCCCCTGCGCACCCGGGGGAGCGACAACGCCCTTTGCATAGCCTTTTTTGAGAGTATTACGAACTGGGATGACGCCCATGGGCGATGGAAACACCAGAGAAAGCGCCACATCTCATCATATCCCTGCGGTCACCGGCTGAGAACGACAGCTGGCTCTGCCGCGTCATCTCGGTCATCATCCGAGAAAGGCACGTATCATCCGTCTTCAATCGTGCGTCACTTAGATGTTCTGCCGTCGCTTCAATTGCTCCATCGTGCAGCCGCCGTCGCCATTTGTCAGCACGGGGAGTGCGTTACTGTTAACCGAGTTCACCGTGGAGTTGTTGACGAGGAACTGGAGCCACGGCGGCTGGGGCGCACCCGCGTCGCTCGCAGGGACGCCGCTGACCATGGAACCTTTCTCCGACCGTCCTCCGACTAAACGTTTTGCGTGGTTTCGACGACACCCGCGCTGGGCGGGAGTCGGCATCAAAGACTGACGTAACCACCCGCCGGAGCGACGCCGCGCGGGACCAGACTGGAGAACCGACCTGAACTAGCGCCACGTTTTTCGGCCGCCCGGCGCTACGTTTTTGAACCGCCGTCTACACGCGAGTCGACACCTGCGGTCAATTTTCAGCCCACGGCGGTCTGGCCGCTAAGGGCATTGTTGCGACGCCGAGCTTTTCCATAACAACAAGGCGCGTCGCGTCGGCAAGCTGCGGCCACAACGAAGCACGTCCCGGAAACACGCTAAGCAGGTTCCACAATCGAGGCGGCTCTTGTTCGTGATCGATTACCGTCGGCATCGGAGCAAGTCCGGGCTCGACTTGATCAACGTGCATCGCTTGGACCGTTGTACCGGCCCATTCGATAACGTCGTGCCCTTCGCGGCGGAACCGAGGAAACAACCGGCCCACAAGCGCCCAGATCCGGTCGACCTCGGAGGGTACGACCATTTGGCCCGCGGTCAACGACATAGGCAACCATCGGCTGGTCCCAAAGACCGAAACGCCCCGGTGCGGAACGTGGTTGAATCCGTCCATGTCGACCACACAAAACGGCACGTCGAGCAGCTCCGGTCGGACGGCCAGGCAATGAGTCTTGAGGGCCACTCGGGTGTACTCGGTTTGCCGAATCGCCCTGGGCCGATCGTTGCCCGGCCACAACTCGAATCCGCCCAGGTTGGCCGCAAGGATCACGAGGCAGGCCGTAATTTCTTCTCCCTTGGCCGTGACAACGCCCTGTACACAATCGTCATTCATCAACAACCCGCGCACTGGCGTTTCCGTTCGGATTTCCACCCCCGCATGCTGGGCAGTGGACCCGAGGCGTTCCAGGAGGATCTCGGGTCGAAATGCACGGTCCGGAAGGCGGAACGCGTGCTGCACGAACAGCCCAGGTACTTCGTCCAGTACCTTTCGCGCAACGTTCACCGGGATTTCTTCAAACGGGATGCCGGCCGCAGTCCATGTGTTCGTCCAGCGAGACGTGGCCGTTTCAGACGAGGAGACAATATAGATCATCGGCACGGTCGCCGGCTCCAGGCAATCGGGGCAGAAGCGAATCGTCTGCTGCAGCGACTCGTAGCAGAGCCGCGCGAGATTCGGCTGTGTTGGCGCGAACCAGGCGCCGCTGTAAAGCCATCCTTGGCTTTTTGTGGAAGCGCCCTGTCCCAAACGCGAGGCTTCCAAAAGCGTTACGGCAAAACCTGACTGGCCGAGCCGGACCGCTACCGACAGCCCAGCGATTCCGCCCCCGACGATCACGATCCGGCGCGATGTATGGTCACCGTGAATTGTCATCGCCGCTTTTGTCCTATCGCGGTTCGCCAGATGTGTTCACGAGCGCGGCAAGCACGTCCATCGTAGAGATGATTCCGAGCAATCGCCAGTAATCACCGATCGCGCGGGGTTCGAGCGGGCCGTTATGATTCCCGCAAGCCCTTGCGCGGACTGAAAGGTGCCTCGTCGCCGCGCGCTTTGTCCGGTTCCAAAGAGCCACGAAGTCGGAAGGCGAACGACCGGAGTTGCTGCCCGACGGTTCCGCTCAGTCCGGGCCCGGATCGGCCAGTTGGGGGTGTGGTTCCGGTAGAATTGGAGCGGATTCACAGCGGGAGGCCGCCTGTGGACCTCGCTCGCTGCTGAATGTTGAGTGCTCAAATCGCGGCTGGCGCTGAGTCCCGGGTTCGAAGCGCCCGACTGCCGATCCCAAGCGGCGGAGCTTGGCTCAGACCATGCGTGCGCTGCGGTCTTGCCTGAGAAACCTCAAGCACATCCCCGTCGCCGGCCAAGATCTTCCGACCCAGCTCCGCCACGCCATCACCGACGACTATCTCCGCAGATCGCAAGAACAAGCTCGTTACCGTCCGCCGAATCCAGATCACCCGCCTTTTGGTCGACGCGTTTTCGTGCCGCATAACGGCTGAAAACTCGACCAAATGGAGCCTAGGACGCGTTCCTTTTGCCGGGTTGACTCAAATGTCGCCCCGAGGTCGGACGACGCGAAATAGGCGGGCAAGATCTGCGCCAGCTCGGATCGGGGGATCTGATCGGCAGTTCAGGGCAATCGAGGGGTCAGGACGATTCTGCTGCCGAACGAATACCGAAGGAGACGGTCCCTCCTCGAACGAAAGCATTTTGGCAGCACGGTTCTTACTGGAAGCGAGGCACGCCGGCCAATGAAAAGATGACCACTTCTTCGCCGTTCACGGTACTGATGTCATGGTGCATGCTCAACACCTTCACGCCAGCGACCTCGTGGACCAGCGATTCCAACATCGGGCGCGCCAACTCTAGCAGTTGCACCCGTACTTGCTTGATGAGGTCCCTTCCTTTCTCGGGCGACACCGATTTGCCCAGTTGACGTTCGGCCGGAGTCAAAACACCGAAAATGCGTACCACCAGGAGGTCGTTGATGAGGTGGGCCTGAATCCGCTCCGACGTCCATCCCAGATATTCCTCTTGAAAGCGACTAATCCCATCACAGATAGCTGCTTCGCTTTCGTCTTGAGTAAGGGTTTTTGAATTGCGCTCGTTCCTGATTCGTCGAGCTTCGTCAATCGGCAAACGGCGCTCTGTTCCGGGGCTCGCACGCTCTTGGGCTCGCTTTGGCGGCCGGCCTGGATGTGTGACCCCAGGAACGACACTGGCCAAGACCGCTTCTATTTCTGTTCGAGCAACGGGCTTGAAGAGGACCGTGTCGAACCCGGCCTTCATGGCCGAGGATTTGAGTTCCGAGTCTTTCTGGCCGGTGATGGCCACGATTCTCGTTTGAGCGAAGGCGGGAATCTGGCGAAGGCGAATAACGAGACCGAAACCATCCAGCCCAGGCATTAACAAATCGACGAGCATCAGATCGGGCCGAAATGCGTTCGCAACGTCGAGTGCCTGCGTCCCGCCATAGGTCACATGCACTTGGTTGCCGAGTTCTTCAACGAGCAAACCCAAGGCGTCAGCACCGTCTCGGTTGTCATCAACCACGAGCACACGCAGAGTTTTCTCGCTCGCCGCCATACTTCTTTTATTTCGCCAGTCCGGCTTCGGTCATGCCCCGATTCGTAAGCCCTCGTACCGGCTCCGTTTTGGCGTTAAGTCGCCTTCTCCGAGACAGCCGCCAAGACGTGTCGCAGCTTCCTAAACTCGACGGGCTTGACAAAGTGGTGATCGAACCCCGCTCTCTCGGAACGCTGCCGGTCTGAGTTCTGTCCATACCCCGTCATGGCGACTAGCACGATGTCGTGGAGAGCGGGTTGCTGACGTATCCGCTCCGCTACGTTCCAACCATCCAACTCCGGCAGGCCGATGTCCAGCAGCATCACGTCGGGCCGAAAATCGAGGGCCGCTGCCAGTCCGGTTGGGCCGGTATGAGCCACCCGCACCAGATGACCGGATTCTTGAAGCAGCAGTTCCAAGGCCGTCACTGCATCCACGTTGTCATCCACGATCAGGACCCGCAAGCCGGCACTGATCGCCTCGTCTATTTCGATTGGGGGCGGTTGTGTCTTCTGAGACAGAGCCACCGACTGATCCACAGGAAGACTCACGACGAACTCGCTGCCTTGCCCTAGAGTGCTGGAAACACTCACTGTTCCCTCGTGCATTTCCACGAGCCGTTTGACCAAGGCCAATCCGATACCTAATCCACCTTGCAACCGGTCGGATGACCGTTCCGCTTGCGTGAACAGGTCGAAGACGTGGGGCAGGAAAGCAGGAGTGATGCCGAGGCCCGTATCCCGCACACGCAGCACCGCTTTGTCGTCCTCCTGCTGGACGGAGAGCCAGATGTGACCGCCTGCGCTTGTGTACTTGACGGCGTTGGTGAGGAGGTTCGTCACCACTTGCTCCAGCCGGGCGGCGTCAGCGTACAGCCAAATCGGGTCTGGCGGCAGCGACACCGTGAGTTCATGCTTGCGTTGGTCGATTAAGGGGCGGACCGTCTCCACCGCACGTTCCATGATGCCGCCCACGGCGATCGGCTCCCGGCGAAGCTCAATCCTACCGGTGATCGCGCGGGAGACATCCAACAGGTCATCCACCAGATGCGTCAGTTGAATCACCTGACGCTCAATAATGGTTTGCGCTTTTTGCTGACGGGAGTTCTGGTCTTTCTGGTTTTGAAGCAGTTGCACGGCGTTGAGGATGGGGGCAAGAGGGTTGCGAAGTTCATGGCCGAGCATAGCCAGAAATTCATCTTTGCGGTGGTCGGCTTCCTGGAGCGCATGGTAGAGCTTGGCATTCTCCACGACCATGGCGGTCCGGCGCGCGAGTTCCTCGGCCAGCCGTAGCTCCCTCTGAGCATAGCGGCGTCCCGATGCCGCGGTGTAGCAGAAGGTGAGCGCACCGAGCTTCCGTTTGTGTGCGATCAACGGCACGGCCATCATCGAACCCAAGCCAAGATCCCGCATGAACTGGAGATGCTGCGGACTCGTGGCGGCTGTTTGCATCCAGGCATCGGTGATTTCCGGCTCAAAGTCGGGCTGGCCCGTAAGCAGCGCCTCGGCGACGGAGTGGTCCTTGAAGTTTAAGGCTGGGACCAAGCGGCAGACCTTGTCGAACAGTTCTTGCTTGGCCGGATCGGCGTGCGCCCACCCCACCCGTTGGATTCTCTCGTCGGAGATAACCACATCAAAGAAACAAAAGTCAGCAAGGAATGGCACCGCCCGGCGTGCCAGATTCTTCAGGGTGGTTTCGTAGTCCAGGGAGGTGAACTCCACGCTCGCTTCCGCGAGAAAGTGTTGCGACTCCTCCACCCGTTTGCGCTGGGTCGCCTCGGCAATCGCGTGATCGCGCAGCCGGGTCATCTCGGCCAGCCGCTCGGCTTCCCGGAGCGAGTGATAGTGGGTCTGGAGAAACGTCTGGCCGAGGGTCGCCAGCAGGTCGGCGTAAACCTCCAGGGTGGCCTGCTTGATGGGATGCTCCAGGCGGGCCAACTCCCAAGCCTTCCCTGAGGAGAGACGGAGCTGGCTGGCGAAGTGCTCCAGAGGGAGCTGTTCGGGGTAGCGCGTGAAAAACTGGCCCGCGACCAGCGCCCCCAATGGATCTCCGCCCAGCACCAGCGGCACGGCGAAATGCACCAGCCCCGTTCGGTCGCGCGCCACGACAACGCCGTCTCTGGCCAAGGCGTCGGCAACGCAGCTACAGGGCGAAAGCGGCGCCAGCGAGAAGGGACACCCCACTCCCCCTGCCGAAGAGGAGGAAATAGTCGGGGTCTTGGAGTGCAAGAAACTCCACGTCGGTCGGGGGTTGATGTAGTCCCCGATCAGACGACCGGCCGTATCTGCGAGTGCGACCGCGAGGTTCGTGGCGCGGGCGTACTTGGCCAGCCCGTCTTGCCAGAGCGCCGGGTCCAAGAGGTCGGCACGGGTGGCCGGCGGCAGTTCGACGCCGAACGGCTGCGCAGAGAGCTCGCCAAGGTCTTGGTTGCGGTCCTGCTCCGGCATACGCTGCTCCGGGAGGAGGATGGCTTCCCTTCCGTGTTGCAGGCCAAGAACAGCAGTGTTACGTTGCTTCGCGGAGGGCGCCGCCCTCTCCGCCTCGCGGCAAATCAGGGCTGAGCCGCGTCGGCGCACGGCTCAGGAGCCCATAATAACTCTGGAACGGCAGTGCGGGCAGGGCGTTGCCCTCTTCGATCGGCAGAAGGCTGATACCGCCTGGCCCGATCGTGTACTCGCGGGTGACAAACTCATGTTCGCTGCCGCGCGCCTTGGCCACGGTGATGGCGCGGCGCAGCGAGGTGCCCAGCTCCACGAAGTTCAACAGGATGAGGTTATCCACGATGGAGCTGATGGCAAAATCCGGCATGTAGTTGGACACGCCGAACAGCTCGGGATTTTCATAGTTGAAGAAGGTCGTCATCAGATGGTGTTTACTATAGGCCACCAGGGAGTGGATAAAATCGCGGTACAGCGTCTGATCCCCCATGGCGCTGCTATAGCTCGTCATGCCGTCAATGAGCAGCCGCTCCATCTTGTGCTCCTCAATGGTCTGGATGATGAGATCAAAGTGAGCATCAATCTCCAGCTCTTGAGGAGACTCGTAGAGAACCCTGATCATCCCGG
>DASZIA010000276.1:0-21419 GCA_035949535.1 Planctomycetaceae bacterium | reverse complement strand
CAGGATGATCCGCCACAATCCTTCCTCCTCGGAAGAATCGACGCGGCTCCCCGGATGAATCACGAGGCCGACCAATCCCAGCGCCTCGGCCCGCTCGATTTCGATGACGAACGCGTCCAACGACTGCTTCCACAGCGATTCGCTGGGGCTTGCCAGGTTGATCAGGTAGCTGTCGTGCCCGCACGGCATGCGGATGCCCGTCCGCTCGATGGCGTCGCGAAACAGCGCCACGTCTTCTCCCGACAGGGCCTTGCCTTTCCATTGATTGTTGTTCTTGGTGAAGATCTGTACGCAATCCATCTTGAGCGCGGCTGCGGCTTCCACCGCTTTGTAATAGCCGCCGGCAATCGAGAGATGCGAACCGAGGAGGGGCATAAGCGAAACTGCTCAATTCACGACTGATGAGAGGGGGCAAAATACGGGGCCGAGACGCGCCGGTCAAGCGCCCGGCATCCTCACCGCTTGCCGCCAACATCCGATGCCCTCTAGGATCGGCCATTAGGAATTCTCGCTCTCTAGTCGAAAGGGGCAGTCTCGTGGTTTCCCCCGCCTGGTGGCGGTCACCTCTCCGAGCTTGGCGCGCACGCCGCAGCGAACGGGCCATTCGGAAGTTCCGTCTGCATCGCGAGCAGTTGGAGGCACAATTCTTTCGACGCGCCGCATCCCTGGGAAAACCGCGCGACCTGCGGTGGCTGGAATGCGATTGGCTCGACTCAGTCACCTTCGGCCGCGACATCCAGTCGGGGATGCTGACGGCCTTCGTTGCCGTCAACATTCGATTCGAAGCCGTTGAGGGGGGCGACATGGAGGGCCTCGAAGCCGTCGGCATGGTTCGCGACGCCGCCGCCCTGTTTCACTATCACCGCGGGCAATGGGGGACCGGCGGCAGGGCACTCTTCAACATGAACCCGACCGATGCTCTCGTGCACCTGCGCGGGCAGTACGAGCCGATCGACAGCTCGAATTGAGGTTGCGATTCCCCTTAAGACCAGGAAAGGTTGTGATTCTTGATCGGCAGGTCTCGGATCCGCTTGCCGGTCGCAGCAAAGATCGCGTTGCAGAGAGCGGGCGCCGTCGATGGAACACCCGTTTCGCCCACTCCAGCCGGCGCGGCTTCGCTCGGAACAATATCGACGACGATCTCTTTGGGTGCCTCGCTCATTTTGGCGACGTGGAAAGAATCGAAATTCGTCTGCACGGTGCGGCCCTGCTTGAAGGTCAGTTCCCCAAAGACGGCGTGCGAGCAAGCCATGACGGCGGCGCCCTGAACCTGAGCCGCCACGCGGTCGGGGATGACGATCGTCCCGGAGTCGATCGAACACCAAACTCGATCGATGCTGAGTTTTCCATCCCGGCTGACCGTGACTTCGACGACGTGACCGGTGTAACCCAGGAACGATCGGCAGCACGCGATGCCCAGGCCACGCCCTTTTGGCAAAGTTTTATGCCGAGCCCAATCGGCGTTCTTCGCCGCCCGCCTCACGACGTTTTTCAAACGGCCCACATCGTAGGGGTAATCTTTGGCGCTCGCGCCGCGATTTGAAAGCTTCGCGGCAGCCAGGTCGATCATGCGATCGTCACCCAAAGCATCGAGCAAATACTCGAGGGGATCGCGGCCGGCGGCGTGAGCCAATTCATCGACGAACGATCCGACGGCAAAGTTCTGCTGGATGTGGCAGACGGAACGCAACCATCCGATCCGCGTGTGGGCCTTGGCACGGCAAACTTCCAACTGCAAATTGGGAACGTCGTACGGCAAATCCGTATGGCCCATCTCGGCTTCAAACGCGGCAGGTCGGTCGGCTCCCTTGGAAAACGTGGAACCGATGCTCGGATAGGCCACGCGTTGCAACCACGCAACCGGGCGTCCATTGTCGCCGACCGCCGCTTCGCAGTGAATCGCCGAAATGGTGTGATAGTAGTCGTGCTGCACATCGTCTTCGCGCGTCCAAGTCATGTGAACGGGCCGTTTCAATTCCCGCGAAAGCAAGGCCGCCTCAACACAATAATCGGGCTTGCTCTTTCGCCCGAAACCAGAGCCGAGCAAAGTGACGTCGACTTCGACCCGGTCGTTGGGGATGCCCATGGCTGGACCCACGGATTGTTGGACGGCTTGCGGGTTCTGGGTCGCAGCCTGCAGGTAGCATTTGGTGACTTTGCCGTGGGCGTCCGTTCGCACATCCGCCACGGCGCAAGTCGGTTCCATTGAGGCGTGAGCCAGGTGGGGGACCGAGTAATCGGCTTTGACGACTTTTTTCGCGCCGGCAATTGCCTTCGCAGCATCTCCCGAAGAACGCAGCGCGGTCCCAGATCGATTCACCGAGTCCTTCAGCGACTTGGCAAACTGTGCGGTATCGTAGGACGCATTTTCTCCGTGCTCCCATTCGATCTTGAGCGCCTCTCGACCTTGAATCGCGGCCCACGTGCTGGTCGCGCAAACGGCCACGCCACCCAGCGGTTGAAAGACTGGTGCGCCCTTGAAACTCGGCAGTTTGACGACCGCGACCACGCCAGCCACCGCTTTGGCAGCCGAATCATCAAGAGACTTTAGTTTGCCCCCGACAACCGGAGGGCGTGCCGCGACGGCAAACAGTTGATTGTCCAGGCGGGCGTCGATCCCATAAACCGCACGGCCGGTGACGATTTGCTTCAAGTCGGTAATGGGCGCGTCCTTGCCGATATACCTCCATTTGTTACGCGGCTTGAATTTCACGCTGCGCTTAGCGGGAACATCCAACTTCCGAGCAACCGCGACAAGCTCGCCGAACCCGAGCGCTTTGCCGGTGCTTCTGTGTTTGACCTGGTGCAGCTCGGCGTAACATTCACTCGGATCCACTTTCCACTCTTGTGCCGCGGCCCGCTCCAACATGGTTCTCGCAATTGCGCCGGCGGTTCGCATCGTGTCAAAAAAGAAGCGAATACTGTTGGAGCCGTCGGTGTTTTGATCGCCCAGTCGCTTGTCCCCTTGCGCCTGTCGAATGACGACCCGAGACCAGTCCGCCTCCAGCTCGTCGGCCAATACGCGGGGCAGGCTCGTTCGAATCCCGGTTCCCATCTCCGATCGAGATGCGAGAACCGTGACCGTGCCATCGGGTGCGATGGAAACCCACAAGTCCGGTGCGAACGCATCCGCATTCACTTTCTCGGGGTCGGCAACTTCCGCGGTGTTGCCCCGACCTACGCGACACATCAGCAAGAGCGAGCCGGCGGAAAGACCCGCCAGGAAAGTGCGACGCGTGACCGGATTGAAGCCCGCCGTATTGAGGACCACTGTATTGAGGATCGCCTGCGTGGCGGGGCGGATTTCCGTCTCGACACGATTCTGCTCGATCAGTTCGCGAAGCGTGAGTTCGGCAGTTGGCTTGTTCACTTGCGCAACTCCTTTCCGGCAGCTTTGATCGCCGCTCGAATGCGCGGATAGGTTCCGCAACGACAGATGTTCCACATCTGGGTTTCGATTTCCTTATCGGACGGATCATTGTTCTTGCGCAAAAGCGAGGCCGCCATCATCATTTGGCCCGATTGGCAGTAACCACACTGAGGAACATTGTGCTGCATCCAGGCTTTCTGGACGGGATGATCGCCGTGTTGCGAGAGCCCCTCAATGGTGACGACTTTCGACGCCCCAACGTCGGCAACCGATGTGACACAGGACTGAACCGCAACTCCGTCGAGATGAACCGTACAAGCCCCGCACTCGGAGATTCCACATCCGTACTTGGTACCGGTCAGCCCCAGGTGATCACGGAGCACCCACAAGAGCGGCGTCTCGCCGGGGACGTCCTTTAACTCACAGTCTTTGCCATTGACATTGATTTTTGTCATGGGCGCAATCTCCAAAGGGAGTTACGAAATGTTTGATATCCCGGTTCCGCAAAAAATGACTGAGGCAGGCTGTCGTCGATGACGATCTCCCTTGTATTCCGAGGCGTCTCGTGGACGTTCACCAACTAGGGTACCAGGACGATCTTGCCGGTGAGCGATCCCTTTTTGTGGACACTGTTCTCTTCCTGGAGGCGGTGGGCGTCGGCGGCACGAGCCAGGGGAAAGGTCTGGCCGATGTGCGGTTTCCAGCCGCCGCGTCGGTAAAGCGCGGCGATCGTCTTTGCGCAAGACCGCTGTTCTTCGGGAGACGCGTTGAACATCGCGAAACCGGTCAGCCGCAAGTCTTTTGTGTAGAACGGGCCGACCGGAAACTCGGGGCGGGCGGTTCGCCCTGCGATCAGCACGATCCTGCCGCGTGGCGCCATCATCGAGACGGTGCGATCGAGCGTGGGGTCGCGCTGCGTCTCGACCCAGACGTCGATCCCGCCCGGCCCCGCGAAGCGGCGAATCTCGTCGTCAAGCGTCGGTGAGTGATAGTCGAGCGCCAGGTCGGTGCCCCAGCTCTCGCAGAGTTTCTTCTTTTCGGCAGAGCCGACGGTGGCGATCACCCGGGCGCCCGCGAACTTCCCCAACTGGACGACCGCCGAGCCGACTCCGCCCGTTCCGCCGTTCACGAACAGCGTTTCGCCCGGCTTCAAGCCGGCATTCTCGAACAGCCCCATATGTGCCGTGATTCCGACAAGTGCGCCGGCGACCGCCTCGGTGTCGGGCTGCTCGGTCGGTGTGGGATTCAGCCAGCGTTCGTCGACGGCCGCCAATTCCGCGAACGTTCCGGGCCGCCCGAACAAACCCTGGTTCGAACCCCAGACGCGATCCCCCGGCTTAAAGCCACGGACGTCGGCCCCGCATTCGACCACTGTTCCAGCAAGATCGCAGCCAATGATGTAAGGAAATTTCAGCGGCATCGCGACCGCGCCGCTGCGGATGTACGTGTCGATCGGATTGACGTCGACTGCCCCAACCTTCACCAGAACCTGGGTCGGCGCGGGCTTGGGGTCGGGCAGATCCCCATACTCAATCACCTCGGGGGGACCGGTCCGATTGATGTAAGCCGCCTTCATTTCGCGTCCGTCCGATTCAAAGGATGCGCTGCGCGCGAACGCAGCCAAACAATGGCGGCCGCGATCGCGAGCGAGATCCACGCGACCGCACTCACGAACATTCCCAAGTATACGAGCCGCGGTTTGTACGACCAGACCACGGTGTGCGTGCCGGCAGGAAGGTCGACGCCTCGAAATTGTCCCTCGACCAACTGGGCTTGGGCCGGAGCGCCGTCGACTGTCACTGTCCAGTCGGGATACATCAAATCGGTCAGAATCAGTCGGGCGCCGACGGGCGAGCGTGCCTCGATGGCGACTCGATTCGGCTGATAATCGGTGATCCGCGCCGGCTGCGCCTCGGCTGAAGAGGCCCACACGACCCGCCCTCGGGTGCCGCCCAATTCATAGAGGAAGAGCGGCTTCTGAAAGCGGGCCAAGGCGGGGTTTAGAAGCGGATCGACACCTTGCCAGACTAGCGTCAGGTGCCAGCGCGAAACATCAAACGGATCAAAGGACAGCACGTGTGTGACGCCTGCTCGCCGCAGCCAGTCAATTTCCTTTCGAGTTGGTGTGGCATCGCCCAATTCATCGATGCCCGCCGGCGGACCGTGGGTCGGCATTTTCAGCGACGGATCGAAATAGGCCGCCGGTGCAAACGTGAGGTAAGGCGGCGTGACCGCGGCCCCAAGCACCGAGGGAAGGTTCGCGCCGGGCGAGAATAACCGCGCGGTTCCGCCGTTCCAGCCGCTCAGAATCCGATGCACGGGACTCTCCTCGAGGTGCCGGATCGGCGGATCGTCGACGAGGTCGCTGTCGGTGACGATTCGGCTCACGAGCCAGAACTCGAGCGTCGGAGCGACGAACGCGCAGGCGGTGAAGGCCCAGCGCCCGCAGTCGACTGCCAGTCTCTGCGTCGACCCGCGCGCCAGAAATCGGCCCAACCAGACAACAAGCGCCGCCAGCACTCCGGCCAGCAGCAGCACCGAGACCATCCCATCGGTGATGGCGACTCCACCGAGTGTGAAGGGGTTCGGCGTCCCATTTAACTGGGGCAGCTCCTGCCCTTCGGTCGTCAGCATCAGTCCTGTGTACATCGCGGCGACGAACGCGAGCAAAACTTCCACTTGCAGCACGAGCGAGTTGGTGGTTCGCAGCCAGTCGAGCGCCTTGCCTGCCAGCAGTCCGACGGCCAACGTCGTGATCAGCCCATAGCGGCCGGGAGCAGAAAAAAAACTGAAACCCGGGAGATGCTCGCCGATCGGCACCAGTCGCCCCGTGGTGTAAACGAGCGCCGCGATTCCCAACGCGGCCCACACGAGACCCAGACGATCGCGCGTCCGCATGGCGATCGCGATCCAAGCGAGCGCCAACACCAGAGGCACCAGACCGACAAAGAGATGGGCCTCGACCGGATTGGTCCGACCGCCGAGATCAGTCTGGGCCGCATCCAAGTCCGCCTGACGAACGGTGACTGTGCCGAGGGCGTACCAATACCAGGGGCGGACCATCTGCGACAAATACCAGACGGGGATCGCTCCGGACCTGAGATTGTGATCGGGCCCTTGCTCGACGCGCTGACTCAATCGCATGAGCTGCCACGTCGGCGCGATCTGGACGGCGGCCAAGACTCCCGCCGCGGCAACCGCAGCCAGCGAAAGTCCGCAGAGCGACTTGGCGCGGGAGTGACTCTCTGTCGGCAAATCGCGATTAGCGAAGAACAGCCGCAAGGGGACGTACGCGGTCAGCGTCAAAACGGTGAGGAACGCCAGATTAAAATGCCCGGCGAACAGCTGCACGCACAGAACGATCGAAAGGCCGAAAGCAAACCGCGCTTTCCGCGTCTGCAGAAATCGCTCGCAGCACCAAAGTGCTGCGGGGAGCCACGCCCCCGTCAAGATCGCCCATTCGAGGCCGCTCCGCGGTGGGAACCATCCGAACGTGTAGACCAGGGCCGCCAGCCCGCTGCCCCAAGGCGCGAGGCCGATTGCGCGGGCATACATCCATGTGAAGACAAATGCCAGGACGTAATGCAGCAGGAAGTTCGCGTTATACGCGGAGTTCACCGACAGCAGCGAGTAGAGCACGACGTTGGGCGGATAGAACACGCCCGTCTGGCTCTCGCCGAGAATCGGATAACCGAAGCCCACAAAGCTGTTCCACACGGGCAATTCGTGGCGCCGGAGCAGCTCGGCGTAGACCACTTTCTGGGGCAGGAAATAGCGATAGGTGTCGCCGCCGACCAGACCGCCGCCGCGCGCGAGAGGCCACCAAAACAACAGCGTGAGGCCGATCGCGGCGGCTGCGACTTTCAGTCCGCGGGCTGTCATGAGAGACGTGCCGGATCGAGAAACGCCAACCGCTGCGGGTGCCAGTACCGCACATGCGCCAAGGCCGCGAGGAACACGAGCGTACCGACGCTGACGGCCAGGCCCCAGTATAGGGATGCCGGATGATACGACCAAATCACCGTGTGAGAACCCGCTGGAACGTCGACGCCGCGAAACATTCCTTCCACCGTCAACGCCTCGGCCTGTTTGCCGTCGAGCGTGACTTGCCAGCCGGGATACATGAGGTCGGTCAGGATGAGTCGCCCTGGCGAGTCTGCATCGGTCTGGGCAGTGACACGGTCCGAACGAAACTCGGTGATCTTCGCTGAATGGTGAGCGTCGTGATGTTCCCAGGCAATTCGCCCGCTGCTCCCCTCTAACTCGTAGAGGTACAGCGGCTCGCCGTATCGGGCCATTGCCGGATTGAAGAGCGGATCGAAGCCCCTCCAGATGAGGCGGGCCGGCAGTTTCACTTCATCGGGGGCATGAACGCTCAGTGCGTGCGTGACGCCCGCCCGCCGCAGCCAATCGATTTGCTTTCGCAGAGTCTCAGATTTAACTGCGGGGCTGGCGTCCGCGGCGGCATCAGGCGGCATCTTCAGCTCGGGATCGTCATAAGCGGCCGGCCCAAAGGTCAAATAGACAGGCGTGGCCGCAGCATCGAGTACCGTCCCCAAGTTGGGAAATGGCGCATAGACGCGCGCTGTTCCGCCACGCTCCGCCAGGATTTTTCGCACCGGACTCTCTTGCAGGTGATTGATCGGCGGATCCGCGACCAGCACGCTGTAGGTGACCACGCGGCTCACGAGCCACAGATCGAGTGCCGTGACTGCCAACGCACAGACCGTGAAGACGACGCCTCCAACCGCGGGCGACTCGGATCCGTCGGACGGTCGCCGGACGTAGGGAGCAAAGATCGCCAGCAAGAGCGCGATCAGGCCAACGAGCATCAAGCCCGAAGCGAATCCCGACGAGATCGTGAAGTGGCCCAGCACGAACGGGTTGGGATAGTTGGAGCTTGCTGCGAGGTCCTCGGCCTGCGATGTGAGCGTCAACGCCGTCCACATGGCGCCAACAAAACCAACCAATAGAACCAGCCCCAGCCACAAAGCTCCCGAGTTCCGCAACCGGTCGAGCGATTTGCCCGCGAGCACTGCCACTCCCAGCGTGGTGATCACGCCGTACCGTCCGGGATCTTGAAAGAAATCAAATCCGGGAATATGACGCGTCACTCCCAGCAACCAGCCGGGCGTATACAAAAGGGCAGAAACTGCCAAAGCGATCCAGATCAAGCTGACTCGATCGCGCGTGCGAATCGCCGGAAAGATCTCGGCGAGGGCCAGGACCAGCGGAATCAACCCGAAATAGAGCTGAGCCTCAACCTGGTTGGTGGGGGCGCCCAGCTCGGCTTCCGACGCGCGAAGAGCGGCGTCGCGGTCGGTCGCGACCGAATACCAATACCAGGGTCGTACCACCTGCGACCAGTACCAGAACGGAATCGACCCCTGTTCAAGTCGATGGCCCACACCTGGCGCTTCGCGCTGGCTGAGCTGCTTCAATTCCCAGGTCGGGGCCAGCTGCACGGCCGCCATCCCGAACGAGCAGGCCACCGCCGCCAGCGGCAACACGACTCGCCCAACGCGGCCGCGAATCGACGCCTGCTGCGCGCTCGGTCTGGCGAAAAGCACTCGCAGCACGACGTAGGGTCCAAGCGCGAGAATCGTCAAAAAGGCGAGATTGAAATGTCCCGCCAGCAATTGGACCGTGAGGACCGCCGTCAAACCCAGCAAGAACCGACCGCGGAGCGTGTTCAAAAATTGTTCAACGCACCAAAAGGCGGCCGGCATCCAGGCGCCGCCAACGATGGCCCATTCCCAGCAACATCGCGAGGGGAACCAGGCATAAACGAACACAAGCCCCGTCAGGCTGGACGACCACCGGCTCAACCCAATCGCCCGCGCATAAAGCCAGGTGAAAACAAACGCCAGCACATAGTGCAGCAGCTGATTCCAGTTGTAAGCCGAATTGACGCTGAAGAACCGGTAAAGGAAGGCGTTGAACGGATAAAAAGCGCCGGTTTGACTCTCGCCCACGATCGGGTAACCGTGCCCGGCTCGGTCGTTCCAAAGGGGCAACTCCGCGTGCCGCAAATGCTCGGCATAGACGACCTTCTGCGGCAGATAGTAACTGTAGATGTCCCCGCCGACGAATCCGCCGCCGCTGAGCAAAGGCCACCAAAAGAATGCGGCCAAGGCGATTGCCGCGGACGCCGCGAGCCCCGCGGTCAAATATGAAGATTGTTTCATAAAACTCAGCGGTCCGAGATCGATCAGCCCGGTGTTAAATTATTGCCTCTCCTGGTCGAGAACCGCTAAGCGCGCACTTTGCAATCATGCTAAGGAGGGCAGGCCGTTTCGAGCCGCGATGGGTTTGGATCGTCGTTTGGCATTCGACGATCGCATCCGCAGGATGTCTTCGACCTCGTCGGGGCCGCATCTCAAGTCACCTCTGTGCAGCATAGCTCCCCTGTTCGCAGACGTGAATGACTGCGTGCGCGGGTCGGGGCGAGGGCGCCTTTAAAAGGCTCAAGTCGTCAGCTTCCCGTCGAAGACCACAGCGACGTCGGAGAGTCGATGCAAGGCGCCGCGAAGCGACAGCGTCCCGAAAATGGGCCAGACAAAGGGACGTCGCTTGAGCGTCAGATGAGTGGATGTGATTCAGAAAATGTCCGGCGCGTCGCAATTGCAAAATTTTTAGCATACAATGCTCGAGCGGGCGGTCAATCGCTCGCGCGGGCGACAAGCAGTGAACGACAGCTTGGTCAAACCCCGATTTTCAGCAACATGTTGGCTTTTTGAACAGAATCTCTTTG
Source organism: Planctomycetaceae bacterium (assembly GCA_035949535.1). GTDB lineage: Bacteria > Planctomycetota > Planctomycetia > Planctomycetales > Planctomycetaceae > DASPSM01. The sequence goes on along the minus strand of DASZIA010000276.1, from coordinate 11,295 downwards.
CAGTTTTGCGATTCAACGCGAGAGAATGCTAAGTGTCCGTAAATGCGCTCGACGTGGCTTCGAGGAAATGAAAGCCAGGTCAAAAAACAGGGCCAAGGTCGACGATTGATCCGTTTTGATTTGTCTTCATTGAAAGGATCAGTGATGTCTCGCAGGCAGAAGGGTTTTACGCTGATTGAACTGTTGGTCGTCATTGCCATTATTGCCGTCTTGATTGCCCTGCTGCTGCCCGCGGTCCAAGCGGCGCGGGAAGCTGCTCGTCGGACCCAGTGCCGAAACAATCTGAAGCAGATTGCTTTGGCCGCCCACAACTACCACGACGTGAACAAGATGTTCCCGCCGGCGATCACGATGGTGGTGGGTGTCGGTCTGGGCAGCCAGCTCTGCACGTGCTGTTTCAAGTGCTTCACCCCGAGCTGCCACTGCGACGAAAACATTCACGTTTGGGGGGAGCGGTTGTTGCAATATCTGGAAGCCGGGACCGTCTTCAACAAGATTTGCATGAACGGCCCGATCTTCGCGCCGGTGTCTACGTCCTTTTCTCCGGCTTTCATCGGCAACACGTGTTACACGCAACTCAACTCCGGTGCCTGCAATGCGGGCTTGACCCGGCCTGCCGCGGCGGTGGTTCCAGGGTACGTCTGCCCCTCGGCGCCCCGCTCGACGAACCCTTTTCAGGAAAAGAGCCTGGCCTACTGTTTCGCGAAAGGCTTCTGTCCGAATCCCTGTGCCCCTTCGCCTTTCCCGAATTATTGGGCCGGAGGCAGCGATTACACCGCGGTCAACTGTTATTGTTGCGGCCTGAGGAGCTACTACGACTTTGTCGCGGGTGCCGGGGATCCGCAGGCCAAGTCCTCGATCGCGGATCAGCGCGGAAATTGCAAATTTCGCCGGGGTGTGTTGAACTGGCAGGTGATCCGACCCGGGACCGAGCCGGTCGGAATCGATCAAATTACCGACGGAACGTCGACCACGATTTTCTGTGCCGAATTAGCGGGACGTCCCGATATCTGGCAGAGGGGCGTCAAGAAAAATCTCGGATCGGTGGTCGCTGGCGGCAATGTTGCCACCTGGCCCACCAACGAGGGGGGCCTGCCGGTCAACAGTAACTTCGGCGGATGCTGGGCCTGCCTCGACAACGGCTGGAATCAGCTCTGGGGTTCGACGTTTGACGGGACGGCCGCGGCACCCGCGCCTCCCGCGAATCCCCCCGCGCCCGTGTGCTTCATGAATTGCACTAACCAAGCCAAGCTGGGGCTTTACAGCTTCCATCCCGGAACTTGCGGCTTGGCGATGTGCGACGGCTCGTCTCATATGGTGAGCGAGAACACCAGCGTCCTCGTCTTTTGCCGGCTGCTCACCTACAACGGTCGTTCTGCGGTGACCGACAACTTCTAAAGGCTATCCGGCACACTTCGTTGAAGGTCGCGATAGAAGCGCAAGCAGCCGGGGGGTGCCGGGCAGCCCCCGGCTCTTGCAGTTTGGGCCGCCGCGTTTTATTTCAGAAGGAGGGTGCCGCGGTTTTCGGCGCTGAGCGATCACCAACGCCGTCCGGTACTTGCGAAACGGGAGTCATGGAATGTCAGCCACGGCGCGCAAATTGATTCGTTTTGTCGGAGGATGCGGTGCCAGCGCGGTCTTCGCGCTCGCAGGCTGCGGTGGACCGTCGCAAAGCGCGGATCAAGCCTTGAACGATCGCCTGCGCGAGGCCAATACGTCTCGCACACAGATCGCCAGGTTCTCCGGCACGGTCACCATCGATCATGCGCCGCCGGACCTGAAGCCCGACGAATCCTTGATGATCATGCTGTACGATCCGAAGAATCCTCCACACTCTCAGCAGCTCCCGCTATCGTCCCGCGTCACTCGGGAGGGCCGTTTCGAATTCACGACCTACACGCGGGGCGACGGCGTTCCTGTCGGTTCCTACAAGGTGCTGTTCGCGGCATTCAAGGTGAATCCGTATCGCGGAGGGTCCAATTCGCCCGACGCCCTGAAGAATCTGTACAACGACCCGGACACTTCTCAATTCAACGTCGAGATTACCGAGCCGGGCAAGACGGATTGGACCTTCGATCTGGAAATCGCCGGAAAGGACGCCAACACCCAACCCGGCGAGCATGCGATTACGCGCATCGTTAAGCGGTAGTTCTCGAAGGTCCTGAGCGACGTTCGCGCCCTGTGTGCGGGTCGCCGACTGCTGCCGACGCGCCGCTGAAGATTCAATCCAGCGGCGGCGTGGCGAATGTTCCCACTTCAGCGTCAGCTCAGCTAAAAAGCTCGCCGAGTCGTGAACTGCCGCACTTTGAACATCCGTTAATCATTTATTAACGGTGTTTACCGTTCGATTCTTGGCGTTTTCACCTTTGATTCTCCGCATGATCTCGGCAGAATGCTTGGTGCTTGTACCTATTGGTCTCATCATTCTGCATAAGCCAGCCCATTGTTGCGCGTCCTCGCGTCCCCGCATTCCGAATCGCGATTGCGATTGCGACCGCGCTCTGCCCGCAATCGTTTTGGTTCCTGCCAGGTTTGAGGAAGGTCGTTTTACTTCAATTCGGTCCCTGAAAGGATCATGAGATGAGTGATCGGCGAAGGGGTTTTACGCTCATTGAATTGCTGGTGGTGATCGCCATCATTGCCGTGCTGATCGCCCTGTTGCTGCCGGCCGTCCAGGCCGCCCGCGAAGCGGCACGACGGGCTCAGTGCCGAAACAATCTGAAGCAGATGGCGCTGGCCGCGCACAATTATCATGACGTCAACAACTATCTTCCACCGTCCTTCTTGCTGAACGTCGGTCCGATTCTCAAGACTCTCGGCTTCAGCTGCTCAAATTGTTGTCCAGACAACATCGACATCCACACGTGGGGCGAGCGGCTACTTCCGTTTCTGGAAGCGAATACCGTCTACACTCAGATCTGCATGAACGGCCCGATCTTTGCGCCAATTTGTTCCTGTAGCGTAGGTCTCCCAAAGTACACTCAGGCGAACTCGGGTGGATGCTGCACTGTCGGCCTCACCCGACCCGCGGCCAGAGTCATTCCTGGGTTTGTCTGCCCTTCGTCACCGCGCATCTCGAATCCCTTTAAGGAGTTTAGTCTTGTTGGTTGCCTCTTGTGTCAGGCAGGAGTGCCCCTCTTCCCGCACTACTGGGCAGGGGCCAGCGACTATACGGCCATCAACACCTTCTGCAAACCGGGGCTTCAGTGCGCCTATCGTTATGCCACCACGGGGTGGTTTCCCGCCACCGGTTGCCTCAAGAAGTGCGACCAAAAATGTTGCGAAGGGGTCATGACAAACAACGTCAGGGAGGCCGTTTCGATTGATATGATCACGGACGGCACTTCGACCACGATTTTCTGCGGTGAATTGGCTGGACGTCCGGACCTTTGGGTGCGCGGTGTGAAAAAGCCTTTGGCCTGCCTGGTCCCAAACGCATTCACAAGCGGAGCCAAACCGACAACGAACGGCGGCGGCTGCTGGGGCTGTTTGGATAACGGATACTTCACCCTTTATGGCTCGACTCCGAGCGGCCTCGCTTCTCCCGCCTACACTGCTACCAGCACGCCGCCCGTTTGCTTCATCAACTGCACAAACCAAGAAATGCTAGGCCTTTACGCCTTCCATCCGGGATCGTGTGGCTTTGCGTTTTGCGACGGCTCGGCCCACATGATCAGCGAGAATATTGGCCTCGTCCCGTTCGTCCGCCTGATTACGTTCCGCGGCGACAGGCCAGTTCTCGATACGGCATTCTAATCTTGTACCCACGGCCAGTCGTTGACGACTGGAAAAACGAAAGCGTTGACGAGGCCGCAATTTATGCGGCCTCGTTTTCTTGTTCTTGCCTTCAATGCGGGTTTTGAGGCGTTCGGACTGTCCCGTTTCAAAATTGCTCGTCGCGAGACCGCTTGAGGGCACCGAAAATGTCCTGCCCTGAGGATCGACGTATGCTTGGGAAAATCCATCCAACGTGGCTGGCCGCTGGCGTTGCGATGCTGGCGCTGTTCAATCTCGGCTGTGGAAAATCCAGCGGTGTGGACACCGCGATGGAACAGCAAATGAAGGACCTCAATTTGTTGCCGAAAGCGAGCGTCGCCAAATTTGCCGGCCACATCACCATTGACGGCAAGTCGCCGCGGGAGGCGTACCCAAAGCAGGTGTTGGTCGTCTTGTTGTATGACCCAAAGAATCCGACGGGCCGCGATAATCTCCCGAAAGCAATCTGTAAGAACGATGGTGACTTCGAGTTTAACACGTACGAGCGAGGCGACGGCGTGCCGACCGGGTCGTATGTCGTGCTGTTTGCGGAATTGACTCCAGGCTTGATGGCCTCGAAGCGAGGGAAAAGCTTACGGGGCCCAGACGGACTGGCGAACTTGTACAACGACCCCGACAAAAATGCCGAAGATCCGCAGTTCAAGATCGAGATCGCGGCGCCCGGAAAAACCGACTGGATCTTCAATCTCGAGGTCCTAGGGAAACAGCCAATCGCGAGTCCCGGCCCTCACGCCGTCACAGAACTCAAATAGGAGTCGCGACGATGCCCCTCGGAGTGGCGATCTCTTAGACAGGTTCGATGCGGCCGTCGGCGAACTCGCGCAGGCCCGGGCCGATCGTCTCGGGCGCCGACGAGCGCACTTGCAGCCGCACGCGGCTCGAGCCGACCAGGCCTTCAATTACGATGGTCGATTGCTGCGCGACGTCCCCATTGTCCGGTCCGTTTGGCAAGACTGTCCATTGCACTTCGTCAATGCGGGCAAACTGTTCGAGCACCCGTTTGAGGTCGCAACGAAAATCGGGACACCGCGTTTGGCCATCCGACTTGCCGCCGACCATTTCGACAGTGCCGAGGTAAAGTGAGACCTCCCAGCCCCCCTCGTTCGGCAGGCATTCGTAGCCGACGCGAGCGACTCCGACTAATGGCTCAAAGCTGCCGGCCGCTTCTTCGATGAGTGCATTGAGCCACTCGGGACGTTTGTCACGGTTGGTGCGAAGGGAACGGTCGGTCTCGATCTGCGACAAAAGATACTTGGCACCCAGGTGCGAATGGCTCATTGAGGCGGTCTCCGGGGTCTGCTGGCAACGTATTCCTCGGGCACAAGCAGATATCGGGAATCATTCCGCGCTTGCTCAGCCGAAACGCCGTCGAACGCATCATCCTGAGGCCTGCGGGTATGCGACGCGGCATCTGCCGTCCCTGTCAGTTGCGTAGGGCGCCAAGCTTTGGACGGAAAACGCCGCCTTGTCCTTCCGAGGCAAACAACCCGCTCGTAGCCATTCTTCCGCAAGCCCCTTCGCAGAATCAAGGCCCCAGCCGCGCGTTCCCGGTCCATTCGGCAAAACGTGCCGTACCGATTCGGCACGGTCGGTTCCTGCGGAACGAGGCGAAGGTCCACAGCGGCTTATTTGATCACGAAGTTCAAGAGCCGGCCCGAGACAAAAACGACTTTGACGACGGTCTTTCCGGACAGGTAACCCGCCACCGCGCTGTCGGCACGGGCGGCACTTTCCACCGCGGCCTGATCTGCGTCGACCGGCACTCGAACTTTCCCGCGAAGCTTGCCGTTCACCTGCACCGGGATCTCGATCTCGCTTTCGGCGATCAGCGATTCGTCGAACGCCGGCCACGGCTCGTAGGCCAAAGTCGACGAGTGCCCCAAGATTTGCCACAGCTCCTCAGCCAAATGCGGGGCGAGCGGGCTTACGAGCAGCACGAACGGCTCGAGCACCGATCGCGGACGTGGGTCGGCCGGCGAGATTTCGTTCGTGAACTCCATCAGGCGGCTGATGGCCGTATTGAACGACATCTTCTCGAAATCGTCGGTGACCGCTTTGATCGTGCGGTGGAGAACGCGGAGCTGCTCTGACGTCGGCGGGACGTCGCGTACGGCCGGGCTGAGGCAGATGTCGTCGGCCCGCTCGTCGACGATCATCCGCCAAACGCGGGCCAAGAACCGGCTGATCCCCTCGACTCCGCTCATGCTCCAAGGCTTGGTCGCCTCGAGCGGCCCCATGAACATCTCGTACAAGCGGAGCGCATCGGCCCCATAATCGGCCACAACGCTGTCGGGATTGATCACGTTGCCGCGAGACTTCGACATTTTGTACGTTCGTTGCACGACCATCCGTTGCGAGAGCCGATAACCGGGACTTTCTCCCGGCGCGCCGACTCGCCGCACATAATCGTCGCCTTCCCGCTCCCATTCGGCGGGGTTCATCTTCGTCGGGACAGCGGCCTCCTTGGTCTTCGACCAGACTTCGCCGCCCTCCGGTCCTGTCGCGATTTCATCGGCGGGGACGTCGCTACCGCTCGCGGTGCGAAAACGCGTCAGTTCGGCCTCTCCCAAGATCATTCCCTGGTTGATGAGCTTCTGAAACGGTTCGGCCGTGCTGACATATCCGCGGTCGAAGAGCACCTTGTGCCAAAAACGCGAGTAGAGCAAATGCAGCACGGCGTGTTCGGCCCCGCCGACGTACAAGTCGACGGGCATCCAATATTGCTCCTTCTGCGGATCGACGAGCCGGTTCGCGTTCTTAGAATCGATGAACCTCAAGTAGTACCAGCACGAGCCGGCCCACTGCGGCATGGTGTTCGTCTCGCGCGCGAGGCGAGTGCCGTCCGCATCGGTCTTGTACAGCCATTCGGCCGGAGCCTTGGCGAGCGGCGGCTCGGGCTTGCCGGACGGTTTGAAGTCGGACATCTCAGGCAGCGTGAGCGGCAGCTCACTTTCGGGCACGGCGCGCAAAAGCCCCGTGGGATTTCCGGCGGCATCAAGCTCGTGCCAGATCGGGAAGGGCTCGCCCCAATAGTGCTGCCGACTGAACAGCCAGTCGCGCAGCCGGTAATTGACGGCCTCCCGACCCAGTCCCGCGCCGGCCAAATCGGCGGTGATCTTCGTCTTGAATGAGGCTGTGGGCGTGTCGTTGTACGCACCGGAATTGATCGCCGTTCCTAACCCCACGAACGGAGTACTCGATTGACCTTCAAGCGTCGCCGTGAGTGCCGCCTCCTCGCGAGTCGGTTCGTAACCAACCGGAGGTTGCACGACGGGAACGATTGGCAGTTTGAATCGGACCGCGAACTCCCAGTCCCGGAGATCGTGGGCCGGCACGGCCATGATCGCACCGGTTCCGTAGCTCGCGAGCACGTAGTCGGCGATCCAAATCGGAATCTTCTGGCCGTTGACCGGATTGATGGCAAAGGCGCCGGTGAAGACGCCCGTCTTTTCCTTCGCCAGGTCGGTCCGGTCGAGATCGCTCTTGCCGGCCGCCGCCCGGCGGTACGCGTCGACCGCTTGTTTTTGCGCGGGAGTCGTGAGCCGCTCGACAAACGCATGCTCGGGCGCCAGCACCATGTACGTCGCGCCAAACAGCGTATCCGGCCGGGTGGTGTAGATCCTCAGGACCTCGTCGGTCGGATCTGCAGGAAATCCAGCAGTCGTCCGCTCTGTCTTCCAGTCGGCGGCGGCGCGTTCGAGATCGCCAGTGCCCGCTCGGCCAATGAAGAAATCGACCTCGGCTCCCTGACTGCGGCCGATCCAATTGCGCTGAAGCGTCTTGATCGACTCGCTCCAGTCGAGATCGTCGAGACCTTCGAGGAGTCGGTCCGCATAATCGGTGATCCTGAGCATCCATTGCCGCAAGTTGAGCCGCGTGACCGGATGCCCGCCGCGCTCACTTTTGCCGTCGATCACCTCTTCATTAGCCAGCACGGTGCCCAGGGCAGCGCACCAATTGACCGGCGCGAGTTGCTGATAAGCGAGGCGATGCTTGTCCTGATAGCGGCGGACCGCTTCGCTTCCTTGTCGCTGAATCTCGGCACGAATTGGCAACTCGGCAATCGGCCGTCCGCGCCCCTTGCGTGTGCGACCGTCGGCTCCGACCGAGCTGCAGTCGCGATCGAACCACGTGTCAAACAGGACGAGAAAGATCCACTGCGTCCAACGGAAATAATCCGGATCAGTGGTCGAGAACTCGCGCGCCCAATCGTAGCTGAAGCCGAGCATCTTCAATTGGCGGCGAAAAGTATCGATGTTCTTGTACGTCGTCTCGCGCGGGTGGGTCCCCGTTTTGGCAGCGTGCTGCTCGGCGGGCAGACCGAACGCGTCCCATCCCATAGGGTGCAAGACTTGCCTGCCGCGCATGCGGTTGTAGCGGCAGACGATGTCGGTTGCGGTGTAGCCTTCCGGATGCCCCACGTGCAGGCCGTCTCCCGAGGGGTACGGAAACATGTCGAGGACGTAGAGTTTTTTCCGTCCCGGGGCCGCATCCGGCGTGGCAAAGGTCTGGTTTTGGTCCCAGTACCGTTGCCATTTGGGCTCGATTCGTTTCGGGTCGTAACGAGGCATTTTCGCCTTTCCGGTGCGGTAAAATCCAATCGCGTCTAGGATCGTAAGTGTATTGGCCGAATGGGTTAAATGCGACCGAATCAACTTTGGTCGCTGCTAGCCAATTTTGTCCCAGCAACTGCCAATCGGCCGGCGTAAGCATTACTGAACGTCCAGAAATGGATGACGGAAACGACTCCTCTGAAAGAGACGCGCCGGACCCCCTAGTCGGCGCGTCTTTTTTTTCGAACTCGCGGCCAATTCTCCGAACCGCCCTGGGAGGTTCCGTCGGCCTTGAACGGCGGAAAGCGGCGACGGCGAATCGTCAGCCCCCCAATCGGTCTGCTAAACTCGCCCGTGGCGAATTCTCATTTTCTTCCCTGCCGGGGTTCCGTTCGGACCTCGCAATTTCGCTGAGGCGCCCTCGACCCTCATGCCGGATTCTTCGCACACCGCAACCTGTCTCGCAGCGATCGATCGGGCGGCCGGGTTGCGCCAGATTTCTGTAGAAGCCGTGCGGAATCTCAAGACTTGGCTCAAGGGAGCGGCTTTCGAGAGCTATCGCGGTGACTTGATCGATCTGATTCGGCAGGGAAAGTTCGCGGAGCTGAACGGCCTGTTTTGGGAAGTGATTCCCTTCGGCACGGGCGGACGCCGTGGACGAATGGCCGCTCTCGGAACCGCGACGATCAACGCGCGGACGATTGCCGAGTCGGCTTTCGGCCTGGCGGCCTACCTCCGCAAGGTCAAAGGAGCGGCGGGCGGTCGCGCAGTCGTGGCCTACGATACGCGTCACCGATCGGTCGAGTTCGCACAGCTCACGGCAACGACCCTGGCCGCGAGCGGCCTGAAAGTTTTCTTGTTCGACGGCCCGCGCGCAACACCCGAACTCTCGTTCGCCGTGCGGCACTTGAACTGCGACGTCGGCGCAATGATCTCGGCGTCTCACAATCCGCCGAGCGACAATGGATTCAAAGCCTACTGGTCGACGGGGGGACAAGTTCTGCCGCCTCACGACCGGGGCATTGTCGATTGCGTCGCTGAGGCGGGCGAAATTCCTGCCGTCGACTTCCAGAGGGCGGTGGCCGACGGCTCGATCGTGCTTGTCGCTGATGAGATTGACCGCGCTTACCTCTACGCGGTCGAGGAACTTAGTCTCTCGAAGGCGAGGGGAGCGCGGGCCCTGTTCACTCCACTGCACGGTGTCGGGGAAAGTTCCGTCTTTCGCGCGCTGACCGCGGCTGGATTTCAACAAGTCGAAATCCTCGAGTCCCAAAGAGCCCCCGACGGAGCGTTCCCGAACGTCCCGCTGAATTTGCCCAATCCCGAGTTGCCCAGCGCACTGGGTCCCGCGTGCAAACGGGCCGAGGAAAGCGGAGCCGACCTCGTGCTGGCGACCGATCCAGACGCCGATCGTCTGGGGGTCGCCGTACGGACGGCCGACGGCCGCTGCCTGCCGCTGACGGGCAATCAGGTTGGCGTGCTGCTCTTGGACTATGTTCTTCGCAAGCGACACGAGGCGGGCCGACTTGCGGCAGACGATTTCGTGTGCACGACGGTGGTGACAACGCCGATGTTTCGGGCGGTCGGCGAGGCGGCAGGCGTCCGAGTGATCGACAACCTGCTCGTGGGTTTCAAATACATCGGCAGAACCATCGACGACTTTGGCGCGAAAAATTTCCTGTTTGGGGCCGAGGAATCGCTCGGCTACCTCGCAGGGGATTACTGCCGCGACAAAGACGCGGCGATTGCCGCGCTGTACGTGATGGAACTGGCCTCCGAGTTGAAATCGGAAGGCCGCACTCTCGCGGACGAATTGGACCGACTTTACGGGAAGGTCGGATATTTCGCAGAATCGCAGCGGTCTCTCGCGCTGGCGGGCGCGGAGGGCCGATCGCGGATCGAGGCTCTGCTCGCGGAACTGCGCGACCGTCCGCCGGCAGAACTCGCCGGCATTCGACTGGCACGTCTCCGGGACTATCGCAAGAACGAAGTGCGGCGCATTCCGGGAACAGAGATCACGGGGCTTCTGAAGGGCGATCGCGGAGACTTGCTGATTGTCGATTCCGCCGCGGGCCCGCTGGAATTCTCATTCGCGATACGTCCGTCCGGAACTGAGCCAAAGGTTAAGTTCTACTTGTTCGCTCGCGCCCGCCCTGACGCGAACACACCTTTGGGGGCCCTCAAGTCGGCGGCCGATGCTGCCTTCGCCACGTTCCAAGACGCGGTCATGCGCTGGGCCGGCGAGCGGCTCTCGTCCGCAGCCCGTTCCGAACAGAGCGCGAAGACCCCATGAGCGGCCGCAAGATCGGCATCTGGCTGATCGGCGCGTGGGGGCAGATCGGAGCCGCACTTGCCGTGGTGCTGGCCGGACTGCAGGCGCGAACGGGCGCGACCGACGGGTTCGTGACGGAGCAACCGGAATTCGCCGGGCACAACCTGATCGATTGGTCCCGTTTTGTGCTCGGCGGACATGAGATTCGCAAAACAAGCTACGCCGTCGAAGCGCGGAGTCTGCTCGCCCAATCGAAGACCATCACGGCCGAACGCTTGGCCGAACTGTCGCCCGTGCTGAGCGACTGGGATCGAAACGTGCGTACTGGCGCGTTGCTGAATTCGGGACCTCAGATCGAAAGCCGTGCGAGCACTGCAGCGCTGAAGACACGTCGCGAACGGCCCGGAGCTGCCGTGCAGCGGATCGGGGTCGACTTGGAGGAGTTTCGGACTGTCGCCGGCTTGGAGCATTTGATCGTCGTCAATATCGCCTCCGTCGATCCGCCGACGGAGCCTTCTGACAGCCTTTCCAGCAGGGAGCTGCTTGAATCGCTTGAGCATTCCGAGGTTTCGCCGCTCTCTACTAGCGTTGTCTACGCGGTGGCCGCATTCCAATCGGGCTGTTCGTATCTGAATTGGACGCAGTCGACCGGCCCGAATCTGCCCGCGCTCGCGGAGCTGGCACGAGACAAAG
>DASZIA010000275.1:0-6464 GCA_035949535.1 Planctomycetaceae bacterium | reverse complement strand
GCTTTGAGAGGGAGCATTGGATAAGCCTGCATCTCGATCAGTTGCTTCTTTGCGTCGTAAACACAAGTAATGCGAAATCGATCGCCGCCCTTGCCATTGAACTCAAGAACGTCTTTCTGCTCCTTGATATGAACCTTGCCGTGCTGATCCTCCTTCTTCGTGAACTCAAGCTTCATCGTTTCGGCACCGCCCTTGAGGAAACGATCGTATTCAAAGTCATCCGGCTTCCATGTCCGACCATCCGCCTCGATTGTCAAAGGGCATTTTTTGCGATCACTGGCGATCCATTGCACAGTGTCATATTCACTTGAATAGTGTCCAGTAATGTAGAACTCGACGCCGCCTGGATAGGAGGCAATCCTCTGTGGACACCCCGACAGGACGGCGACAGCGATGCCCATCAATGGCACACAGCGTCGACGAGTCGCATCTTTGAATGCGAAGGCTTTTGGCACACCGCGAGTCCTAATGGACAGGCCGCTAGCGACACACGTGCAAGCCGAAGTCAGCGATCCGCAATTCTACCTGCTTTCAGTCAAGCGGATATCAACACTCGCGCTATGGGCCGTGAGACCTTCCTTGGCGGCCATCAATCGAATGTCGTCAGCGCCCGCCCCGAGTGCTTCGCGGTTGTAGTGGATCACCGACGATCGCTTCAAAAAATCGTTTGCACAAAGACCGTTGGCAAAGCGGGCCGTGCCCCCGGTCGGGAGAACGTGCGACGGCCCCGCGACATAATCGCCCACCGCCACCGGCGTGAAGTGCCCGAGGAAAATGGCTCCGGCGTTCTGAATCTTGGCGAGCATTTCCTCCGGCTCCGCCGTCGAGATATGCAGGTGTTCGGGGGCGAGCTGGTCGGCCAGGCGGGCGGCCTCGTTGGCGTCGCGGGCCACGATCAGCGCGCCGTATTCCTCGAGGCTCTGTCGCGCAAGGTCACCCCGCTCGAGCCGCGCGAGTTGTTTGTCCAATTCTTGCCGGACGGCGGCGGCGAGCGGCGGATGCCACGTGATGAGCACCCCCGACCCGGGGCTGTGCTCAGCCTGTGAGATCAAGTCGCTCGCGACAAAGTCCGCCCGTGCCGTCTGGTCGGCGAGCACCACCACCTCGCTCGGCCCAGCGATGCTGTCGATGTCGACCTCGCCGTAGACGTGTTTTTTCGCAAGCGCTACGAACAGATTTCCGGGGCCGACGATTTTATCGACGCGCTCGACGCCCTCGATGCCGTACGCCAATGCGGCCACGCCCTGTGCGCCGCCCATACGGTATATCTCGGTGATTCCCAACTCGTGGCACGCCGCAAGTAGATCGGCGTTGTAGCCCCCGAATTCAGTTGGTGGCACGGCGACGGCAATCTGCTTGACGCCGGCGACTTGCGACGGGACGGCGGTCATCAAGAGGGTCGACGGATAGGCCGCCGCGCCGCCGGGGATGCAGATGCCGACCCGTCGCAGGGGCAAGTACCGCTGCCGCAACTCGACGCGGGCTGGGCCCTCTTGCCGAGTCACGACGGCGTCACCGGATAACAGGCTTCGCTGAAACTCGACAATGTTTGCGCGAGTTCGCCGGAGCGTGGCCAGGAATTCGGGATCGGCCCGGCGGTGAGCCGCCTCCAGCTCCGTCGGGTGCACGCGCAGCGTTTCGAGCGTGAGTTCCTTTTTGTCGAGTTTTCGGCCGTATTCGAGCACGGCTGCCAGGCCGCGCTCCCGGACATCGCGGCAAATCCGCTCGACCACTTGCTGCGGGGACAAGGGTTCGCCGAAAATCTCGATCGTGCGGCGTCGCCCGGCTTCCGAGACGACGTCGCCCTTCGGACTGAGCTTGTCGCGCAGGGTTGCAAACGTCGCTGCGGCGTCATCGCGCGAGCAATCGATCGTGGCGATGCGGAGGGTTGGCGGTTGCGAAGTCATGGCGACCAGCTAGACATTTTGCTCATAATCAGTTCGTGTGCGGTCATCGTACATCACGCCAGGTCATCCATATAGTTTATCCGTTCAAGAACCAATTCCGTTCAAGGACCCATCGATGTCCAGCCGTCCCATTTACGATTTGCGAAGCGACACGGTCACCAAGCCCTCGCCGGCCATGCGGCAGGCAATGGCCAACGCCGAGGTCGGCGACGACATGAGCGCCGAGGATCCAACCGTCAATCGGCTCGAGAAGCGCTGCGCAGAGCTGTTCGGCAAGGAGGCGGCGGTTTTTGCTTGCACCGCGACGCAGGCGAATCAGATGGCGGTCCGCGTGCATTGCCAGCCAGGGGACGAGCTTCTCATTCACGAGACAGGCCACATCGCCAACTTCGAGGCGGGCGGCCCGGCCGCTTTGAGTGGAGTTTCGTGCCGCACTCTACCCGGAGAGCGGGGCTTACTCGACGTGGCGCAGCTGAAGGGAAACGTGCGGGCGGACGACCAGCATCTCGTGCAGACGCGCCTCGTGTGCGTCGAAAACACGGCCAACATGGGCGGCGGCCACGCTTGGCCGATCGAGCAACTCGCGCGCGTTGCCAGCTGGGCGCGGGAGCTGGGGCTTAAGGTTCATATGGATGGTGCTCGACTATTCAACGCGACCGTCGCGCGCGGCTATTCGCCCAAGGAACTCGGACGCCACGTCGACACGATTGCGATCTGTTTCTCCAAAGGGCTCGGCTGCCCGATGGGCGCAATTCTCGTCGGCTCGACGGAGGAGATTCGGAAGGCCCGCCGCGCGCGAAAGATGTTGGGCGGAGCGCTCCGACAAGCGGGGATCGTGGCGGCCGCGGCCGAATACGCGCTGGAACACAATGTCGAGCGCCTGGCCGAGGACCACGCGAACGCTCGTCAATTGGCCGCGATGATCGCCAAAATCCGAGGCCTGCGGATCAATGTCGACGCGGTAGAAACGAACCTGGTCTTTTTCGACGTCGACCCGGCGCTCGGTTTTGCAAGCCAGCTCGCGAACGCGCTCGAAAGTCGGGGTGTGCTGATTCATGATTCCGGCCCGCAGCGTTTGCGGGCCTGCACGCACCTCGACGTGCGACGTGAAGACATTCCGGAAGTCGGCCGGATCCTGGCAGAATGCGTCGAAAGCGGCTTTCGCGACAGGCCGGGCTCGCAGTACGGTGGGTTCTGGCGCGGCTAGGCACCTTCTGCCGTCGAGTGGGACTAACTCCAACGATCGGCTTGAGTTAGCCGCTGCCCGTCGGCGGGACCGGCACGATCGGAGGGGTTCGTGAAGATTTATCGATCCGGTCGAGTCGCCGCGTGAATTGACACGCCTCGGCCGGTCGATATTCGTGTTTGTCCAGGGAACGTTGTGGACACTGTCTAAGCTCGAAGTGCGTCGATCTGTACACGGTGGCGGTCGACGCAAGCTGTGTTCACACAAACGTTTCCTGGAGTCTTCGATGACCGCCCGTTCCAAGAACCGATTGAACCGGGTCGCCATTCTGCGGTATGATGATCGGCACCAGGAGGGAGAAATCCCCTCCTCCCTCGAGCGAACTGCTCGCCAGGTAGGGAGTGCCGACATGGAAGTGCAAGGCCCGGGTTCCCTTCAACGAAGCGTACCGATCTCACCGGTCAAGTCGGCGGGTCAGGCAGGCGCGGCCAAGCCGCAAAGCCCCGCCTCCTCAAAGCCGACCGATGCGGTCGAGATCTCTTCGGCGGGGCAGCTCCTGGACAAGTTGAGCAAATCACCGGAAGTCCGGGCCGAGCGATTGGCGCAGATCAAGGCTTCGATCGCCTCGGGGGCCTACGATTCCGAGGAAAAGCTCGAAGCGGCCCTGATGAATCTGCTGCAATCGATTGTCCTGAATGAATCCCACGACTGAAGCCGGCCGAAAAAAAATCCCCGAAGGGGACCTGCCTGCGGTGGAAGTTTCGGCCTCTCCGCGGGAGAAGCTCGAAGAATTCTTGGCCACCCGCGGCCTGCGACTGACGCAGGAGCGTTCGGCGATTCTCGACGAGGTCTTCTCCAGCCATCTCCATTTCGACGGAGATGAGCTGGCGACCCGGTTGGCCGCCAGGCCGGGAGCCGTGCGAGTCAGCCGCGCGACCGTTTACCGCACGCTGCGACTCATGGTGGAAGCCGGCCTCTTACGTCGCGTGGCGCGGCCCAACGGTCGGGAAGTTTACGAGCACGACTACGGGTATCCGCAGCACGATCATTTCATTTGCCGCGTCTGTGGACAGCTCATCGAGTTTCAGAACGGGGCGATCTCCGAAATCCTCGACGAGGTGGCCGCCAAGAATTCATTTCGAGTGAGCGGGCATCGGCTCGAAGTCTACGGGCTCTGCTCGAAGTGCAGCCGCCCGCAGCGCCGCCACACCAAGCTCGATTTGTTGTGACGTTCCGGCGGCAATCGCCTCATGCATTGAGCGGCTTTTGGGCTAGAGCACGTTCGCCGGAAACGCCAGCCATTCGTCGGTCGCTCGCGCCTTGGGGTAGGTCGAGGCAAACTGCATGACCGTTTTTTCCACTCCCTCGCGCACCGGTGTCGCGCGCAAGTCCTCGATCTTCCATTCTTCCCCGACGCGACGCATTCGGCACGCAAACACCAAAGTCGCGCCCGAATGATTCGCAAATTCGCTGCTGACTGCCAACGCGGCGCTCGAATCGACAAACGCGAGCTTCCAGTCGACATTAGGCAAGGAGGGCCAAATTCGAATCGAGAGAATCTTGTGCTGTGCGTCTTCGGGACAGTCAGTCATTAGCTCCGCCGCGCGCGTTCGCGACTCACGCACAAGGTGAGCGAACTGCCGAATCATTGACAGCACGTCCTCGGAACGCGGAGCGTCGCCTCGGGTTTGCTCGGCGGAGACGGCGGAACGCGCACGCAGCGTTTGCCGAGTCGTTTTCACCGCCAGATCTGGAAGCAACTGGCGAAGCGATGCCAGTGCGTGCCAGCTCACTCGCGAATCGCCGAGCGAGAGCAACCGCAGGTTTGTGAGCGATTTGATCTCGAGGACAGCCTGGTCGGAGATCTCCGAACAGCGCAGGCTCAGACGCTTGAGGTTCGGCAGCGCATGCAGGCTCAACACAGCCTCGCGTCCGATGACGTGATTGCCCAGATCGAGCGAAAGACTTCTGAGATTGGGCATCCGGGCCACAACTTCGAGAGATTGCACCGGCAGACTGCCCCCCTCGATCGAGAGCTCCTCAAGCGAACGCAGGCCCGCAAATTGAGCCAAGGCAGCGTCGCAGATCGGAGCGTTCGTCAGTTCCAGACGGCGCAGTTGCGGCAACTTTGTCAGCTCGGCCAATCCCGCGCACGAGACCAATCGAGCGTCGCGGAGACTCAGACCTTCCAAGTCTCTTAGAGCGGCGACCCGCTGCAGCCCGCCGTCGGTAATCTGCCCACCGGCGAGAGACAGCATCTTCAAATGGTGGAAGTTGGAAATGTGAGGCAGCGATTCGTCGGTGAAGATCGTGTTTTCGATTCGATGGCCGTCAACCGTGTAATGAAACACCATGTTGACTTCGGTCACGGTCGACAGCGATCCGACCGCGCCCTTTTTTACGGAGCCTCCGAGTCGTTGGATCTGTGCGATTGCGGGCTGTTCGAGCGAATACTGAATGCGTTCTTCGGGGCTCGGGATCGTGGTCGCACGCGCGGCGCGGCAACAACGCGAGATTTTGGATGGGCCGTTACCGCTCGTTACCGGAGTTTGCGAAGGCAGCCGCCCGACAAAGTTAGACGACGCCGAAACATCGGGCCGCATGGTGGCCGTCGAAAGCAACATCGGCAACGCAATGAGCGAGAGGAGGCTTCCCAATCTCCACGCCCGTGGGCAGCACAACTCCAGCCGCGGACTCTGATGCAAGAGTCGTGAAATCCGGTCCGCCAAGCGGGTCGGCCGGTCCCAGACGCCGACTGCCCCGGCGAGCTGGCGCGCGCGTTTTTCGGCAAGCAGCCGCCGGGCCCAGCGAACGAGCATGTCGGCGTAGTCCGCGCGGCTGGAATGCCCCGCGGCATATGTATCGGCAAGCAATTCCTGGTCGTCCCGAAGCGAGTGACGCAGCCGCAAATAAAGGGGATGCAGCCAGAACAACGGTAACAGCCACCGGTCGAGAGCCAACATCCACAGATCGCCGTTTTGAATGTGAGCCAATTCATGTGCCAAGACGCTGCGGCAATCCTCAGGGCGCTCTTTCTCGGCAAATTGCGGGGGCAGAAGGATCTTCGGCCTTAAGGTGCCAAGCACAATCGGAATCGGATGCGAACGGCTCACGAGCAGCTCGGGACAGTTGTCTTTGCCTGCGAGTGTTTCGAGAACCGCAACAACCCTGCGAGGGGCCTGCGACGCGCTCAGGCGGACATTTCTCGCCGCCAACACGCCGTGAATTACGCGCAATGCGGTGAGCACACATCCCACTGCGAAAACGGCCAAAACAATCAGGCGCGCGGGCCCCAAATCGCGATTCATCAAACTGCGCAAGAAACCTTGCGGTTGATCGGGTAACACTGACGCAGTGGCCGCTGAATTGTC
>DASZIA010000274.1:0-6032 GCA_035949535.1 Planctomycetaceae bacterium | reverse complement strand
GTCGTACAGCTGCAGGTCGCGCGAGGGCTGCTCGCTGCCGATGCCGACTGCCTCGACGGGGACGAAGCTGGCGGCCGCCGCTTCCGCGGCCAGTGACAACCGGTCGGCGTCCCCCGTGCTCGCCACGCCGTCGGTGAAGAGGATAATCGCGGCCGGCGGACTGCCGCGGAAATCATCGAGCACCTTGCGAAGCGCCGGCCCGGGCCGCGTGCGGCTCCCCTCGGCCTTGAGCTCTTTGATCTTTCCCGCGATCTCGGCGACGTCGCCCGGGCCGGCAAAGTCCCGAGTCCCCAGTCGCGTAGCCGCGTCGGAGAAGCGATACAGCCGCACCTTATGATGCTCGAGCAATTCGCGCAGGAACTGGCCCTTGTCACCGGTCAGGATCGCTTGGGTCAGGCCGATCCGGGTTTTGGTGCCGGCGCCCGCGGCGTGCGCAAGTTGGTCGGCCAGCTCGTTCGTTTTGTCATCCGGATAACGGTCTTCCAGTCCCATGCTGGCCGAGTCGTCGATCACGAGCGCGATCACCGGCAGCCCGATTCGCCCGACCGAAAGCGTGAACTGAAACAGGCAGAGGAACGCCAGTGCGATCACCGCCAGGCGCAGCCCCGGAAGGAGGGCCTGCATCCGCCGCGATCCTCTGCCGGCATCCCGCCGGTAGACGTAGAGCAAATAAAGGATGAAGAGGGCGCCGATCGTGACCGCGGCCACAGACAGCCAGTCGCTTCCCAGTCCGTTGACCTCGAACCGCCAATCGGTTCGTTCGCCGGCCTGGGCCGGTGGCATTCCCAGATAGTTTTCGACGAACCGCTGCAGCGCCGAACGAAACACTCAGCTTCTCGCGAGCGAGGATGTGCGAAGACCGCCGGCGTGCATCGCGGCACAAAACCGGGCCAATGGCCTAAAATCACTGTATGTGCCGCGCCCGGAGGCGGCAAGGAGCGGGAGATCTAGCGATGGAACAGGCGTGATCAGCGAAACAACGATCAAAAACGTGCTGACGCGGACCACCGGCTTCTTGCGGACGGTCACCTCGCACTCGCTGCAGCCCTATTGCGGCTGCACGTTCGGAAACTCCCTTTGCGGCGTCGGTTGTTACGTTCGTCACAACGGCCGGCTGCTCAAGGGGCGCAGCTGGGGCAGTTTTCTCGAAGTGCGTACAAACGCGGCCCAATCGTACCTCGACAATTACGACGCCGAGGCGGCCTGGGCTCGCCGGAGGACCGACAGCCCGCTTTCTGAGAGCGCGATCGACGCGAAGGCCCGCTCGCTGCCTGGACCGGACGGGCTGTTTTCGGTTTTCTGCTCCAGCTCGACCGATCCGTTCGTCCCGCAAGAATTCCGCTATGGCGTGACCCGCTCGGTGCTGGAAGCCATGCTCCGCCGGCCTCCTGACCGCTTGATTCTCCAGACCCATTCGCACCGCGTGGCCGAATACGCCGACCTGTTGCGGGACCTGTCCGATCGGAGCGACGTGCGAGTCCACGTGTCGATCGAAACGGATCGAGAGCAAATCCCCGGTCTGCCTCCCCACTCGAGTTCGGTCGAAAACCGGCTGCAAGCCTGCGCCCGCCTGCGCGAGGCCGGCCTGCGGACGGTCGTCACGGTCTCCCCCCTGCTGCCGATTCGCGATCCCGACCGCTTCTTTGCGCGGATCGCCGAGGTGGCGGATGCGGTTGTCCTCGACCACTTCATCGGCGGAGACGGCTCGCCCGACGGCGGCCGCACCCTGCGGACGCCCCTGCCTGAGGCGATGCGACAGCTCGACCCCGATTCGACCGAGCTGGCTTATCGGGACCGCATGGCGTCCATCGCCGGGCGGTATTTGCCCGGCCGCGTCGGCATCAACATCGACGGCTTCGCGGGTCGATATCTTTTTTATCGGGCTTGAAGAAAACGGCGTCAAAGTCGCCAAGTCGGCACTGCGATTTCGAGTGTGGCGACTACAATTTGCCGGACGCGCGCGATCTCGAAATCAAAACTCTGTTTGAGCAAATTGGGCCCCGGCCGGACGTCGTCGGGGACAAAGCGAAAAGATCCAGAACATGACGAGCATGTTGCTGCTGCCCGAACTGCGGGCGATGCTGGCCGAGGATGACCGCGAGGGGCTGACGGCCCTGATGACCGAGTTGCACCCGGCCACGGTGGCGGATTGGACCGAAGGCCTCTCGGTCGAAGACACCTGGAAAGTCTTCGACCATGCCGGGATCGACCGCCAAGCGGAAGTGTTTGGATTCTTTCCGATCGAGAAGCAGGTCGAGATGGCCACGGCCGAGGGGCGTGTCCGCATGTCGCGGTTGATCGAGGCGATGGCCCACGACGAGCGGGTCGACCTCCTGAAGCGGCTCGACCCGGAAGTCGTGGAAAGTTTGTTGCCGCTGGTCGCCAAGGCCGATCGCCAGGACATCCGCACGCTGTTGAGCTACCCGGAACACAGCGCCGGCTCGGTGATGACGACCGAATACGCGACGCTGGCGAGCGATCTCTCCGTCAGCGATGCGATTTCGCGACTCAGGCTGCAGGCGACCTCGGCCGAGACGATTTATTACGTCTACGTGGTCGATGCCGAGCGACACCTGGCGGGGTTTGTCTCGCTGCACGATCTGATTTTGGCCCGTCCGACCGCCCGAGTCGATTCGATCATGCAGCGGGACGTGATTTCGGTCGCCGTCGACGCGGATCAGGAGGATGTGGCCCAGACGATGGCCCGCTATGACTTCTTGGCGATTCCCGTCGTCGATTCCGAACAGCGGCTGGTCGGCATCGTGACCCACGACGACGTGATCGACGTCGTGGTTCAAGAGGCGACGGAAGACGCGCTGCGGATGGGCAGCGTCGGCACGATGGTCGAGCACTATTTAGAGGCTCCTTTCTTCACGCTCTGGCGGAAGCGATCGGGCTGGTTGGCCTGCCTGTTTGTGGCCGAGCTGTTTACGTTTACGGCGCTCGCCCACTTCCAAACCGCGATCGAAGCCATCGTCGCTTTGAGTTTCTTCGTGCCCCTGTGCATTTCGACCGGCGGCAACTCGGGCTCTCAGGCGGCGACACTGATCACCCGCGCAATGGCCCTGCGACAGATCGTCCCGTCCGACTGGTGGCGGGTGATCCGGCACGAGCTCTTGATGGGGCTGGTGCTGGGTCTCACGCTCGGGGCGATCGGCTTCGTGCGAGTGTCGCTCTTCCCAGGCAGTCACGTGGGCGTCAACCGCTGGATGCTGGCCTTCGTGATCGCCCAGGCGGTGGCCAGCATCTGCCTGTGGGGAACGCTGGTCGGCGCGACTCTGCCCCTGGTCTTCTCGCGGCTCGGCTTCGATCCCGGCTATGCGTCGAGCCCCTTCGTCGCTACGTTCGTTGACGTGACGGGGATCGTGATTTACTTCTCGATTGCGACGATTTATCTCTTATGACGAATTTCGACACGGGCCACGACGCAGATCTTGCCGTGCGCACTTTCGGATCCCCAAAGCGGCACATCGCGGTCACCGCGTGCGTGACGGCGATCCTGGTGCTCCTGAGTGGTTGTGACTCAGCACAATCTTCTCGTCCGGCCGACCCGCCGATCCAGTCGGTCGCGCCTCGCTCGAGTGCCGCGTCCTCCGCGAATGCGCCGGCATCGGCCGCGGACCAAAAAGCGTTGCGGACAGGACCGTTCGAAAAATCGTTTGACGGGATTCGTTTTTCGGTTCCAGCCGGCTGGAAGGAGGTCGAGCTCTCTGCCGCGCAGCAAGGCTTCATCGACGCCCGGTTCCAGATTCCGACGCCGCACGGCGACGTGACGCTGACCTGCTCTTCCAACGCGGGCGGTATCGACACCAACATCCGGCGGTGGGTCGGCCAATTTCATTCTCCCGCGGGAAAGGGACCGGTGAGGGGAGAACTCGACGTCGGCGGCAAGAAGGCGACCTGGGTCGATCTGCACGGGGAGTTCGACGCCGGCCCGATGGCCGCAGCCAACAGCGCCTCGACCGCGCCCATCGAGCGAATGCTCGGCGTGGCAATTCCGCTGGGGGCGCGTGACTTCTACCTCAAGCTGACGGGCAGCGACGCGGCTGTTTCCGACGTGCGCGAGGCGTTCCGCGAATTCGCGCGCGGCGGACGGCCGGTGAATTAAACAAGAGTCTCTGCCGCGCTGCTGCGGCACCCTTCGCTGCAACCTCGGTCGGCTCGCGCCCTTCCAATTAGTTAATTGAATTCGGATTTTTTGAACAGGAGGTAACAGAGGCAACGGAGGAAGACCTCGGAAAGCGAACACAAAGCGCTTTGAGACTTTCTCGTCGTGTCTCTGTTACCTCTGTTACCTCCTGTTCAAACAGTCTTGATTTTTGCTCTTGGGAGTCCGGACGGAACCAGCTTGCAGACAAGAACGGCTTTCGCGGTCGAACGTCAACGCAGCGTGCGTGATCGTCTCGCGGCACCAAGCGTCGGATCCAGTGCACGGCGTGGTCGCAATAAAATCAATTGCGGCGGCTTGAGCGGCAGATGACATAGATTGCCGCGCAGATCAGGACCGTTACGATCAACCAGTCGAGGATTGGCCAAGTGCCCGTTTCGGCCGCCGGTTCAGCAGCGGCCGTTTTCTGAGCTTGGGCGAGGACGGGCAGGAGGTTTGCCGACCAGCCGGCCTGGGCAGCGCGGGCTGTGGTGGTGGCCCACGCCGCAGGCAGAATCAAAAACCGGCAGGCCGGTCCGAGTTGCTGGCCGCTCGCGATGCGGCGCATGAGGTTCAACATCGCAGGAGCTCCGCCACGGGGATGCGCAGGTCCCGATACTCGCGGCTCGGCACCGAGACCGTCTCCCAGCTTTGCGAGCGCGCGTGCATGGCCGTCTGATACTCGTCGGCCCAGACGCCGAAAAAGGAATAGACCCGCCCCCGATGAAAAAAGGAGCCGTCTGTCTCCGAGCCAATCCCGACGTCTGCCGACAGATCTTTGGCCGCTTGTGCGTCCAAGAGGTCATAGGCAAACACGAGCATCGAACGGAACCCGTCGCCGAAGACCTCCTGCCAGCGACACAGGCTGTCCAGGTCGTCCTTGGTCGCCCAATTCTCCCACTTGTGCCCGGCCCGCGCTCGCTCGGGACCGCAACCCGAGGGGAAGCGTCGTCCTTTGACGTCGACGAGCAGGTTCCGATTGCCCGGCGCGGTGACGATGAAGTCCATCGATTTCAGCGAGACCTGGTTGAGGCGGGCGCGGCGCGCTTCGTCGACGACGACGAAAGGCACGCCCGCGCGGCGGAGGTACGCCTCGAACGCCGCGTCATAGTGGTTGTTGCGTTTGGCCATCGCCCCTGCCCCGATTCGCCGCTGGGAAATGTCCGGCGGCTCGTCTTCCATCCGGCAGCCAACTCAAGCCATCTTAAAATAAGGGGACGGGTTTTGCGAGAGGCCTCGCATGCACCGCAGCGCCCGATTTGTCTCGCCGCAAATCGCGTCGTGCGCCTGAATGGCGAGCGGATTGATTGAGCCAGAGGGAATCTTGAACCACCAAGGCACCAAGGACACCAAGAAAGGCGAAAGTCACAGATTGCGGACAAACGCCTGGGCCTCCCGCGGGGTCGGAGATGACTGTCCTCGGGGCTTTTCTGATTTATAGTCCGGCATTTCTCCGTTACCTCTGTTGCCTCCTGTTCAAAAATCCGAATTTTGAATGCAGACAACAATCAAGGCATGGGAGCAGGAGGCAACAGAGGTAACGGAGGGAAGGCAAAACGCGTTCTGCGATTCGCTCGCACACTAATTAGTCGACGCGGTTCGGCGCGGTTGGGTCCGCTCAATTGGGGCCCGAGGTCAAGCCCATCGGTCGCGCTATTCGCGCTTCAGCACCGGGCCTGTTATCGCAGCGGCTCGTAAGCGATCTCGTCAAGCCACGCTGAAATCGAGCTGGGGCTCGTCCGCCGGCTTTCTCGCAGCAGCTTCAGCGGCCGCCGCCTCTGCGACCGTCGGGCGCGGAGCCTTGGGGCGAAAGGCTTCGAAAGCTTCGAGGCGGTATTCGGGAAGCATCACGTTGATCCGCTTCTCGATCTCGGTGAGCTGCTCC
>DASZIA010000273.1:0-25522 GCA_035949535.1 Planctomycetaceae bacterium | reverse complement strand
AAGGGCTCGCTCAGCTCGGGCTGTTGCCATGCGTCGCGTACGCAAATGGGCATTGGGCTTCCGATCGTGAGACACGATTGGAGCGGATAGAAGTTGGTGGCGGCCATGTGCCGCACGTGCCAAAGACAGCCGTCGGTTCCCAGATGGGCACCAACCCCGCGATTGAGGAAACCGGCCCGGTTCGGTCGCGAAGCCGGCGGCGACGACCGGCGTCGCTGGGACTTTTTTGAGAGTCCCCAGCGCGCCGCCGGTCGCCGCCGCCGGGTGGCCAGCAAAAACCAAAAAACGAAGACTGTCCGTGCGGAAACAAAAAATGTATCGGAGCTTGACTGCAAGCGGCCCATAGAAGCCCAGGGTGTTCAACCCTGGGTGACGCGGGGCCGCAAAAAAATCTCCGAAGCCCCGACCGGGGCGACAGAGTTTGTTTTTCCACGAGTTGCGACAGTCGCGAAGGGACTCGTGGCAGAAGCGAGCGATTGGCCGTGAAGTTCCGTCAGACACTACCATGACCGCCGACCGGTGGCCGTGCCTGTGTCCTGGCTTGATTGAGCAGCCTCTTGCTGCTTCGCAGCCAGGACAACAAGTTGTCCTGGCCACCCGGCCGGAGCGGAGATGTGGTTGATGGGAGCTTAAGGACGCATTACGTCGATACTCGACCGGCGTCCCGTCCCGGCCGCCATTGGAGCAGCGAGGTGCCGTGGCCTTCGCCGTGGTCAGAGCCTGGCTCGCACAAGAGGACTCGCGGCCCGAGCCGCCGCCGATGGCACCCGGCGGCCGTGTGTCAATTTCCGAGCGTTGTGGCGGCGCGCTCGGGGCGCGCGATCGGTGCGCCGCGGCGTGCCATTCCCTGTCGATACTGCTCCATCTGCTCGCGGATATAGAGGGTCATGTCGTTCTCTAACATTAGCATTTCCGCGAAGGTGCGGGCCGTGACCTGGAAGTAACACATGCACATCTCGTCGTCGGACTTCTCGCCGAAATACACGTCGCGCGGGGGGAGATGTGTGTTTTGCGGATTGTCCGACGAGTTGTCATACCAGGCCTCCAGGCTCAGCTGGGTTCCAGCCGGCAGCCAGATGGGTTCTCGATAGACGTAATGATCTTGCCAATAGAAACTCCAGTCGTCGATCGCGACGAGCGGGACGACGGTGCGATCCGGCAGGACCGCCGTCACTTCCATTTTGCGTCCCAACTGGTGCATGTGCGGAGTAACGTCGAGAAGACAGGTATTCACCGGCAGCACGTGCGACGCGCAGACGTGGTGCTGGCGGGCCCCCGCGCGAATGTCCAGATCATAGTTGGCCACCATGATCTCTCCCGCCTGGCATTGAGCGGTCGGGGGAGCCAAGTAGAACCCGATCTTCGACCGATCACGCTCGCGCTTTCCCGTCGGATGATAGTGGATCTGAAGAACAAGGTCCGAGCGCGCCGGAATCGGGCGCCCCACCCCTGCGGGCAGACGCCTCGGCAGACCGCCGGGTAACCATCCGCCGAGACTACTTGCCCCCGAGAACCCGGGGCCACCGAAGTTGGTGTAACCAGGTCCGGGATCCGCCGCGTCCAGTCGGCGAGCTTCCCCGCTTGTGTCGAAATAGACCCAAGCGTGATGAATAACCTGCGGATTGCCCGGCCGGAACTCGAAGGCGCTCGCCAGGCGCTCTTGGCGCAGCTGCGTTGGGATCACGAAATTTCGATAAATGTCGGGCCCGTCGGCCGGGATCTCATACTCTTCAGGCATCGCGACCACGAAATCTGGCTTTCCCAACTGCCAGCCAGCAACGAAATGAGGAGGCGGAGGAAGGTCGGCCGGATTGCCGCGTGGGGCTCCATTTCGGGCCCAGGCTGTGATCCGTTCGATGTCGTCGGGATTCAGGCACCGTTCGTTGAGAAACCGGCCGAATCCTCGCCGGGCCCGCCAGGGCGGCATGATGCGCTGTTCGACCACCGATGCGATTTGCGTGGCCCGGTCGCGGACCTCTTCGTAGCGTGTCAGCGGAAACGGAGCGGACTCACCTCCGCGATGGCAGCACACGCAGTTGGCAAAGACGATCGGCGCGATGTCGCGACAAAATGTCAGTTGCTGCGAGGTCACGTCGGAATCCGCCGGCTCGATCAAGCATCCGACGGGCGTCGTTCGCGAGAATTGCGGTTGGCGCCCGGAGCAGATCGCTCCCAGCACGTCTTTCAGTTCCTGATGCGACACGGGCCGGCGCGGGCCGCTGATTGCCTCGTAGCGGTCGTCAATCCGACCGCTGTAGACGACGGAACCGCGACGATCGACGACCACTGCCTGGGGCGTATGGGTTGGTCGCAATTGTCGACGAAAGCTCCCGGACGCGTCCAAAAGTACCGGAAAAGCCACCTGATACTTCCGCCGGTGATTCGCGGCGTCGCCTGCTGACGTGTGACGGTCGGCGACGACGCCGTAAAACTCGATGTTCCAGGGCGCAAAGGCCTCCTGAAGCCGGTTGAGCTCCGGGAGATAGGCATTGCAGATTGGACAATGAGTCGCCAAAAAAACGAAGACCGTCGTGACACCGGCATCGCTTTGTCCGGCGTGTCGCAGCACTCCGTCGACGTCGACGATTGGCGGAAACGAAATCGGCTCGACAGGCGGAAACGGGTCGAGCGATGCGGCTGGGTCGGCCAGCTTGGGGCCACTTGGCTGTGCGGCCCGCGGTTCATCGCCGAGCAAGCTCTTCGTCGATCGGTCGGGAAAGCGAACTCGCCAGGCGAACCAGACGCACACCGCGAGTAATGTGACCAGACCGACGGTCACCAGCGAGTTGTGCCCTGACGACTGGATCCGTGGCAAGCGATTGTTCCGCTCGATGAGATGAGGCGCGATCGCGTGAGCAATCCCGATCGTCTGCAAGAAGCGGCGGGGAATCTAGGACAAAGGTAGTCTCGAAACAAGCTCAGTCGGAATGGCGGCACTGGGACGCGACCTAACCCTTAGCGTCTCGCGTCCCACTCAGGGCCGCTCGACCGGCCACCGACCCGGCGGTCAATGCCTCGCGGGGGGTCAGCAACGCTGCGAATCCTTGATTGCTGAGCGACCGGCCCCCAGTTAACGTAGGGATGGGCGCGTGGTTCTAGCGCTCGATGAGCCACTCGTTGACGCGTCGCCGGTCTCTGCTGTGCCCCCCTCTCCCGTACTCATTTAGCGATTCAACCCAGGGGAATGTTCGTTTGGAGGAGCAGGCGGCCTTAGCGTTGCGGTCCTTGACGGCGGTTCCTGCTCGACGTATCGCGGTTCGCCGGATCGTGCTTGGAGCGGTGCTGCTCGGCACGTTCTCGGCCGGCATCGCCTTCGCCTTTTTCACACTCTTCACCCGTTTCCCGTTTTGGGACGATGAAGGAAAGATGATGCTGTCCGTTCAGCAGTTGCTGGATGGACGGGCGCTGTACGATCAAAACAGCTTCATCTATGGCCCAGCCTATCTGCTCGACCGGTGGGCGATTTTTTCTTTGCTCGGCGTTCCGCTCGGCAACGACGGTGTGCGGGCCGTCGCCTTGTTGACCTGGGGACTGACGGCTCTCGTTCTGGCGATGACGGCCCGGCAATTGGCTCGTGACGCGAATTGGGGCCTGGGCCTTGCCGCAATCGTCTGGATGGCCGGCATTTTTCATCTCAGCGTATTTACTAACGAGCCGGGGCATCCGCAGGAACTGGTGGCGCTGCTGCTGGCAGCGGCCTTCTGGATTGTCGTCAGCCTGTGGGACAGGCGGACCGGCACGTCACTCGTGTTGCTGGGGGCGATCACGGGCGCGCTGATATTGACCAAGATCAACGTCGGGGTCTTGTTCGGTCTCTCGTTGGGAATGGCCATCGTTTCTCTCGGCCCCCGTCCCTCGGTGGTCTGGACGTTCCTGCGAATCGCGGGGGCACTGGCTGTCTTGGCATTGCCCACGGTCCTGATGCGTTCGCGATTCGTCGACGGTTTTGGAACGTTCTGCTTGATGATCACAGCGGCCTTATTGCCGTGCTGCTGGCTGGCGATCGCGGGAGTTGGTCCCCGCGAAGTGCGCTGGAAACACGTGCTCTTCTGCGGCATAGGAGCAGCGGCCGCTGCCGGTTTGACACTGGGATTTGCGCTCACGCACGGGAATACGCTGGCTGGGATTTTCCAGGCATTGCTGATTCAGCCCTGGAGGGGCTTCGCCGGATCGAGATTCGGCGGTCCGCTGGCGCTGCCGCGTCTGACTGCCTATTGGTCATTGATCGGAGCCGGATTGGGCCTGGGCGTGCTTTGGATGGGACCGAGAAGCCGCAAAGTTCTCTGGCCGCTTCGGCTGTTTGTCTCGGCGCTGATCTTCATGGACGCGCTCGTCGCTCGGTCCTGGGACTCTCAGGCGACCTGGATTGCGTTGCCTTTGGTCTGGCTGGTCTTAGTTCCGCCGCCGGGCTGGGAACCGCAACCGAAGGAATGGCTTTTCCGGTTGTTGTTGGCGTTCACGACATGCCTGCAGCCGATTCAGGTCTTCCCGGTGCCAGGCAGCCAGGTTCACATTGGCACGTTGACGACGATGCTGGTCGGCGCTGTGCTGTTCGTAGATTTTTGCCGCGAGGTGGGGATCGATCGTCTTCCCGTGCCGGACGCTCTGGTCGTGCGGATCGCCTGCTCCTTCTTGGTTGTGGCTTCGCTCAGGCTGATTTTCGAGTGGCGGATTTACGAGAAGGTCAGCACCGCGTATCACCTTCCAAGCCTGGTGACTGCCTGGTCGCTTGTCGGAGCCGCCCTTGCGCTCATCGTGCTCTGGGGCGGCGCCTGGACTCGCAGATTCCTGCGGCCTCTCAGGCTGCTCGCTTGTCTCCTTATTTTCGGATGCGTGGCAGCCTACGGTTGGGACACTGATTGGACCCGCTTTGCTTTGCCGCTGATTTGGCTCGTGCTTGTTCCTCCGGCCCGTGAGGGGCAGGCTGAAGCGGGATTTGTCTTCCGCCTGATCGTGACGCTGGCCGCCTGCTTGCGACCGTTGCGCATTCTGCCTGTGGACGGCGGCCCATTTCACCTGCCGACTTGGGCCATGCTACTGGCCGCTTTGGTGCTGCTCTGCGATTTTTTGGAAATCAACCCGTTCGAGCGCTGGAGTCGCAGAGCGTTGCCCCTCAATTGGAATCTGGTGGCCGCGAGCCTGGCGCTGCTGTTGGGAGGCGTGCCGGCGCTCACGATGGCGAGAACGTACGAAAGCTCCGTGCCACTTGACCTGCGAGGATGTCGGTGGACGCGACTCTCCGAGAGAGAGGCGACTTTGCTCACGTTCCTGACGGCTAATGCCGAGGCGTCCTCCGATTGCTTCGTCGCGCGAATCGGATTGATGAGTTTGCATTTCTGGGCCAATCGACCTCCTGCCAGCGACTTTGTCCTGGGCAACGAGTGGGACACCCTCGACCCGGCCACAAACGAGCTCTTACTCGCCTCTCACCGTGATCGTCTCCGGATGATGTTTATCGACAACCCCACGCCTTGGTACCTCGATTCACACAAGCTCGAGTTCTCGAAATTCGCGACCGCCTTGCCCGCACACGCGTTTCTGGACTTCATTCACCAGCACTTCAAGCAACTTGCCCGCGTGGCCAATTGCCGGCTGTTAGTCCGAAAGGAGCGTAAGGACCTCGACCTCTACGATTGCGCCTATGAGGCCGGGATTGATCCGGCACGCGACGGTCAATCGTTGCTGCGATTGAAACTGCCGGGCGGGCAAAAGCTGAAAGATGTCGCGGTCATCGAATTGGTCGACCTCGCATACGCAGAACAGATCGCATCGACCGAGCCTGGTCGCTCAGCTCGCCGACTTCATCTGTCCGACCGCGGCGGTCAAGTCAGATCGACGAACAGCGACCGTTCGAGTGGCCCGCACGTTTTGGGTGCCGACGAACCTGAGTATCTCGCTTACCCAAGCGAAATTCACTTGGGCCGCCTAACGTTTCCGGCGATCCGGTTTCTCGACGCACGGGGCGAGCGCGTGTTGACGCTGCCCGTCGCTGTGGAAACATGTCTCCTCAAGCCTTAGTCCAAAAGAATTCAGCGCCGCGACTCGTCAAGCGCGTTTGCGCGCGTAGGTGATCAAGAACGAGCCGAAACGATCGCGAATCCCAGGCAGGTCGAAGCCACGCTCTACGAGGTTGTAGGCGGGCAGAAACAGCGACGCGGCCCGACTGGCGACATGCTTGTAAGTGACTCCGGAGATCGCGGAGACGCGCACCTCCTCAAACGGTTCGGTCCGAAAGGCTCGCTGCAAAGCGGCCTTTGCGAGCGGCTGCTCGTTCTGGGTGACGCCCTTCGACGAGTAGAACGGCGACTCTTTGCAGCGATAGAGCCACATGGCGGGGTTGCCGCGGTGCGGGTCGCAGGCCAGCAGAATGCCGCCCGGTTTCAAGATTCGTCCACACTCGGCAACCGTGCGCGTCAGGTCGGGAAAGTGATGCAACACGGCGCTCAGAAAGGTGACGTCGAACGTACAATCGGGGAACGGCGTCGATTCAATGTCTCCGACGTGGAAGTCGACGCTCGGAACTTTTTGCGACGCGCGCGTCACGCTCTGAGGCGAGATGTCCACACCGTGCAGGTGGAAACCATATCGCTGAAGTCGCGACGTAAAGGCCCCCGTGCCACAGCCGAGGTCGACGGCTTCCAACGGCCGCTGTCGGGAGTGCATCAAGGACTGCAGATGCGCGTCGAAGGCGCGAAGAATTCGCTCGTATCCGCGATCCGTAAAGACATCGTAATCGCCGTCCTGCGTCATTCCGTCGAAAAATGCGATCTCGGCAGATTTCTGCTGCAGGCCGGCTGAGGATGGGCTTGCCAAAGAGTCGTTGATCCGAAATGCCGCTGTTTCTGGGAAGGTTACGCAGTGCCCCGCCGGTTGATTGAATCGCGGCCGACGCATGCGCGGAGTAATCGGCCAGAATACCATTTGCGGGGATTGGCCGGAACAGCGCCGAAAACGCAGACTTGACGGATTGGTTCCTTCAGGCGGCGACCCGCCGGACGCGGAAATCTCGCAGCTGCAATCGAGTCGCTTTTAGGACGTGCTGCGCGGGGGCGGCCCCCCGCCGCATGATGGAAGGGGACTTCTACTCGACGACGAGATAGGCAGGAAGTGGGTTGTGAGGCGAACGCCTCAACGCATATCGCCCCAACCCGAGCGTTTCCCGCAGCGCGATGGTTTCACCGGGAAAAGTTGCGAAATTCAGCTCATCGAAGCCGATCACGCTGCCGGGCGTCAGTCGGTCGCGGATCAATTCCAGGCACTTCTTCGTCGGCTCATACAAATCGAAATCGAAATAGGCCAGAGCGACGATTGTTTCGGGATGAGCATCCAAATACTCCGCAAGGCGAACCGGCGCGTCTCCACGAATGATCTCAAATTTTTTGATGTGGCTGAGGGGACTTTCCGACTCGTGATAGAAGAGCACTTTCTCGAGGTACTGCTCATAACCCTCGGACACGTTGTACGCGTGCGGCACGACGGACGCGTCGTTCCCATCTTGGGGCGCCGGCTGCGGAAACCCGGAAAACGTGTCGAAGCCGACGATTTTGCGATTGTAATTGTAGGGCTCGTACATCCCCCGAAAGGATTCAAACAGCGCGAGGCTTTGTCCCCAGCGCACGCCGAATTCGACAACGATTCCGCAGACCGGGAGGATCTTCAGATAAAGATCGTTCAGCCACAAAATGCGCGCGAGTGCCTGTCTTTTGATGAATAGCCCCAAGTTGTCGAGCCGTTCCGGGGGCGGGATGGGGCACTGGCTGAACAGCTCGAAAAATGATTGTCGCCGCGCCACCTCCTCGGGCGTCGAGCCTGATTTTGTGATGATCCCGGATCGCGGT
The DNA here is from genome assembly GCA_035949535.1 of Planctomycetaceae bacterium. Taxonomy (GTDB): domain Bacteria; phylum Planctomycetota; class Planctomycetia; order Planctomycetales; family Planctomycetaceae; genus DASPSM01. The sequence goes on along the minus strand of DASZIA010000273.1, from coordinate 17,684 downwards.
GATGATGTCATGCAGGGCTTCCCTGTTGCTCGGGCCGGCGATGGATGGATGTCGACATGACCTGGACGCGTCCGAACGCAGCCCACGAATGATCGACATTCATCGTAGCACGACATGTGTTGCGACGTCGGAGAAAGCGGTTTCGATTCGGGAACTGGCCGCTTACAATTGCGACGGTCGAAGCAGCAGGTCCCGGTTTCCTATGGAACTGTTTTTGTTATTGGGCGAAAATTACGTCGGCGACGCCGCCAAGGGGCGACGCCTGTCATAAGCGGCGAGTCGAATTGGAGCTGAGCTTGCCGTTGCACGTTAGGCGTCGGATGTATCAGGCGTTGCGCAGAACGGCGTGGGGCGGAATATACTTATGTTTAGGCGGCGTCGGTAACTGCGAGGAATGAAAATGGCTACAGTCGAGGTCGAAAAGCAGACGACGGTCTCGGAATGTGCCGTGCCGGACCGAGCCGAACCGGCCACGACGGTGAGCGGCGTTCCGATCGCCCTGCTTTATACCGGCGAAGATCTCGCTCGATTGGGAATCACCGAGTCCGCCAGCATCGGACGCCCCGGTCAGTATCCGTTCACCCGCGGCATCCACAAGGCGATGTACCGGGACCGGCTCTGGACGATGCGGCAATTCGCCGGCTTCGGGACGCCCCGCCAGACCAACGAGCGATTTCGGTTTCTGCTGGAAAAAGGACAAACCGGACTGAGTACGGCGTTCGACCTGCCGACCTTGATGGGGTTGGACAGCGATTGTCCGCAATCGCGCGGCGAGGTCGGCCGATTGGGCGTGGCCGTCGACACGATCGACGACATGCGCCAGCTCTTCGCCGACATCGATTTGGAACAAATCAGCGTCTCGATGACAATCAATGCCCCGGCGGCCATCGTGATGGCGTTTTACCTGGCTGCCGCTCGCGAGGCGGGCTGGGATTGGGCCAAGCTTCGCGGAACGATTCAGAATGACATTCTGAAGGAGTTTCACGCACAGAACGAGATCGTCTTCCCTCCCGAGCCATCGGTGCGGCTGGTGATTGACCTCATTGAGTTCTGTGCCCAGAACGTTCCGCAATGGAATACAGTCTCGATCAGCGGGTACCACATCCGGGAAGCCGGCTCGACCGCGGTCCAGGAGCTGGCCTTTACACTCGCCGACGGCATTCACTATGTCGAGGAGTGTCTCAAGCGCGGGCTGAACGTCGACCAGGTTGGGCGGCGGCTGAGTTTCTTCTTCAACGCGCACAACGACGTCTTCGAGGAACTCGCCAAGTACCGTGCGGCCCGCTCGCTCTGGGCCGACGTCATGCGGAACCGCTTCAAGGCCCGCGACGAGTCGGCCTGGAAGCTCCGGTTCCACGCCCAAACGGCCGGCTGCTCGCTTCAGGACCGGCAGCCGGAGGTGAATCTCATCCGCGTGGCCTACCAGGCATTGGCGGCTGTGTTGGGCGGCTGCCAATCGCTGCACAGCAACAGCATGGACGAGACTCTGGCCCTGCCATCCGAGCACGCTGTCACGCTCGCTCTTCGCACACAGCAGGTGCTGGCCTACGAAACGGGAGTACCGAACACGCCCGATCCACTCGGCGGCAGTTACTTCGTCGAGACGCTGACCCAACAAATGCGCCGACAGGCCGAAGAGTACTTCGAGCGCATCGACCAACAGGGCGGAATGCTGGCCGCGATCGATTCGGGTTTCATCCGGCGGGAAATCGCCGAGGCGGCGTTCGCGTATCAGAAGTCGGTCGACAAACGGGAGAAGATCCTCGTCGGCGTCAACGCATTTGAAGAAGACGAACACAAGTCGATCGACATTCTGCAAATCGACGAAGGGCCGGAGCAGGAGCAGATCGGCAACTTGCTTCGACTGAAGCAGAGCCGCGACAGTCAAGCGGTCAGGCGGGCCCTCGACAATGTCAAACGGGCGGCCGAACGCAAAGAAAACGTCTTCCCAGCCCTGCTGGAAGCCGCGACGGCCCGCGCGACGGTCTACGAGACGATGAGCGCTTTGGCGGACGTTCTCGGCCGGCATGAGACGGGCGGGCTATCGTGATCGCGCATGCGGCGTCGCCGCGGGTGGTGTTGGCGAAGATCGGGCTCGACGGACACGACCGCGGTGTGAAGGTCGTAGCTCGCGGATTGCGCGACGCCGGCTTTCACGTGATCTACGCCGGACTCTGGCAGCCGATCGAAGCCGTCGTTCAGACCGCCCTCGACGAGGATGCCGACTGGCTGGGGATCAGCCTGCTCAGCGGCGCGCACATGACGCTCGTTCCTCCGCTCATGGAGCAGCTGCGCAAGACCGGGCTCGACCACGTCGGCGTGCTCGTCGGCGGCATCATTCCGGAAAAAGATGTCCCGAAGTTACTCGAGCTGGGCGTGCGATCGGTCGCGGGCCCCGGCACCACCATTGCCGAAATCGTCGAGCGGCTGCATAAGTCTGAAGAACATGAATCCGTCGAGGACCTCATTCGGCGCTTCCGTGACAAAGACCGCCGCGCGCTGGCCCGCTTGCTGACGATCGCTTCGCGTGGTCAATCTTTGGACGCCCTGCGCCGCGAGGTGGATCCCATATCGGAGAAGACTCGGGTCACGGCATTCACCGGCAGTGGCGGCGTCGGAAAGAGCAGCCTGATCGGGCGGTCGGTCGAGCTGTTGCGGTCGCGCGACCGATCGGTGGCGGTACTCTGCTGCGACCCGGAAAGTCCGCTGACTGGCGGCGCGCTTCTAGGCGACCGCCTGCGGATCGCCAAGCCGGCCGACGATTCGGGCGTCTTCATTCGCAGCCTGGCAACGCCCGGCGGACAGCAGGCGATCGCCAAGAATCTCGATGTGATGATCGGCCTGCTCGGGGCGTACGGGTTTGACGCGGTCATTCTCGAAACGGTGGGAGCGGGGCAGGGCGACACTGCCGTCCGCGAGCAGAGCGATGTGCTGGTGGTCCTGTTGCAGCCCGAATCGGGCGACGAACTGCAATGGGAAAAGGCTGGACTGTTGGAGGTCGCCGACATCGTGGTCGTCCACAAGGCCGATCTTCCGGGGTCCGATCGCATGGCCGCCCAGGTGCACGAGCATCTGAATTTGCCAGGCGCTCGCCCGATTCCCGTACTCAAGGCAAGCGCGGCCAAGGGGCAGGGACTCGAAGAACTATGGGCGAAGATCGAAGAGCACCAGAGTTGACCGGTCGGCTCCCGTTTTTGACTGAGCGGATTACAGGGCGCGCCGACTACGATCGCGTGCGATCGAACTTCCGCTGGGAGTGCCCCGAGACATTCAATTTCGGCTTCGACGTCGTCGACGCGTGGGCCGCCACTTCGCCCGATCACACGGCTCTATACTGGGTTGGCTCGGAGGGTGAGCGACGGATTACCTATTCGGAACTGGCGGATCGCTCTGGCCAATTCGCTCGGGCCGTCACGAAGCTGCCGCTGTCTCGCGGCGATCGCGTGCTCGTGATTCTTCCCCGCGTGCCCGAATGGTGGGAAGTTTTGATCGGCCTGCTGAAGGCGGGCGTGATCGCCATTCCGGGCACCACGTTGCTGACTTCCAAGGATTTGGCCTACCGAATCGACTTAGCAGGTGTGAGCGCGGTGATCACCGACGCCGACGGGGCCGAAAAAATCGATGCGATCGCGTCGCAGGTCGGCGCGCTCAAACACCGCATTCTCGTGGACAAGGGCGATCGGTCGGGATGGCAATCCTACGAAGAGCTGCTCTCCGCCGAACCGGCGCCACTCGAGCGAACGGCCACGCGCTGTGACGACCCCGCGCTCGTCTATTTCACGTCGGGAACGACCGGCATGCCCAAAATGGTGCTTCACACGCACGCCAGTTACGGCGTCGGCCACCAGATTACGGGCCGGTTCTGGCTCGATCTGCGGTCGGACGATCTGCACTGGAATGTGTCGGACACTGGTTGGGCGAAGGCTGCCTGGTCGAGCGTCTTCGGCCCGCTCGGCTGCGGGGCAAGTCTGTTCGTCCACCATACGCCCGGCAAGTTTCAGCCGTCCGACGTGCTCGACTGTCTGACCCGCTATCCGATCACAACGCTCTGCGCGGCGCCCACGATCTATCGCTTTCTCGTGAAGCTCGATTTGAGCTCGTTTCGGCCCGCCGCGCTGCGGCACTGCGTCGGGGCGGGCGAGCCGCTCAACCCCGAAGTGATCAACGTCTGGAAGGAGGCCACGGGGCTGACCATCCGCGACGGTTACGGCCAGACCGAGACGGTCCTCGTCTGTGGCAACTTTCCCGGCGTGAAGGTGAAGCCCGGATCGATGGGGCTGCCCTCTCCCGGATTCGACCTGGCCGCGATCGACGACGAGGGCCGCCGCAAACCGGTCGGTGAGGATGGCGACCTCGCGCTGCGGATCGATCCCGACCGCCCGCTTGGGTTGTTTCAGGAATACTGGAAGGATCCGCAGGCGACGACCAACGCGTTTCGCCAGGGGTGGTACCGCACGGGCGATTGCGGGCACGTCGATTCAGACGGCTACTTCTGGTTCGCCAGCCGCGCCGATGACGTAATCAACAGCTCCGCTTATCGCATCGGTCCGTTTGAGGTCGAGAGCGCGCTGGTCGAACATCGGGCTGTCGTCGAAGCGGCTGTCGTCGGAAAACCTGACGCCGAGCGAGGGGAAATCGTCAAAGCGTTCGTGGTGTTGGCCAAGGGCCATCTACCCTCAGACGCGCTTAAGCATGAACTTCAAGAGCACGTGAAGCGGACGACCGCGCCCTACAAATATCCGCGCGAGATCGAGTTTGTCGAAGAGCTGCCGAAAACGGTCAGCGGCAAAATCCGGCGGGTCGAACTTCGTAATCGGCGGTGAGCGAGGCACCTCCCGAAGCTGCGTGCACTAAGCCCAACCTGGCACATCACTAATGACACCTCCGCGTCCCCGGGGGCGTGGATGACGAGACGCGGCTCTGGCAGGCCCGAACGACCAGTGTCCGGCCGCCAGGCTCGTGATACAATTGGCCTCCTGGACTTCCAGACTGGAAAGCTCGCGTCGGGCTAGTCGGCAGGGGCGACGGCTCATCTTGGCGCGAGAGCAGGGAATCCGCACTCCACCATTATGCGGCAGCGGTGCGCCCGCTGACGTGAATCCAACTTCACACAGGGCGCAGAACCAAGAGAGCCTGCCGTGAGCGTTGAACCTGCCGCCAAGGTTGAACCGACCGCCAGAAACGAATCAATTCCGCGAGTCGAGGATGGCAAGCCCACGCAGTCGATTGGCGTGTCGCAAACGCGCACTGACCGCCAACGGGTGCTCAGCGAACGCGTGAAGTCGCTCCGAATGCCCGAGACTGGGGTTTCGCGGCGGTCACGAGCCCATTTGGTCCCTTGGGTCCTCTGTGCCGTTCTCCTGGCGACGATCTTTTGGCGCGGCGGCCTCGCACTCAACGCAGTGCCGGCCAACTCGAATCCTGACGCCGAATCGAACGACGGGAAGGCCGCGCCGTCGAGTGCGTCGTCCTCCACTCCCGTCCAAGGTTCGTCGGGCGTGGGCAGCATTGAAAATGGCCGACGCGTCGTGCTCGAATCGAAGGGCTACATCATCGCGGCCCACCAAATCCTCGTTAGTCCGAAAGTCAGCGGCACGGTGACCCGTCTCACGTTCGAGGAGGGCAAGCGGGTCAAGAAGGGGGACGTCCTGGCCGAGATCGAAGACGTCGACTATCGCACCGACTGCGCCCATGCCCTCGGCGAATGCGATTTGGCGCGTCACAAATTGCTCGAGCTCGAGCACGGGAACCGGCCCGAGGAAATCGAGCAGGCCCGGGCCCAACTGCAAGAGTCCGAGGCCAATCTCATCACGCTCGAGGCCGACTGGAAGAGAGTGCAGCAGCTCCGCGGGGCGAAGGTGGCCACCCAGGCCGATTTCGACGCCTCGCTCAGCAAGTACCAGGCGATGACCCGGCAGATCGAGCGGATGCGATTCGCGCACAAACTGATGCTGGCCGGCTCGCGCAGGGAAAAAATCGATCAGGCGAAAGCCGACCTGCAGACGGCCCAGTCGAACGTCGAGAAAGCCAAGTGGAAACTCGACAATTGCAAGATTCGCTCGCCGATCACCGGCACGATTCTGAGGAAGAATGCCGAGGAGGGGAACCTCGTCAATCCGATCGCCTTCAGCGGCTCAGTCAGCTTGTGCGAATTGGCTGACCTGTCCGACCTCGAGGTCGACTTGACCGTGCAAGAGCGGGACATCTCGAATGTGTTCAAGGGACAGCGCTGCGTCGTGCGGTCAGAGGCCTATCCGGACCGCCTTTACCAGGGGATGGTCTCGCGACTGATGCCGATTGCCGACCGGGCCAAGGGGGCCATTCCGATCCGCGTGAAACTCACGGTCCCGCGCGATGAGGAAGGTGTGTATTTGAAGCCGGAGATGGGCGCCGTGGTTACGTTTTACGCCGCCCAGACCGGTCCCAAAGCATCCGGCGACAAGTGAGTTCCCGCCGCCAAGCCCGGAAAGTGATTCTCCCAGGCGAGCGGCCTGTGTAAGCTGGCCGGTTCTTTGGCGGAGAAAAAACAAGAATGGTGGGCCGGCACTCGCTACGCGAGCTGATCCCACCCTACAAAATAAGGAACAAGAGTGTCCGAGAACGGTTTGGCGGTTCGGCTGATCGATATTCACCGCTTCTTTCAGCGGGGCAGCGAACGGCTCGACGTGCTGCACGGCCTGACGCTCGAGGTGCCGCATGGCGAGTTTTTGGCCCTGATGGGGCCCAGCGGCTCGGGTAAGACGACGTTGCTCAACCTGATCGCCGGCCTCGACAAACCGAGCCGCGGCGAGGTTTGGGTGGGGAGCGACCGCATTTCCGACTATACCGAGTCAAAACTCACGCCGTGGCGCACGCGCAACATCGGCTTCATTTTTCAGTTCTACCATCTGCTTCCCGTGCTGACGGCTTATGAAAACGTCGAGCTGCCGCTGTTGTTGTTGTCGCTCTCGGCTCGGGAGCGCCGCGAACGGGTCTCCACCGCGCTCGAAATCGTCGGACTGAGTCAGCGGCTGCACCACCGGCCGGGGCAGATGTCTGGCGGAGAGCAACAGCGCGTGGGCATCGCGCGGGCCGTCGTCACCGACCCCAAGCTGATCATTGCCGACGAGCCGACCGGCGACCTCGACTCGCGATCGGCCAGCGAGATTTTGGACCTGATGCAGGAGTTGCAGAAATCGCTCTCCAAGTCGATTGTGATGGTCACGCATGATCCCCGCGCCGCCCGCCGGGCCGACCGCATGCGGTTTCTCGACAAGGGAAGCCTGGTCGACAAACCACCCGACAGTTTTTTGCTCGATTCACACGAAGCGTTGGCCTGAGGCGGCGGCGACTTTGCTGGTCAAGATGGGAATAGGACAACCGTGAAGCTTTTGCTCCTGACCGTGAAAAACATGCGGCGGAACCTGATCCGCTCGACGCTGACTGCGCTCGGCACGATGGTGCTCGTCTTCGTGTTCACTTTGATCTGGTCGGTGCTCAGCTTTCTCGACGCGGTCACGGCCGAGAAGACCGAAAATCTCAAGGCCATCGTCTCCGAGCGCTGGCAGATCGCCAGCCAAATGCCGTACGCCTACGCGCCGACGCTTGCGGAAGGGGCCGCCCGCAATCCGGGAGACGTTCATCCGGTCGACTCGATGACCTGGTCGTTCTACGGAGGAACGATCGACAAGGAGAAACGGACGCGCGAAAACACGTTTTTCGCCTTCGCGCTGGCCCCCGAAAAGATGGCGACGATGATGGACGATCTCGAGCTGAAGAGCCTGCCGGCCAAGGACGCCGCCGAAATGCGACGCGTGATCGACCTGATGAAACAGAAACGCAACGGCACGATCGTCGGCTGGGAAAAGCTCAAGCAGATGCACAAGCGCGTCGGCGACCGCTTTACGGTCAACAGCTTCAACTACAAGGACATCGATCTGGAGCTCGAAGTGCTGGGCCAGTTCCCCGACGGGCGCTACAACCAGACGGCCGTGATCAACTGCGACTATCTCAATGCGGCGCTCGACGCCTACCCGCAGTCGCATAACGGCAAAAAGCACGACCTGGCCGACAAGGCGCTGAACCTGGTCTGGCTCCGCGTCCCCGACACCGACGCGTTCAGCCGCCTGCAGGATCAGATCATGAAATCGCCGCTCTACACCCAGCCGGCAGTCAAATGCGAAACGGCCGCGTCAGGGATCGCCGCGTTCCTCGAATCGTATCGAGATCTCATCTGGATGATGCGTTGGCTTTTGGCGCCCGCGATCCTCTTGACCCTCTCGCTCGTGATCGCCAACGCGATCAGCATCAGCGTTCGCGAGCGACGTCGAGAATTCGCCGTGCTGCGGGTGCTCGGATTTCGGCCCCGGCACATTCTGGTGCTCGTTGTTGGGGAGGCGGTGGCGCTGGGCGGATTTGCAGGACTGGCTTCGGCCGGCGGGACCTATTACGTGATCGATCATGTTTTCGGGGGCTTCAACTTTCCGATCGCCTTCTTCGGTGCCTTCTTTATTCCGGCCGCGGCCATCCTCTGGGGGTTGGGTGCCGGCGTCGCCACGGCGCTTTTGGGCAGCGTCGTGCCCGCCTGGGGCGCCAGCGGAATTCAAGTCACTGAAGCCCTGTCAAAGGTGGCTTGACCGTGGATTTGCTTCAGCAGTTTACCGCCTCGGCCTCGCGCCCCGTGCTCTACATGACGGGCGCCGCCCTGCTGTTGGTCGTCGGACTGTTCCTGACCGTGCAGATTCCCGTCCAATATCTCATCCGCAATCTGACCGTCCGCTGGAGAACGACAGCGATGACGGCGCTCGCCTTCGTGCTCGTCATCGGGCTGCTGACGGTGATGATGGCTTTCGTAAACGGTATGGACCGCTTGACGCGCTCGAGCGGTCAGCCGGGGAACGTCATGCTGCTGGCGGACGGCGCAACCGACGAGTCGTTCAGCAACCTGGCGATCCTCGATATCGGAGATATCGAGAACCAGCCCGGCATTCTGCGCGAAAACGACCGGCCGCTCTGCAGCCGGGAGACGTACCTGGTGGTGAATCAGCCGCTGCAGAATCCGGTTCCCGGTCACCCAAAAAGCCGCTTCACCCAGGTGCGCGGCCTGGACGATGCCGAGATGGGCGGCCGCGTCCATGGATTGAAGCTTTATCCCGGCGGTGCCTGGATCTCGTCGGCCGGCGTCCGGGAAGCCACGGCTGCACTGAGCGGAGCTGAGGGGCAGGGCGGAGCCGATGGGCCGGGCGGAAAGAGCGCACCGGCTGGCGCTGCACTGATTGAGGCCGTCGTGGGAGAAGGGGTGGCGCGCGTGCTGGCCGCCGACAGGACCCGCGGTTCGTCCGGCAATACAGTTCGGGACCGGCTCGACGTCGGCGACACGTTTCCGCTTGGCGGCCGCACGTGGGTGGTTGTCGGCGTGCTGCAGTCGGCGGGCTCGACATTCGACTCGGAGATCTGGACGAAGCGTGCGATCGTCGGTCCGATGTTCGGCAAAGAGAGCTGCACGTCGGTCGTCGTGCGGACGGCGGGAGCGAAAGACGCGCGAAAGCTCAAAGATTTCTTCAACTCGCAATACAAGAAGGCTCCCTTGTCGGCCCAGGTAGAGACTGAGTACTTCGAGAGCCTGACCGGGACAAACCGGCAGTTCTTGTTCGCGATCGGCTTCGTCACCGTGGTCATGGCCATCGGCGGCGTCATGGGCGTCATGAATACGATGTTTGCCGCCGTCAGCAACCGGGTCAAAGACATCGGTGTCCTCCGGCTGATGGGTTACAGCCGGCTGCAGGTGATGCTCGCCTTTCTGCTCGAGTCGCTTCTGATCGCGCTCGTTGGCGGAGCATTGGGCTGTGCACTTGGCTACCTCGCGGATGGCTGGACGGCGACCAGCATCGTTTCTAGCTCCGCGGGGGGCGGCGGAAAGTTCGTTGTGCTGCGGCTCACGGTCGACCTACAGACGCTGCTGCTCGGCCTGCTCCTGGCGCTCGGGATGGGCGGCTTTGGCGGCGCGATCCCCGCCCTCTCGGCGGTCAGGCTGAAGCCGCTCGAAGTCTTGCGGTAAATGAGGGCCGGTTGGCCTTTGCCTCCTCGGGCGAGCGACATACATTGGGGCCATTGGCCCCCTTTTTTGAGACCTTGTGATGACCGAGCAATTTGAAGCCGCACCGGCGTTGACCGCGAGCGAACTGCGCCCCTACTCCGCCGCCTGGTACGAAGCCCAGCTCCGTGCGCTGGGTGAAGCCGGCTGTCGGCAGCTTGGCTTTTACGAAATCCCCGAGCACCTGCTGCTCTCGGTCGTCATTCCGATCTACAACGAGGAAAAAACACTCCGCGACCTGGTCGAGCGGGTCTGCGCCGTTCCGGTGCGCAAAGAGTTGGTGCTCGTCGACGACTGCAGCAAGGACGGAACCCGGCAAATTCTCAGAGAGCTCGAAGAGCGCCGGGACCGCGATCCGTACAACCTGATTTCGGTGCATTATCACGAGGTCAACCGCGGCAAGGGAGGAGCGCTCATGACGGGCTTCCGTGCCGCGCAGGGGGACGTCGTGATTATTCAGGATGCCGATCTCGAGTACGATCCCTCCGAATATCCGCGACTCCTGCAGCCGATCGTGGAGGACAAGGCCGATGTGGTCTACGGCAGCCGCTTCTTGGGCGATCATCCCCACCGCGTGCTCTACTTCTGGCACTACCTGGGAAACAAGCTGTTAACGACGCTGTCGAACTGCTTCACCAACCTCAACCTGACCGACATGGAGACCTGCTACAAGGTCTGCAAGCGCGAGGTGCTCGACTCGATCGTTCCGACGCTCAAGCAAAATCGCTTCGGGATCGAGCCCGAGCTGACAGCCAAGATCGCCCGCCGCCGCTACCGGGTCTTCGAGATGTCGATCAGCTATTCCGGCCGCACATACGAGGAAGGCAAACATATCGGCCTGAGGGACGCGTTCAAGGCCGTGTGGGTGATCGTTCGTTATGGCGTGCAGGGGTGGATCGCGACTCTCTCCGCGCGGCTAGGGCACCTTTTCGCGAGGCTAACGGGCAAAGCATCCCGTTAGGCGTAGGCTAGGCCGAGGCTCGATCCGGGCCGAAGGCCCACCGCCTTCGGACACGCAATCTCGCACCGTCGTGTTGAGAAAACGGTGCGCCTGCGTCCGCCTGACGGCGGACTTGGCCCACCTTACGGCGATTCCGGCCGTCGCGCGGCTCACTTCGCGTCGAGTTCCGTTGTCCGCTCTTCCTTGGCGATTCGTAGGACGGGCTGGCGCGAACCGTTTTTGCGAAAGTGTCCCGTCTCGAGGAAGCGAACCGTCGCCTCGATGGCTTCGGGATTGCTCAGCATAAACGTGTGCAGGGCGCGCACCATGAGGAAGTCAGCTGCCCCGACCAGCCGCGTGCTTTCGACGCTGACAATCAGGTCATTGTCGCCAGCCACGAGCGGGTTGTATCCCTCGCTCCCCCGTCCGCCGGCGAGGACGCCGAACTCGCAGGGGGGGACGGGTAACTGGGCGATCGTCCCCCCGTCGCCGGTGACAAGCTGCTGGCCGGCCGGGCCCATGATCAGCTGAAACGCGGCGTTCTTGCGCAGCATGTCGGCCAATTCGGCGCCGCGGTTCGGAGTGCCGAGCATGACCATTCGCTTAATGCGGGGGTCATCGTGGTCGCGGAACCAGGACCGCACGACCAGGCCGCCCATGCTGTGGACCACAAAGTCGATTCTGTCGATCCCGTGGAGCGACTGGATCACGCGGTTCAGGTATCCGGCCGCCTGCGGAATGTCGATCCGAGTGCTCGGGTAATCAAACGGAACCACCATGTAGCCGGCCTTTTCGAGCGCGGGCCGCATCGCGTAATAGGTCTTCGACGATTTGGTGATCCCGTGAATTTCGATCGCCGCCTTGCCGGACATCGGCGTCAGCTTGTGCTTGACTTTCATTTCCTCGAGCTTGTCGCAGCACGTTTTCAGCGAGCCGTAGGCGTAGCGATTGTCCTTGGGATCGAGCAGGCGAAAGTGTTCGGTAAAGACGTTCTGCTGAATCCGCCAGCCGCGGAAGAATTTCACGTCGCCCCAGAACTGCCGTCCGCCGAGCGTCTTCATCGCAGTTTCCCACGTCGAGTCTTTGGACTGCTTTGGCGAGTGGGCATCCTCGGACGCCCGGGCGGATTCCACGGGATCGCCGGCCGCCGAGCTCTGCGCCGGCTCGAGCCCACTAAAAGCGAACAGCGCGGCGGCGATCGCCAACAATTGCACGCTACCAGAATTCCTGCTTCTGTTCCGCACGGGATTTCTTCCTCCGTTCCCGACCGGGGCCGCCTCGAATCATAAAAAAATACGAATTCACCGTCGCCTCCAATTTGTGCGGTATTGGGCCTTTCGTGCATTAAGTGTGGGGCGTCAGAGAGGCACGGATATCACGCAGGTTGCTGAAATTTCACAAAGTCGCCGAATCTTCGGAATTGGCATCCGACGCCGTCACCCGGTGGCGCGCGGTCCAGAAGTCGGCGAGCGGCTAAGTACCGTCAGACTTCGAGGAGCAGGCGGGTCGGGTCCTCGATCGTCTGCTTGACCCGCGTCAGAAATGAAACCGCCTCACGTCCATCGATCAGGCGATGGTCGTAGCTAAGGGCCACGTACATCATTGGACGGATGACAACCTGTCCGCCGCGGGCCACGGGCCGGTCCTGAATTGCGTGCATGCCAAGCACGGCGCTCTGCGGCGGATTGACGATCGGCGTCGAAAGCAACGAGCCGAAGATGCCGCCGTTACTAATCGTGAAAGTTCCGCCCGAGAGCTCGGCCGGCTGCAGCTTGTTGGACTTGGCCCGGGCTGCGAAGTCATCGATCGCCTGCTCGACTTCCGCGATACTGAGCAAATCAGCGTCGCGGATCACGGGAACGACCAGTCCGCGGTCGGCTCCAATGGCGACGCCGATGTGATAAGTGTTGTGGTACACGATGTCGGTCCCGCGAACTTCGGCGTTGACCACGGGAAACTGCCGCAGGGCCTCGAGCGATGCCTTGACGAAGAACGAAACGAAGCCGAGCTTGACGCCGTACCTTTGTTGAAACGCCTCGCGATATTGCGTGCGCAACGTGATGACGGCCGTCATGTCGATTTCGTTGAACGTCGTCAAGAGCGCCGTTTTCTGACGCGCCTCGACCAATCGCTCGGCAATCCGCCGCCGCACCAAACTCATCGGAACGATCTCATCGGCGCGATTGCTCTCTTTGTCGGCACTTCCTTTGACGCTGGAGGGCTCTTCGGGTCGCGACACTTGCGTCCGAGGAATTGGACCGGGAATGGTTTCCGGCGTCCGTGGCTTTTCGGGCTTGAGCGCCGTCTGTTCGCCGGGTTGGTCCGCGGTTGGTCCGCGATCATCCTCGGCCTGATCGCCGTCAGAAGGATGTTGCTCGGCATAACGCAGCACGTCTTCTCGCAAGAGTCGACCTCCCTCCCCGGTCGGTTGGACATCCTGGGCGCGCACGTGGTGCTCGCGCAGCAAGCGACGGACGGAGGGAGCGGCGACCGTCTCGTCGGCCGCAGGAGCGGCCTTCACATTCGCTGTTTTTGTGGCCGGCGATGTGCCAGAAGCCGCCCGTGACTTCGGTGCGGGCGGTTTGGATTCGCTCTTCTCTTTTTTCGACGTCTCGGCAGGTGCTTGAGATTTCGCGTCCGACTTCGGGGCCTGCTGGCCGTCGGGATCGATCAAGGCGATCACATCGCCGACCCCGACTCTCTCTCCGTCCTGCTTGACGATCCGCGAAAGGATTCCGTCGCTTGGGGACGGCAATTCCATCGAGGCTTTGTCGGTATCGAGCTCGACCACGGTTTCATCGCGGCGCACACGATCGCCTTCGTGCTTCAGCCACTGACCGATCTGCACCTCCTGGATCGACTCGCCGGCGCTTGGAATTCGCAGCTCGATGCTCATGGCGTTTTCTCGTTCAGCTGACTTATTGGAGAATCTAGTGGAATGCGTGTTCTACCAGTTCCTGTTGCTCGCGCTTGTGTGTGGCGTGCGATCCGGTCGCTGGGCTCGCGGACTCGCGCCGCGACACGCATGAGAACGGAAATCGGTCCAACAGTCGCGAGCCAAACCGCAAATAGAGCGCGGGCCACGCGCCCATGTTCCGCGGCTCTTCCTGGACCCAGATCACCGGCGTGTTTTCGTCGTAGGGCTCGAGGTGCGCTCGCAACAACCCGTCCGCCAGCGGATAGAGCTGCTCGAGACGCAGGATGGCCACATCGTCGCGTCCATTCTTCTCGCGGAATTCGAACAAGTCATAGTAGACCTTTCCGCTGCATAACAGCACGCGGGTCGTTCGTCCGCCAGAGATTCTCGCATCGGGTAGAATCCGGCGAAAAGTCCCCTGCGCGAGATCGCCGAGCGTGGACACCGCGCGGTGGTGCCGCAAGAGGCTCTTCGGCGTCATCACGACCAGTGGCTTGCGCCAGCGGCGCAGCACCTGCCGGCGCAGGACGTGGAAATATTGGACCGGCGTCGTTGGGGCGACGACTTGCAGATTGTGTCGAGCCGCCAGACTCAGAAACCGCTCGAGCCGGGCGCTCGAGTGTTCCGGACCGGAGCCTTCCCAGCCGTGCGGCAAGAGCAGCACCAGCCCGCTGAGTCGCCGCCAGCGGTCGGCGGCTCCGGCAAGGAACTGGTCGATGATCACTTGTGCGGCGTTGGCAAAGTCACCGAATTGGGCCTCCCAGGCAATCAAGCCTTCGGGCTCGTCGAGACTGTAGCCGTACTCGAATCCGAGCACGCCCGCTTCGGAGAGGGGGCTGTTGATGACCTCAACACGCGCCTGATCGTCCGCGAGATGCGCCAAGGGCATATACGCTTTCCCGTCGACGACGTCGTGAAAGACGGCGTGCCGCTGGCTGAACGTGCCCCGTTGCGTATCCTGTCCAGAAAGCCGGACGGGATGCCCCTCGACGGCGAGCGTCGCCAGAGCCAGCGCTTCGGCCGCTGACCAGTCGAGCGCTTGCTTTCCCTCCGCCATCGCCAGACGCTCTTCGATTCCGCGCTTGAGCTTGCGATGCAAATGAAATCCCGCCGGGGTCTGCGTCAGCCGAACGAGCAACTCCGACAGGCGTTCGGACGACACAGAGGTTTCGGGCTCATCGTCAGGCGGTTCGTCCCCTCCGCGAAAACCCTCCCACACGCCGGCCAGCGTTTGCGGCGACGGTGTGAAGCCTCCGCGATGGACCTCGTCGAAGGCTTTCTCAAGCATGTCGTAGCGCTGGCTGGCGATGCGGTCGGCCTCGTCGCGCGTAACCTCGCCCAATTCCAGGAGATGTTCGAGGTAGCAATCTCTCACCGACGGTTTGTGTTCGATCGCCTTGTAGGCAATGGGCTGCGTAAAGCTCGGCTCGTCGGCCTCGTTATGCCCCCACCGGCGATAGCTATACATGTCGATCACGACGTCGCGGTGAAACTGGGCTCGAAAGTCGAGTGCCAGGTCTACAACTTGCGCGACGGCCTCTGGGTGTTCGCCGTTGACATGAAAGATGGGGCTCTGCAGCATCTTCGCCACGTCGCTGGCGTACATCGACGAACGCGCCTCTTCAGGTGACGTGGTGAAGCCGAGCTGATTGTTGACAATCACGTGCAGAGTGCCGCCCGTGGTGAAGCCGGCGAGCTGGCTCAAGTTGAGCGTCTCCTGCACGATCCCCTCGCCGGCAAAGGCCGCGTCGCCGTGAATCAAGAGGACCAGTCCGCGCCGCCGCTCGCTGTCACCCGCGCGATCCTGCTTGGCGCGCATGCGGCCGAGTGCCACTGGGTTAATGAACTCGAGGTGACTCGGATTGAAACAAAGGGAAAGGTGGATCCGTCGGCCGTCGTCACCTTGCCAATCGCTGCTGAAGCCAAGGTGATACGTTAAATCGCCAGCGATCTCCGGCTGAGAGGCTCGCGCCGATTCGGCGTGAGCCCCGTCGAACTCCCAAAAGATCTCTTCCGGTCGCTTGCCAATGATGTTGGCGAGCACATTGAGCCGGCCCCGATGGGCCATTCCCAGCACGATCTCGACAATTCCCAGCCGCGAGGCCTTGATGATCGACAGGTCGAGCAGCGGAATCAGGCTCTCGGCCCCTTCGAGCGAAAACGTCTTGGCCCCAACGAATTTCTTGCGGACGAACTGCTCGAAAATCACCGCGTCGGTGAGCCGCGTCAGAATTCGCAACTGCTCGGCACGCGACAGGCGAATGTGGTTTTCCGAACGCTCCATCCGCTGCTGCAGCCAGTTGCGAACGGCCGGGTCGTCGAGATGCAGAAACTGCACGCCGATGTAGCGACAATAGGTGTTGCGCAGACGCTCGACGACGTCGCGGACGGTTTGCGTCTCCGCTCCCTCGACCGATTCGCCAGAGACCGTGCGATCGAGGTCGGCGTCACTGATGCCGTGCGCACTTGGCAAGAGGTCGTCCGGCTCCGGACGCGACAGGCCGAGCGGATCGAGCCGGGCGGCCAGGTGACCACGGCCTCGAAAGCTTTGCATCAAGTTCCGCAGACGGTCCTGCAGCCGGGCCCCGTCGAGCTGCAAGGCCGTCGCCTCGCCGTCGGGGACCGCCCGCGGTGGCTTCACGGCCGATTGCAGTGGCGGCGCGGCGGGCTCCTCGCCTGGGGGAGCGGTCGCTAGAGCGGCACGCGTCGATTTCCGGTCGGACGCCAGAAGATCCGCGAAATACCGTCGCCACGGCGGCGAAACGCGCGAGGGTTCGGCGAGGTATTCGCCCAGCAGGCCCTCTTCGAACGCGGCGTTTTCCGGGCTCAGGCTGCCGTTAGAAGACTGGTTGCCGTCGTTGGACATCGCAATTCCGGGCGCACGAAAAGTGCGGCCCTTCATTCCTTATAACAGCCAAACAGGGCGCATACGCGCTGCGGATTTTGGCGGTCCGAATTGGCCTGCTTGCTTTCATTATTTCGCAAGCCGCGCACCGGGACAGTCCCCGAGAGGAAGCGTCGCTGATCGGCAAAAAAGATGCCGTCGGCAAAGCAGCTAGCGCGAGCGTTTGCCGTTCCGCTTGCCTGCCGCCTGCTCTTTGCGGCGCGAAATCGCCGCCTTGGATCCTTTGGCGGCATCGGAATTCGCGGCGTCGGCCACACTAAGCAACTTCTGCCAGAACGATCCGGCGGCTCCGCGCATCATCCCGGGGCCCTGGGCGGGCGCTTGGCGAGCAGCTTTGCCGCCTCCGACGGCGACTTGAGGTTCTGATTCACGTGGCCCAGTTGCAGCAGCGGGAGCCGCCGTGGTCGAAGGCTTCCACCACGTCAGCAGCTTGCGCTCGCCGAAACCCCAGAGGCTCGACGAGATGTAGTACACGCACAGGCCGGAGGGGAATTTGTAAAACATGGCCCCCATCACGACCATCATGTAGCTCATCATCTTCTGCTGCATCTCTTGCTGTTCGTCGGTCGGCGGCGGCATGAACATTTTTTGTTGCACGACCATCAGCGCCACCGCGATGATCGGCAGCAGATTGAATGTAGTCCAACCCAAGAACGGGATCGTGAAGGGCAGCGTGAACAGCGCATCGGGGCCGGCAAGATTGTTGAAATAAAGAAACGGAGCCAGCCGCAAGTCGACCGAGTACTGCAGCGCCTGATAGAGCGCGATGAAGATGGGCATCTGGATCAACAGCGGCAGACAGCCCGCCATCGGGTTGACCTTGTACTCGCGCATCAGCTCCAGGTTGGCC
>DASZIA010000272.1:0-2710 GCA_035949535.1 Planctomycetaceae bacterium | reverse complement strand
CGGTCTGCATGATCACATTCACGCCGTTTGATGGAAGCCCCGCGATGCACGCCCTTCTCGAGCAAGCCTTCCGCGATCGCGAGAAAGAAACGACACCGGTGGCGTACAAAGAAGCCGTGGCTGCACTGACCTTCATCCCGTTCACGGACATTCCCAAACGAACCGTCAGTTCGTGGGGCGACCTCAGCAAAGTGCAGCCTGATGATGCGACTCGATGAATTGCGAATCGCGCTCTGCAATGCCCGTTCGTCCGGCAGCCAATTCCCCGCCCCGGGCAGAATCAGGACGCGCGGAGCGCCGGACCGTTCGCTGACCCTGTTCCAATCCCGGAAACGCGCCCACAGTCCGCCTCTCCTCGATCTTTTTGTAGAGGATAATCGACATCAATGTTTATGCGGGTGAACTCGAAGTGCGCCCACCACCAAGGACCCGGGAGGACTCAGCTTCGCCAATCAGACAGGCATTGCCGTGCTGCACGTGACGGGTGTCACGCTTACGACGGTTGAATCAGCGCCGACGTA
The DNA here is from genome assembly GCA_035949535.1 of Planctomycetaceae bacterium. GTDB lineage: Bacteria > Planctomycetota > Planctomycetia > Planctomycetales > Planctomycetaceae > DASPSM01. The sequence continues at coordinate 2,189 of DASZIA010000272.1, read as the reverse complement.
GACGGTCGGCGCCGAACGTGATCTCGCCTCCACCGCCCTGGACTGACGCCGACGATCTGGCGAAACGCTCGCGTGAAGGTCGCCTGATCGGCAAAGCCGACCTCGTCCGCGATCCCGGCTAATGAATCGGCGGTCTGTGCCATGAGTTCCTTCGATCGTTCAACACGACGGTGAACGAGCCATCTGTGGGCTGGCATCCCGAAGGTTGCCTTGAAGGAATGAGCAAAATGGCTGATCGACAGGCCGCACTCGTGCGCCAAGTCTGAGAGCCGAATCCGGCCGGCAAGATTCTCGTTGAGCAATTCGATGGCGCGGCGCTTTTGCGAAGGTCCCAATCCTGCGGTGGCCAGCCGCGGAGCTTTTCGCAACCGCGCATACCGCTGCACGAGATGCGCGCCAAGGAGCAGTTGCAGGTAGTCCACGCTCAGTGGACTCGGCGACCCTTCGCGCCCGATGGACGGAAGAATGCTCTTCGTCAATTGCGATAGCACGAGATCCTCTTCCACCACCGTTAGCTTGTAGCCCTCCACGGGGCCCACGGCGAAATCCGCTGCGATGTCGTCTAGTGCTTTACGCGGAACGTGATAGTGGACGTAGTCGAACGCGCTCCCCGCCCAGCACCGCGGTTTGGCATCGAGATCGACAACATTCGAACGAAAGGCGGGAATGAACGGCGTGGGCACGAGTTTGTCGTCCACCCACAATTGATAGTCGGACATCGCCAGGGATCTGATTGAAACCGACACGAGGAGCGCTGGCGCACTCGCGAGCTTCGTGATGCGCTCGGCCATGCCGCAGTCCGATGCGAGACGGAGAACGGAGAATGAGCTCGGGGCTCGCCACACGGCCGGAATCAATGACGCGTCGTTGACGTGAAGGTGACTGACAAGACCGGCATCGACGGCCGGCGTCATGGGACGAGAGCGCTTCTGGCCGGATCGAGGACCGTTAGAGTTCATGCGACTGTCCCGTGCCACACCGTCGTCGCCGCTGAGCTTGAGATGACAGGGCGGCTCGTACCATAGGCCCTCTACGGGTCGGTTGTCCACTCTCCACGAACGCTCTGTGGGATGCACTGGAGGCGCTCATACAGTCCGGCTTCCCGTCCGCCCGGCGGCGCAAGGGCCGGCCAGTCAGCACTTTTTTGAAGCAAGAGCAGTCAAAAATCGGAGCTTTTGCAAAGACGGCGGCGCCGTTGGGACCAAGACTGAATGCCGGAGGGGCCGATGCGAAGACTCATGGTGACGACGGCGGTCGTGTACGCCGTCGGGTCGTATTCACTCGGAGGTGTCACGATGGCGCAAAGCGGATCGGCGGGAGCGGCGAAGAATGTTGTGTTGGTACACGGCGCGTTTGCGGATGACTCCAGCTGGTCGAAGATCGTTCCATTGTTGAAGGCCAAGGGCTTTCGGGTCACGACCGCAGGCAACCCTCTCACGTCATTCGCTGACGATGTCGCCGCGACCAAGCGGGCGATCGCGGCGCAAGACGGTCCAACCGTGCTGGTCGGTCATTCGTACGGAGGCGTGGTGATCACCGAGGCCGGGAACGATCCAAAAGTCGCGAGTCTGGTGTATATCGCGGCGTTTGCGCCGGACGCGGGTCAATCGATTGGCGAAATCAGTCAGGCCTTTGCTAAGCCTGCGGGAGCCGATCAGCTGCAGCCGCAACCTGACGGGTTCCTGCTCCTCTCGCAGAAGGGCATTGAAGAAGACTTCGCCCAGGATTTGACGCCGACTGAGAAAGCTCACCTAGTCGCCGCGCAACCGAAGACTGCGGGAGCCATCTTCGAAGCCAAGCCGACGGCGGCTGCCTGGCGCGGAAAGCCTGTCTGGTACGTCGTGTCCAGCAACGACCGCATGATCGATCCCGAACAGGAAAGGAGCATGGCAAAGCAGATCAAGGCAAAGGCCACGGTACTGCCGTCGAGCCATGTCGCGATGTTGTCGCATCCGGCCGAGGTCGCGAAGGTCATCGAAGAAGCCGCTGCGAACGGACATCGTCCATGACGGCCGGTTCGACTGGAGCAGGCTGTTAAATGCAGCGCACTCAGTCGAGCAACGCCTAGCCCGGTGGCTCTTGATAGCGCATGATCTGGAGACGTCCAGAGATTTCGACATCTCCAGATGATGCAAATCGCGCCACGAATCCGCAGTTCCTCGATCTTTTTGTAGAGGATAATCGGCTCA
>DASZIA010000271.1:0-4372 GCA_035949535.1 Planctomycetaceae bacterium | reverse complement strand
GCCTGCGGCGGTGAGGAGGGTAAGAACCATGGAATCCCCGGTGATTGTGGGCGGAGTTCGCACGCCTTTCGTCAAAGCCGCGGGAGCCTTCAACTACGTCCCTGCGCAAGAGCTCGGGCGACTGGCCGTCCGCGAGTTGCTTGAACGCCTGAACCTCGATCCGGACGCGATCGACGAAGTGATCACGGGGAACGTCGCCCCGAGCGACGCACCCAACGTCTCCCGCGTGATCGCCCTGCGGGCGGGCATTCCGATCGATCGCGTTGCACACACGGTCAACCGCAATTGCGCGAGCGGCCTCGAAGCCGTCACACAAGCCTACGAGCGAATTCGAACGGGGCAAGCCCAGGCGGTGATCGCCGTCGGCGTCGACTCGATGAGCAACATCCCGGTCCTTTGGACCAAATCGCTGACGGACGATTTTTTGGAGTTCAGCACGGCGAAAACCGCTTGGAACAAAATTCGAGCGCTGGCTCGCGTGCGGCCTCGGGATTTGGCCCCCGTGATTGGCATCAAGCAAGGGCTGACCGACCCGGTCTCCGGCATGATGATGGGGGACACCGCCGAAAAGCTGGCTCGTCAGTACGGCATCAGCCGCGAAGCTCAGGATCTGTTTGCCCTCCGCAGCCACCAGCGGGCGACGGCCGCCTGGACCGAAGGCCGACTGAAAGACGAGGTGATGACGGTTTATCCCGAAAAGTCCAAAGGTGCTGTGGAGCGAGACGTCGGTCCGCGCGAGAACCAGTCGCTCGAGGCGCTCTCCAAGCTCAAACCGTTCTTCGATCGCCGCTGGGGGACCGTGACGGTCGGAAACTCCTGCCAGGTGACCGACGGCGCCGTGGCATTGTTGCTCATGAACGAGGATCGGGCCCGTTCGCTGGGTCTGCCGAAATTGGGCCGACTGCGGGGCTACGCCTACGCGGGCTGCGAACCATCGGTGATGGGGTTGGGGCCGGTTTATTCGAGCAACCGCGTTTTGAAAGCGACAGGCGTCCAGATGAGCCAGCTCGACTTGATTGAGATCAACGAGGCTTTCGCCGCCCAGGTTTTGGCGTGCTTGCGATGCTTCGAGTCGCCGCCGGCCGCTTGCATCGGAACTGATGGGGCTTCGGTCCTGGGTCCGATCGATGAGACTCGCCTGAACGTGAACGGCGGGGCCATCGCGCTGGGACATCCGGTCGGAGCCAGCGGCGCGCGACTGGTTCTGACGCTCTTGAACGAACTGGGTCGCCGCAAGCAGACGCTGGGTCTGGCGACCATGTGCGTCGGAGGCGGCCAGGGCGGTGCGGCAATCATCGAGCGAATCGCGGACTAAGTGACCCGGCGAGCGGCGGGTGTCAGCCCGCCGGTTCTGATACAGGAGCCAAGATGGCCCTCATGTGGCACGCGGGCGAACCCCAGGACGGAGTGCTCTGGGTTGAGATCAATTGGAAGGAACGACCCGTCAATGCGCTGTCGCGCGACACTCTGAATGAACTGTCGGAATTGATCGGCCGCATTCGCTCCGACTCGGCGATTACTGGCGTCGTGTTCAAGAGTGGCAAGTCGGGTAACTTTATCGCCGGGGCTGACGTCACCGAGTTCCAAAAACTTCGCTCTCCCGAAGAAGCCCGGCAATTCGTGCTGCAGGGTCAGCAGATCTTCGACGACCTGGCCTCGCTCAAGGTCGCGACGGTCGCGCTGATCTCGGGGGCTTGCTTGGGGGGCGGACTGGAATTCACACTCGCCTGCCGGTGGCGCATCGCGGATGACAGCCGCAAAACGCAAATCGGGCTTCCCGAGGTCATGCTGGGGATCGTCCCGGGCTGGGGCGGAACGCTGCGTCTGCCCGAGACGGTCGGCTTCGCGGAGGCCGTTCCCCTCTTGCTGACCGGGCGTGCCCTCAATGGTCGCCAGGCCGCTCGCAAGGGTCTGGTGCACGACGCCGTGCCGACCGAGGGTCTGGACCATGTCGCCCGCACGCTGCTGGCGACGGGCGGCCGAAACGTGCGGCCGCGCAAATCCGGGTTGGTCGGCGGGCTGATCGATCGGATCGGTCCGCTCAAAAAGCTGGTGCTCTGGCAGGCCACGCGACAAGTTCTGAAGACCACGCACGGGCACTACCCGGCGCCGTTCGAGATCATCGACGTCCTTCGCGACGGGATCGGCGTCTCGCCCGAAGAGCACCTCTCCCACGTCCGCGACGCGAACGTTCGACTGGGTCAAAAACCGGTGACGCGTGAGTTGGTCCGCCTGTTCTTTTTGAGCGAGGCGGGAAAGAAGCTACCCGAATCGCTCGGCGCGACTGTCGATCCCGACACGATCGAGCACGCCGCCGTGATCGGGGCCGGCGCGATGGGAGCCGGCATCGCCCTGCTGGCGGCCCGACGCGGCATCTGGACGCGACTCAAGGACATCAAGGCCGAATACGTCGCTCGCGGAATGAAGAACGTCCGCAAGCTGATCGCCACCGACGTCAAGCGGCGCCGCATCACGCCGCTCGAGGGGACGCAGGCACTCGACCACCTCAGCCCCGCCACCGACTACCGCGGGCTGAAGCAGGCCGACGTGGTTGTTGAAGCGGTCGTCGAAGAACTCGACATCAAGCACCAGGTCTTCACGGAGCTGGCGGCCGCGACCGGTCCGAATTGTGCGCTCGCCACCAATACCAGCTCGCTCACGGTGGCCGCCGTCGCCGCAGGCACGCCGGAGCCGTCGCGCGTGGTCGGACTCCACTTTTTCAATCCGCCCCACCAGATGCCGCTCGTCGAAGTGGTGCGTGGGCCGCAGTCGGATCCCAAGATGGTGGCTAAAGCCGCCGCCTTGGCGGCGCGGATGGGCAAAACGCTCGTCCTCGTCGGCGACTGCGCGGGGTTTCTCGTCAATCGGATCCTGGCTCCCTACATGAACGAGGCCGGCCATCTGGTTGCCGAGGTCGAAGATCCGCTCGAGATCGATCGGGCGGCCGTCGAGTTCGGTATGCCGATGGGCCCGCTCGCCCTGATCGACCTGGTCGGACTCGGCGTTTCGAGTCACGTGTCGGAAAACCTGCGTGCGGCCTATGGCGAGCGGATGGAGCCCGCCCCCATCTGGCAGGCGCTTCGGCAATCGACCGACGCGTCGAAAGTTGGGGGCATGAAGGTCATCGAAAAGACCTGGTTTGGCAAGCGGCTGAACCCGGCCGTGCAGGCGGCCGTCAACGATCTGGCCCGCAGGTCGGGCACAAAAAAGATGATTCTCTCGCACGAGGAGATCATTCAGCGGCTCGTCTATCCGCTGATCAATGAAGCGGCCCGCTGTCTCGACGAGCGGATCGCCGAGCGGGCCGACGACGTCGACCTGGCGATGGTGTTCGGAACGGGTTTCGCCCCCTTCCGCGGCGGCCCGTTGCGCTATGCGGATAGCGTTGGCTTGCCCAAGATCGTGCAAACGCTCGAGCGGCTGGCAGCCAGTTGTCCGCGGTTTGCGCCCTGTGATCGGCTGCGTCGCATGGGGGCCGCCGGCGAGCGGTTCCATCCGGCCGATCTCTAAACGCACGGCGAAGAGCCCGCCCGGCGAGCGGCGGGTGTCAGCCCGCCGGTTCTTCCGGCTCTTCGAGTTACCCAAGCAAGCACCGTCAGCTTGCGCCCGCGCTCGCCTGCGATAGTTCCTGGGGGCGATCACGGGTTGCAATCCGCTTCGGTTTTTCGTCTGATCTAATGATCATTTGAGCCGTTTCGGCAGCGCCGGGCGCCATCGACAGCGACGATGAGCTTGGGTTCTTCCGTCCCCCGGTCAATCGGTCAAAATCTGCATTCCAAATGAGGCACGAACCATGACACGCGCTTTTCGAGCCTGGTCCCTCATCATTGCTTTGGTGGCGATCACCGCTCCCAACCGGCTCCCGGCCGGATCGGAATTGTCGAGCGCCGACGCCGAAAAACTCGCGAAGTCAGTGACGATTCAACGCGATGAATGGGGGGTGCCTCACATCTACGGTCCGGCCGATGCGGCCACGTCTTTCGGGCTGGCCTATGCCCAAGCGGAGGACTTCTTCTGGCAGGTCGAGGACACCTATCTTCAGGCCCTGGGGCGCTACGCAGAAGTCGTCGGACCGTCGGGCCTGGGCTCGGACATCTTGATTCATTTGTACGAAGTCCCCAGCCGCTCAAAGGCCGACTACGACAAAATGAGTCCGGAACTCAAGCCCATCGCCGAGGCGTACACGGCCGGCCTCAACTACTACTTGGAGAAGCATCCGAACGTGCACCCCCGGCTCTTGACGCATTTCGAGCCCTGGCATGTGGTCGCCTTCGACCGCTTCACGCTGCTGTCGTTCATGTATTCCAAGTCGCACGCGGACAAGCCGCTGCCGTCGGAGTACGAAGAACGCATGGCCAAGGTCACCGGCTCG
>DASZIA010000270.1:0-4032 GCA_035949535.1 Planctomycetaceae bacterium | reverse complement strand
GTCGAGCGCTCCGGTCTTCTTCGCTTCTTCTTCGCTCGCACCCCCCAGCTTGAGCGCGGTTTCGACGAAGGTCGCGGTCTCGGTCGCGTGCTCTTCCAACTCGCGGATTTGCGGATTCATGGGCCAGTCACACCTTTCCACCCGAAGCGAACGTGCCGGTCGTCCGCAAGCTGGGTGCCCCAAGCACCTCGCTCAACGCGGAACTCGTCCCAGCGGCAGCGCGCCGCGAAACGGCCGGGAACGTACCCCTCACGATTTAGTAATCGGATCGCAAACACAACGCAAACGGTGTAGAGCGCCGAACACAAAAGCCAAAAAACGTCCTCTGTTCAGCCCTACAGCGTCAAGGTCCCGCCGTGAATTGTGTCAAGAAACTCCGCCGATTGCAATTGCCCTGGCGGCGGATCGGCTCAGGCTGCCGACTTGTTGATTCATGTCGGCAAAGCGTGGGTCCTGCGTAAACCCGCGTGCGAACCTCGCATAGATTTGCTGGATAATGACGGCCAATTTGTAGAGCCCGTAGCAGTAATAAAAGAGGACCCGTCCCACGTCGCGTCCCGATGTGTCGGCATAGCGCTCGAGCAACTCTTGGCGCGTTAGATTCCCCGGCAAAAAGGTTGGGCCGGGCACAAAATACTTAAGTGCTTCCTGATCGTCGGCCTGGATCCAATAGGCCAATGTGCAGCCCAGGTCCATCAGCGGGTCGCCAAGCGTGCACATTTCCCAATCGAGCACGCCGATAATCTTCGTCAAGTCGTTGGCGTCGAGCACGACGTTATCGAACTTGTAGTCGTTGTGAATGAGCGCAGCACCCGACTCGGGCGGACGATTTTCGATCAGCCATTTTGCGATTTCGTCCATCTGCGGCCAATCGTCGGTCTTCGCCTTCTCGTACCGGCCAATCCAGCCATTCACCTGCCGCTCGACGTATCCTTCGGGCTTTCCCAAATCGGCCAGCCCCGCGGTCCGGTAGTCGAGCGCATGCAAGCGTGCGAGGTTGTCGATGAACGCGGTCCCCAAGCGGCGGAAAGTTTGCGGGTCGGGCTGGAAGTTCTTGGGAAGCTTGCGGCGCAAGATCACCCCGCGACGCCGCTCCATCATGTAAAACGGCGCGCCGAGCACCGACTCATTAGTGCAGTACACAATGGGCTTGGGAGCCAGCTCGTAAACCTTCGACAACTTGGACAGGACGTTGAATTCCCGTCCCATGTCGTGCGCGGACTTGACCGTGTTGCCAAACGGAGGCCGCCGCAGCACATATTCATCTTTTCCAAATCGCACCAGGTAGGTGAGATTGGAAAAGCCTTGCGGAAACTGCTCAATCTCCAGGCGCGCGTCGCGCTTGCCCAACTGCTCGGCCAGATACGCACCGAGTCGGCCCGCGTCGAGCTCTTCGCCCGAGCGCACCGGCGCAGACAAATCTGCAAATGAGTTTGAGCGCGGCTCACTCATCGATCTTGGCGTGCGGCCGGTGTCAGCCGGCCGGTTCTATTGACTCAATTTGTTTTGTTATCTAATCCAAGAACCGTCGGGCTGACATCCTACGCTCGCCTTACGACAAGCCATACCCGCGCAAGATGCGGCGCGACACCGTGCTCTTGTGGACCTCGTCGGGCCCGTCGTAGATCCGCGCCGCCCGCTCATGCCGGTAGTAATAGGCGAGGATCGTATCGTCCGTCATGCCCAACGCCCCGTGCGCTTGCAAGGCCCGATCGATGACCTTCATCAGCACGTCCGCGGCAAAGAACTTGATCAGCGAGATCTCGTCGCGCGCTGCCTTGGTCCCTTCTCGATCGATCGTCCATGCCGCCTTGAGAACCATCAAGCGTGCAGCGTTGATCTCGGCTCGGCTCTCGGCGATCCAATTCTGAATCGTCTGCCGAGTGCCCAGCTTGTCGCCCGGCGCCAAATCCCGGCGGGCCGCCCGCTCGCACAACATATCGAACGAGCGCTCGCAGATTCCCATCCAACGCATGCAATGATGAATCCGCCCCGGCCCTAGCCGCGCCTGCGCGATCTCGAAACCGGCCCCTTGTCGGCCCAGCAGGTTCTTCTTCGGCACGCGGACGTTTTCATACGAAATTTCGCTGTGACTGGGCCAGTCTTCTCCCGAGTGCCCCATCACCGAAATGTTGCGCACGATTTTGAAACCAGGCGTGTCGCAGGGAACGATAATCTGGCTGGCCCGGGCGTGCGGGTCGGCCTTGGGATCGGTGACCACCATCGCGATCGCGAACCGGGCGCCGTCGGCCGATGAGGTGAACCACTTGCGCCCGTTGATCACATACGAATCGCCCTCGACCACAGCCGTCGTATTCATCCAAACGGGATTCGAGCCGGGATAGCCAGGCTCTGTCATCGAGAAACAACTGCGAATCTTGCCGGCGACGAGCGGTTTGAACCACGTCTCCTTTTGCTCGGGAGTGCCAAACTCCTGAATGATTTCCATATTGCCGGCATCGGGCGCCTGGCAATTAAAGGCGAAATGCCCGAGCGGAGTGCGCCCCAGCTCTTCGGACAAGAGCGCGTGCTCCATGAATTTGAGTCCGGAACCGCCCTGCTCTTTGCTGACTTGCGGGGTAAGCAGCCCCATCTCGCGAACTTTCTCACGCTTCGCGTGGAGCGCCGGGAGCAACTCGCGAAAGGGGCGCGACAGCAGATCGCGCTCGAGAGGATAGACTTCCTCCATCAAAAACTTGCGGACGGACTTGAGGGTTTCTTGCAGCGGTTGCGGAATTGAAAAGTCCATGGGAACTCCCGCAAGAGGTCATCGGGTGCCGAGCGGCCGACGCAACACAATTCCACTCAACGGTACGTTATCTCGTCGGGATCCGCCAGATGCGCCAGTGAATTAAAACTGTCGAGGTTGAACCGCCCGGGCGTGTAGAGGAACGTCGTTACGGAGGCATTGCGCAGCCGCCAGCCGAGATCAAGGCTCACGGGAATCGACGTGCCAAGTGCCATCTGCACCGCCACTGAGATCGGTCCCACCGATGACACGGCCAGTGTTGTCTTGGCTCGTCCCGGATGCGAGATGATCGATTCGAACGCCCGGCGCGCCCGGCTGTGAAATTCGTCCCACAGCTCCATTCCTGGCGGGCTGATCTCACCACGAGTCCAGAGCAGGACGGCCGCCTCGAACAGTTTTTGAAAGCTCTTTTGCACGTCTTCCGGCTCGCGAGCCTCCCGAAATGCCCGCTCCAACACGCCAAGTTCGGGGTACCTTTCTAAAACCATCTGCAGGTGCGGCTTCCTCAGCAGCTTGTCGCCGCCATGCTCGTTGAGTCCATCCAGGATCGCCGGCGCGGGACAGGATCTGCCAGCGGCCGCCATGGTTTCGCCAACAATTGCCGCCGTGCGCTTTTGTCTCTCGGCCGGACCGGAATACACGGCCTCAAACCGGACCTGCCGCGCGGCAAAGAACTCGCCCAGCCTGCGCGCTTGCGTCTCGCCCAGCGGCGAAAGGCGATCGTAATTCTCTTCGAAGAACGACGCTTGGCCATGGCGGACCAGGTACAACAGACTCACCGTTCGCCCCCGCCATCGCCCCTAAGGATCCAAGGCTCGCCAAAAGACGCGTGCTTCATACTCTTTCCTTCGCGGCGCCCGAGTGCATTCGGGCGAAAGTAGCTGTAAATCACGTGGACCGTCCCGTCGTGCCCCTGAATGACGCACGGATAGTGGTACGCGCCGGCCTCGTGCCTTTCGAGGTGCCGCGTGTACTTCCAGCTCCGGCCTTCATCCTCCGAGATCGAAACGGCAAGGCTATTGCGGCCCCGAGGCACATCATTGTAGACAAGGCAAAAATGACCGTTGGCCAGCCGCACGCTGTCGATTCCAGCCCCCGGATTGGCGAGCTCGGAGAGAGTCACGGGCCCCCACGTCATCCCGTCGTCTTTCGATTCGCTCACCTTGATGTGGCCCGACCCCCCGTTGTCGCGTAGATACGCCACCAGGATTCCGTCTTGCCTGACTAACACCGACGGCTGAATCCCGCCCCAAGCGAAAATCGGGCGACTGGCGAACCAGGTG
>DASZIA010000269.1:0-14637 GCA_035949535.1 Planctomycetaceae bacterium | reverse complement strand
CGCTGTGTAAGTCGGTCCGTAGAGTCCGGCTTCTATGCACGAATCGAGAAAGAAGCCGCCTTTTTGTTGCAGGAACAACGTGCCGGGCTCATTCATCAGGTTGGTCCCGTGGAAGTCGAGCAAGCCGTCGCCGTTGAAGTCGCCTGCGGCGAGCCCCGTGCACTTGCGGCCCGTCCCGTCCGCTCCGAAAGCTAATCCCAAGGGGAGCCCGGCTTCAATAAATTTGGGCGGATCGCCATGTTTCGCAACGTCGTTTTTGAAGAAGTAGTTTTGAGTCCCGCTATTGCCAACGAGCAGGTCAAGCTTGCGCGAGCCGTCGACATTGGCCGCAATCACCGACGTCCCACGATCGGAAAAATGGTCGATCTGAGCCGTCGCGGTTGCGTCTTCAAAGCGGCCGTCCCCCTGGTTCAACCAGAGTCGATGATGTGCCGTCGGGAAGCCGAAGGTCAGGCAAGGATAGCTATGATTTTCCTTGTCATGGCAGATTCGGGTCAGGGCATCGCCTTCGAGGTAACCCAGAGCATAGATATCCGGCAGCGAGTCGCCGTTGAAGTCGGCAATTACGCAGCTGCTCGTCCATTGCGACTCGGTAGCGCCGGAGTCTTCCGAAGCATCGCTGAACGTCCCGTCACCGTTATTGAGGAACAAGCGATTGGACCCGATGTTGCCGACGAAGATGTCAGGAAAGCCGTCGTTGTCGATATCGCCGACGGCGACGCCCTGGCTATAGGCGTTTTCCACGAGATGAGTCTGCGACGTCACATCGGCGAAGTGCCCATCACCGAGATTGCGGAACAAGCGATCGAGATGTTCGCTCTGATCGCGGTCCTGGGGATCCTTGCTTCCTTGGGTGAGATACAGATCGGGCCAGCCGTCGCGATCAAAATCCACGACCCCCGCACCCCCTCCGTTTACGGCGTGGAACCTATTGAGCCCTTTGACCTGGGGATCACCACCATCGAAGTATTCAAAGTGGATTCCGGCCGCGGCTGCCTGATCCTCGAACGAAACGCGGCTCGCAGGCACCTTGGGATTTGAGACTGCCGAAGCGACGTTCCACTTCGGAAGCGGCAGCATCGTCAGGTCGAGTTTGTTGGCGGGGTTGAAGTTCGGCAGCGTTCGCTTTTTCTCGACCTCTTTCAGCTGCGGCTCGATCTGTTGGAGGTCCTGTTCCAGAGCTTTGTTGTTGGGATCGATCTGGTAGGTCATTTGGGTCCAGCCGTAGGCCTCCCACAGATTCCCAAGTTCGCCGGCGGCCTTGATCGCCCGATTCGCCAGCTCCAAGTCCCCCTTGCCCACCAGCTCGTAAGCCCGGAAATGGTTGAGGCGGGCAAGGTCGGCAAAGTCGGCCAACTTTTTCGCGCGCTCGAAGAATGGGGCGGCGTCCGTCTTGCGGTTCAGCTCAGTGAGCAGCAGCGCGAGCTGGTAATTGGCCTCGGGCAGGTTGGGATCGCGTTTGAGGGCCTCCCAATAGCAGCGGGCTGCGACCTCGTTCTGATGAGCCTTATCGGCCCGGGCAGCGCATAAGGTCCAATACAACGGGTGATCGGTGACGGTCCCCTTCGCTTTCGTTTGCCATTCGAGGAATTTGGCGTCGTTGCCCGATTCGAACAGCACCCAGCCGAGCTTCACTTGCGCCTCGTCAATCTTCGGCGCTATCTCGATGACCTTTCTCAGATCGGCTTCCGCTTCGTCGTATTTCAGCTGCGCGCGAAGCAAGCTGGCATGGCCCAAGAGCACGTCGGGATCGTCGGGGCTGACTTTGAGCGCCCTCAGGACCTGGTCGGCGTCGGGCGCCAGCCGTTGATTGTGCGACAGGTCGTCCATTCCTTGGACGTGGAGCCGTTGCTTTTGCTCGATCTCCGCGATCTCGATGGGAATGAGTTCCCAGTTTCTGTTTGCCAATCGCAAGACGGTGCCCAGCAGCCACGTTGCGTTCGCTTCGCCCGGCTGCAATTCCAGTGCGCGGCGGAATTGCTCTTCGCCCTCTCTGAATTTCGACTGCTGGTTGCACAGAATCTGCCCGGCCTGCAGATGGCACCACGCTGCTGCGTCGGATTCGCTGTCCTGCGCCCTCAGAAAGTAGGGGAGGGCCTCCAACTGGCGTTCCTGTCGCACCAGGGCTTGTCCATAAAACAGCAGGGCCTGAGTCGACTGAGGCTCTCTGGCCAACACGCGCTGCGCGTAACGCTCGGTCTCCACAAATTTGGCGAGCGCTTTCTTGGGCTCCGTTGAGACGAGCTTCTCGCCTTCCCCGAAGGCATCCTGCATTTTCTTCAGAATTGCCGGGATAGGCTCGGTGTCGACGCGCATCGTGGCGTAAACGGCCGCCGCCACAAAGCCGCCCAAGAGCAGCAGGACCACGATCAATCGCAGCTTAACGGCACCGCGACGCAGAAGGGCAGCACGGCCTAAGGGACGGGCGGACCGTCCCAACAGCAGGATTCGGAAAGGGTGCATCGGTGAATTGACGACTCGTAAACGGGACGAAAAATCGCTCGAGCGGAGCGCAAAAAGGACGGCCCAATCAACCATACATTCCAAGCTGAGCGAAGTGAAGGCCGCGCAACGACCCCCCAGGCTAGCGGAGTGCCCGTCGACCAATTCACCCGTCGACTAATTAAGAGGCGCGGCCCGAGCTCAGCCCGCGGAGATGGCCTGCCGACGATTCAAAAAACCGGCGGCGGCGGTCGGTCGATTCCGCGCCGGACCGCGTCGAGCGTTCCAGATCGTCGAGGTTCGCGGCGCAGATCCGGCAGCCAACCGATCGCAGATGAAATTCGACGTATTCCGCGAGTGAGGGCTCGAGCGTTCCCAGCAAAAAACTGCCTAATTGTTTGCGGGTCGGACAACTGAGCCGCCGGCGCCGCCAAATCTCTCCCACGGAGTGGATCCCCTGGTCGCGGCGGCGCGATAGAGCCGCCACGCGCAATCGCAGCGCCTCGTCCCGGCGCAGATCCCCCTCGATGACGGTCATGCGTTCGGCGGGCAACATCTCATCGAGATAGGCCAGCAGATCGGAGTCGGAATGGGTTGCAGAGACAGCCATTTGCGCGATTTTAGCCGGCTGCAGGGCTGCTTGCCACTACCTAACCTGCTCGGTAGCATAAAGCCGCTTTTGGCTCAGTGGCGACGGAGCATCGCGGAGAGGGATCGGGCAGAGGATTGGCTTGCGGCCGGGGTGGTCCAGCGTTTGCTGCGTCCCGAGCTCTATCTCCCTGATGCGCCGATAGTTGCCGCCAAGACGCTGTTGTGGGGTAAGCCGTGTCCGTTCAAGCGCCGAAGCGATCCGTGCCGGAGCTGAAGGAAATCGCCAAAACCCTGCGGAAGGACATCATCCGCATGACGACCGCCGCCGGCAGCGGTCATCCAACCAGCAGTCTGTCTGCGGTCGAAGTCGTGGCGGCTCTGTATTTCGGCGGATTCATGCGGTACGACGTCAAGGCGCCGCACGACCCGCATCGGGACCGTTTCATTCTGAGCAAAGGACACGCAGTTCCCGTGGTCTACGCGGCGATGGCCGAGGCGGGCTACTTTCCGGTCGACGAGCTGATGACGCTGCGCAAACTCGGCGGCCGGCTCGAAGGTCACCCGAACATGCGACGGCTGCCGGGAATCGAAGCGTCGACCGGCTCACTGGGCCAGGGTCTGTCGTTTGGCGTCGGCGAGGCGCTCGCCTGCCGTTTGGATGGCCTCGATTCGCACGTCTACGTGATGATGGGCGACGGCGAAATCGAGGAGGGCCAGGTCTGGGAAGCGTTAGCCGCGGGACATAAGTACAAGCTTGCCAATCTCACCGCGATCGTCGATCGCAATGGCTTCCAGCAGACCGGCCCGACGAGCCAGGTGATGGATATGACGCCGTTGGCCGACAAGATTGCGTCCTTTGGCTGGAGCACTCAGACGATCGAAGGAAACGACATGCAGGCCGTGGTCGATGGGCTGACGAAAGCCCGGCAAGTCAAAGACCAGCCGACCGCCATCGTCTCCCACACCCGCAAAGGCTTCGGCATCCTGCCTTTATTGGAGCAGGAAGGCGACCTGAACTATCACGGCAAACCTCTCTCCAAAGAGCTGGCGGAAAAAGCGCTTCAACTGATCGACCGCAACTGACCCACAAATAGCGGGCGTTCGCGAAATCAGAGACGGAACGGACCGATGAAGATCGGAGAAAAAAGCGGACTGAAGTTGGGGCAGGCGACGCGCGACGCATTCGGCGACGCGCTCAAGGAGCTTGGCAGCTCCCATCCGCAGGTTGTCACCGTCGACGGCGACGTCGGCAACTCGACTCGCACCGAGGTCTTCGCCCAGGCCTTTCCGGAGCGCGGCTTCAACGTCGGCATTGCGGAAAGCAACATGGTCAGCACCGCTGGCGGATTGGCGGCCTGCGGCAAGATTCCGGTCGTCGCCAGCTTCGCCTGCTTCCTCTTGAACAATGCCTACGATCAGATCCGGATGTCGGTCGCATTTCCCGCGCTCAATGTGAAACTCGTTGGCACGCACGCGGGCATTTCGATCGGCGAAGACGGCCCCTCGCAAATGGGAATCGAAGACGTCGCGCTGGCGCGGTCATTTCCCGGCATGGTGGTCATCGTTCCCTGCGATGCGCCTTCAGCAAAAAAAGCGACTGCTGCCATGCTGTCGTATGAAGGGCCCACCTATCTGCGGCTGGGTCGTCCGAAAGTCCCCGTGGTCTACCCCGACGGCTGCGACTTCGAGATCGGCAAGGCGATCACCGTGCGGGACGGCTCGGATGTGACGATCATCGCAAACGGCCTGATGGTGGCCATGGCCCTCGATGCGGCGCACGATCTGGCGGCAGAGGGTGTGTCGGCTCGTGTGATCGACATGCACACTGCCAAGCCCCTCGACGAAGAAGCCATCATCAAGGCGGCTCGCGAAACGGGAGCGATCGTCGTGGCCGAGGAGCATCTGGCCGCGGGCGGTTTGGGGTCAGCCGTGGCGATGGTGATCGGGCAAACACTTCCGGTGCCCATGGCCTATGTGAATCTGGGCGATCGCTACGCGGAGAGCGGTGACCCCGAGGGTCTGCTGGAACATTATGGGTTGACCGCGACAGCGGTCTGCGAAGCCGTTCGGCGGGTCAGCCGCCGCTAGCGACGGCCGGCAATTTATTACTACTTAGATTGCGGCCGAGACGACATCGCTTCAGAACAGCGGGCCCGACAAGTCCCCGCATTGACCAGTTGGTGTTGAGTGATCGAGTATCGGACGTTCGCCAATCGCGATCCGGCGCGACTCGCCGCCCTGTGGAACGGCACCCCGCTCGGCCGCGGCGCTGCAACCGGTATCGGCGTCGACGCGTTCGAAACGCTCAACTTCGCGCAGCCGTATTTTGATCGCAAGGGGGTGATCCTGGCTTGCGAGGGAGACGAAGTTATCGGCTTCACGCACGCCGGTTTCGGGCCCAACGCCGACGAGACGGCTCTGTCGTACGAAGCGGGCGTGATCTGTGCGGTGATGGTGCATCCGAACTATCGCCGGCAGGGAATCGGTCGCGAGCTCGTGCGGCGGGCCGAGGCTTACCTGCGCGAGCGAGGAGCCAAAAAACTGCAGGGTGGGCCGAGCGCGCCGCTCGATCCGTTCTTCTTCGGGCTTTATGGCGGAAGCCGGCCGTCTGGCTTCATGGAATCTGATCCGGACGCCGCACCGTTTTTCACAGCGATGGGCTACCAGCCGGTTGAGCGGCACGGCGTCTATCAATGTGACCTGACGACGCAGCGTAGTCCGATGAATTTTCGTTTCGTCAACGTTCGCCGCAAGATGGAGCTGACCGTTTCACCCGAACCGCTCAACGTCAGTTGGTGGTGGGAGACCCGCTACGGCCGGCTCGACACCGTACAATTCAGCCTCCACTCCAAAGAGAACCCCGCCGAAGTGGCCGAGCTGACCGTGGTGGGCCTGGATCTCTACCTGACGGCGTGGCAGAGACGAGCCGTCGGCCTGAACGAGTTGCGCACTGTGACGACGGAGCTGCGCAAAGGTTACGCTCAGGCCTTGCTCGTGGAAACTTGTCGCCGCCTGAAGGACGAATTGGTGACCCTCGCTGAAGCGCACGCGCTCGAATCGAACACACCGGTCGTCAAACTACTCGAATCGTGCGGCTTCAGCCGCGTCGACACGGGAGTCGTCTACGCCAAGGCGGAGTCTTGATGGATCGCCGGCAGGGACGATGCGAAATCCGATGTCCCTGAAAGATCTGCCGCGGCTGGCGCGGACCGTCGCTCATCTGCGTCCTTCGCAAATTTATTGGCGCGGCCGCTATGCCCTGCGTCGCCGCGATCCTTTTCAGTCGCTTCGCGAGTCGACGCCGGCTCCGGCGGCGGGCTTTGTGGGCGAGTCAATAACTCGGCTCTGCGAGCAGGACCTTCCCGCAGTGGCGAGCGACGTGGCGCTCGCAGACGACCAAACGATCGTCAACCGTCTGGCTCAGGGAATCATTCGCCACCTCCACGAAGAACGGACGCTCGGCCGGCCGCCGGATTGGCTGCTCGGTCCCCGCGATCACGGCCGGCTTTGGACGGTGACGCTGCACTATCACCACTGGGTGTGGGAACTCGCGGCAATTGCGGCGGGGAGCGGCCCGTGCGCGACCGAGGCGGCCGAACTCTATCGCGAATATGTCGCTGACTGGATCGATCGCTGCGACCTCTCTCACTCTGGTGCTCGGCAGCTGGCATGGAATTCCTACGCGATCGGAACGCGCCTCGGCTGGTGGGCGCGATCGGCGGTGCGACTCGGTTCGGCCTGGTGGTCGGCGAATCCGCAGTTTCGCCAACGCTTCCTCTCGAGCTTTTGGAGTCAGGCCGATCACCTCGCAAACAACATCGAATGGGACCTGCGGGGCAATCATCTCGTGCGCGATGCGGTCGGCCTGGCGTGGGCCGGCCGTTTCTTGGATGGGCCCGACGCCAAGCGATGGCTCGAGCAAGCCACTGCACTTGCGCTCGATCAGGCGACCGAACAGGTCCTTGCGGACGGAGGACACTTCGAGCGGAGCCCGATGTACCACAAGCACGTGATGGACGACTTCGATCTGCTCTCGCGATTAATCGACGACGCGGCCGCTCGAGAACGCTTGCAAGCGGTTGTTGCCCGCATGAACGAATTCGCGACGTGGATGCGACATCCGGACGGCGGGCTGGCACTCTTCAACGACGCCGCGCTCGACGATGAGCCGTCTCATCTGGACGCGGGCCCTACGAACGGTCCGATCGAAAGGCGCGGCGGGAGGCACTTTGCCGACACGGGTCTCGCGGTCTGGCACGGTCCGAGTTGGACTCTCTTTTTCGACGTCGGGCCAATCGGCCCCGACTATCAACCCGGACACGGCCACGCGGACAATCTCACCCTTGAATGCTCCCACGATGGAGAGCGCCTGTTCGTCGACCCCGGTACCCATTCGTACGACCGCGACGAACGGCGGGCCTACGATCGGTCGACGGCCGCGCACAACACCGTCTGCGTCGATGGGACTGATTCCAACGAAGTCTGGCACATCTTCCGCGTCGGGCGCCGTGCCCGACCGATCGACGTCCGCGTTCACACCGACGACACGACCTTCGATGCGTCGGCAGCGCACGACGGCTATGCGCGACTGGGAGTGATTCATCGCCGACATGTCCGGCTGACGGACGACGAAACACTCTCGATCACGGATCACGTCGAAGGCCGCGGCTTCCGCAAGCTTCAAGGAGGTTGGCTGCTCGCGCCCGGTTGGACTGCGACACCGGCCGAATCGGGTTGGCAGCTTCAGCTCGAAGGCAAATCTCTGTGTGTGCGATTGCAGGGCCCGGCTGATCTGCGGCTGGGCCTCGAAACGCGACCTTGGCACCCGCAGTTCGGCGTCGAGATCCCCACGACCCGCCTCGTCTGGCGGTGGGAGGGCTCGCTGCCGTTCGAACTGGTGACGAGCGTTTCCGCTTCGTAGGGTGGGACTAGGCCCGCGTCGGGCCGACGGCCCACCATCTCAGCGCGCAATTGGTGGGCCAGCGGCCGCCTTCGGCGTCCTTGTCCCACCCTACGCGAATAACAACCGGGCTAGGCGCCCCCTTCCCACTTTTGGCGATCGAAGTCGGCGAACGTCTGATTCGATTCGGCCAAACGCTTGAGCAAGGGCGACGGCTTCCACCAGAAGCCGTGCTCCTTCTCGAATTGGCAGACGCGGTCGTAGACCTTCTTGAGGCCGATCGTGTCGGCGTAGAACATCGGTCCGCCGCGAAACGCCGGAAAGCCGTACCCGTAGATATAGACGATGTCGATATCGACCGATCGCAGGGCGTGCCCCTCATCGAGGATCTGGGCCCCCTCGTTGATCAGTCCGTAGATCGTCCGCTCGATGATCTCCTCCTTGCCGATCTTTCGTTGCGGGATGTTTGCTTCCTTGACGGCAGCGGCAATGATCTTCTCCGCTTCGGGATCGGGCATCGGCGTGCGGTTCCCTTTCTCGTACTTGTACCAACCGGCACCGGTCTTCTGGCCGTGGCGTCCGGCCTCGACGAGCCGATTGTCCGCCAGATGAGGACGCATGCCTGCGGGCACCTTGTGCTCGGCCTCTTTGCGGACTTTGTAACCGACGTCCAGGCCAGCGAGATCGCCAACTGCGAGCGGGCCCATCGCCATGCCGAACTCGTAGAGCGCCGCATCGACGTCCTGCACCTTCGCCCCCTCCTCGACGAGGAAGGCGGCCTCGCGCATGTAGGGACCGAACATCCGGTTGCCGACGAAGCCCCAACAGTTGCCGACGAGCACGCCGACCTTGCCGAGCTTCTTGGCGAGCGCCATCGAGGTTGCAAGCACCTCCTTCGACGATTGCTTGCCCCGGACGATCTCGAGCAGCTTCATCACGTTGGCGGGGCTAAAGAAGTGATTGCCCACGACCATTTGCGGCCGTTTCGTCGAACCTGCGATCTGATCCACGTCGAGCGTGGAGGTGTTTGAGGCGAGCACCGCGCCCGGTTTGGCCACCTTGTCGATTTCGCCGAAGACTTTCTTCTTCAGCTCCATATTCTCGAACACGGCTTCGACGACGATGTCCGCGTCCTGGATGTCTTGGTAATTGAGCGTCGGCTTGATCATCGCCAATTTTTGGTCGACCTGAGCCTGCGTCATCTTGCCTCGCTGCACCGAGACTGCGTAATTGCGTTTGATCGTCTCCAGGCCGCGATCAAGCTCGGCTTGACCGACCTCTTTCAGGACGACAGGAATGCCGGCGTTCACGTACGTCATCGTGATGCCGCCCCCCATCGTGCCGGCGCCGATTACGGCCGCACTCTTCACGTCGATCGGCTTTATATCGTTCGGCAGGTCGGGGATTTTCGCGACCGTCCGTTCGCCGAAGAAGACGTGAATCAGCGATTTCGACTCGTTGGAGAACAGGCACTCGCGGAACAACTCCGCCTCTTTTTTCACACCTTCTTCGAACGGGAGCTTGGCGGCCGCTTCGACCGCCTCGATCGCCCGATACGGCGCCTGCATACCGCGCCAGGTCTTGGCGACCTGCTTCTTGAGTTCGGCGATGCCCGTCGCGATCGCCGACGGATCGCCGAAGCGATCTTGGATGTCCCGCGTTTTCCGCGGCGGCTTGCCGGCCTGGCTGCGGGCGTATTTCACCGCGCCGGCCAACAGATCGCCTTCGATGAGTTCGTCGACGATGCCCCATTCGTGGGCCTGCTTCGCCGGAATCGGATTGCCGATCGCGCACAGCTCGGCCGCGCGGACCACGCCCGCCAAGCGCGGCAGGTGCTGGGTCCCCGCACCGCCCGGGATCAGTCCGAGCTTCACTTCCGGCTGACCGACCTGCGAGTTCGGAACGGCGACGCGGTAGTGACAAGCCTGTGCCAGCTCAAGGCCGCCGCCGAACGCCGTGCCGTGAATCGCGCAGACCACTGGCTTCGCGCAGCTTTCGACGACGGTCAGCATCGGATGCAGACCGGGGCCCCGCTCCTTGGCCCCCGACCTGATCTTGGCGAACTCCTTGATGTCGGCCCCCGCGACGAAGGTCTTGCCGCCGCCAATCAGCACGATGGCCTTCACCGACGGATCGGCTGCCGCAGCCTGCACGTGCGCGATGACCCCCTCGGGCACGCCGGGGCTGAGCGCGTTGACCGGCGGATTGTTGATCGTCACGACCGCGACATCACCGTCCTTGGAAAGCGTTACCAAGTCACTCATGGTGCGGACCCTTTTTTGTCAATCGGGGTTAGAGTCTGTATAAATGGGTCGATCGAGACTCGATCGATTTGCTCACGGGAGGGCGAAGCTCCTGCTGAGCCGTCTCTTGGATTCTCGCGGTGAAGAACGGCTCGGCGGGAGCCTCGCCCTCCCTTTGCGTCGGAATCGTTGAACAGACTTCTGGCGGCGAACGCCCATCGATTTTCGCGCTTCGCGAAACTGTTGCGAAGTTCCCCATTCTCCAGGAATCACACGCCATGAGCAACCGTTTTGACCTCTCTGGCAAGAACACCATCGTGACCGGTGCCACGCGCGGAATCGGGCTGGCGATCGTTCGCGGATTCGCCGAGGCCGGCGCCAACGTCACGCTCTGCGGCCGCAAGCAAGAAACTGTCGACGCGGCCCTGGCCGAACTCGGCCCCGTGAAAGACAAGGTCCTCGGCGTCGTGGCTCACGTCGGCAAGAACGAAGACCTCGAAAAACTGCTCGGCGAAGCCGAAAAGAAATTCGGCCCGGTGAACGTGCTGGTCAACAACGCCGGCACCAACCCGTACTTCGGCCCGATCCTCGAGTCCGAAGATCGCGCCTGGGACAAAACGATGGACGTGAATCTCAAAGCCCCCTACGTGCTCTCCCGGATGGTTGCCAAGAAGATGGTGCAGACCGGCGGCGGCTCGATCCTCAACATCGCCTCGGTCGCCGGTCTGCAGGCCGCCGTCTATCAAGGCATTTACTCAGTCTCAAAGGCCGGCCTGATCATGTTGACGAAAGTCATGGCCCGCGAATTGGGCCGCCAAAAGATCCGCGTCAACTGCATCTGCCCCGGCGTGATCCGCACGCACCTGGCCGAAGCCCTCTGGAAAGACGAAGGCCGCCTCAAGGAGTTCGTCAAAAACAAATCCCTCGGCCGCATCGGCGAGACGGAAGAAATTGTTGGGGCCGCGATCTACTTCGCCTCCGACGCGAGTTCGTTCACGACTGGTGCGGCGCTGGTGATTGATGGGGGAATGGTGATCTGAGCAGGAGTTAGCGGACAGCGTGCCCGCGGCCTCTGTCGGAGGAACGGTAAGTGCAAACGTGCGTTCCTGTGGTAGTCGGAGTAGCGGGCGTGATGGTGTGTTGAATTCCGTTGCTCGGAGATGACAAGGTATCCGATGTGATTGGGGCGAGAGCGGATGGGTGGCCGGGGCGCTCCGCTTAGCGGAAGCCCCGGAGTCTTTGCGTCCGGACATTCCACCCCGAAGGGCCCCGAAGGGGTGAAGGTCCTTTGGCCACTGGCGTGAGCCAGTGGTTAGAGTCGAACGAAATATCTCTATTAGCCCCCGAATGGGGGCGACAGACTCGCTCGTAGCAGCGCTACGGTCTGTCGCCCCCGGTCGGGGGCTTCTGAATGACGCGAGCACTCGGTTCCCACTGGCTCGCGCCCGTGGCCAGCAGACCGACACCCCTTCGGGGTTCATGAAAACCCTCCCAGTGGCGCGGTGGACCAACTCTCCGTCCCCTATTAAGAAAAATTGGTCCGGTCCGGCGGACCAAAAAGCTCTGGTCCGCCGGACCAACTTTGGTCCACCGTCTTTAGTGAGATCCGGGCGATTCAACTGAATTGCTCCGCAGTCGATAGGCAACTTCCGTCCGGTCATGTCTCTCGATCTTTGAGGCGGTCACCTGCTCATCGTCGACGAGCGATTCGAGTACCTGGGTCATGACCTGTGGATTGAGACAGAGAGCCCGGCGCAACCGCCGAGCCGTCTCTCCGTTAGGACTTTTGGCCAGCACCTCGAGCGCCCGCCGCCGGTGCCGTTCAAGCGTCACCGTCTCCCGGCGGGTGCGCCGCTCCTCGGTCGCTTCGAGGCGTTCCTCGTCGGATTGGGCCTCGGCGACCGACACCGGGCGAATGGCGGTCTTCCATTTGCGGCGCTCGAAGCCGCTGGCGACTCCTTCGCTTGTATCGAGGGCCCACAAGCCGTGGTGGCCGGCGCGGCCACCGGCGGTGAGCCACAGTTCGTGGCGTCCCCGCTCCGCGTCGTAGGGCCGCCGGCGGGAGAGCAAGAGCCATTGGGCGGCGAACTCGGCGAAGCCGCTCCAGGCGATGTCGTCGAGCGTGGCCGGGCTGCGGACGGTGTTTTGCGAGCGCTTGCAGTGGTGGACGACGAGGATCGTGCAACCGGTCGCGTCGCCGATTTCCGCCAGCGGCCGCAAGAGCGAGCCCATCGCGAACAGGTTGCGGGCATCGTCGCCGCGGATGGCCAGATAGGCCGGGTCGATGGCGACGCAGACCGGCCGCTTGTCGCGAATAATCCGCCTTAGCGCCCGCACGTCGTCGGCATTGTCGAGGCGAGGCAGCTTCGGCGACAGCTCGAAATTCGTAAGCGCGGCGAGCGACAGACCGCGAGACGTGCAGACGCGACGGGCGATCGATTGCAGGGCAGAGAGACCCGACTCGCCCGAGAGGAACAGCGTGCGGCCCGGCTTGGCGACGGGGAATTGTGCGAGGAACGGCGTGCCGCTCGCCAGCGAAATCAACAGGTCGGCCGTGAGGGACGTTTTGAGGGTCTTGAACGCGCCGAAGATGCCGCCCGGCTGGCCGGCCGCCAGAACGTCCTTGATCAGGTAGCGGGTCTCGAACTGGCCCGAGTTGAGTTGGGCGGCTGTGAAAAACGGGAACCGCTCTGCATCGGGTCCGTCGGCCAGGTCGAGGTCATCGCGGATGTCGTCGAGCTCGTGGCCTCGCGCGGGCTGATGCTGCGCCAGCCGACCCAGGCGAGCGATGATCCCCCGAACATGACAGTTGGCGTCGGGATCGGGTGCGTGGCCGCGAATCTGGCGGATGACTTCCTCCCAAGCCTCGTCCCGAGCCTGACAAAACTCCGCGAGGTCGATGGCGGCGGCGATTTCAGGATCGAGCCCGATCGACGTCAAATACCGGGCAAATGCGTGCTGACGACCCGAATCGAGCCGGCCAGAGCGTTGGGATGAAGATCGCGGGTCGGGCTCGGGCTGAGCGTGTTTAAATATGACAATGCCATAATTATAACGCGCTTGATTGGTCGGTCAAGACGAGCATGGGCCGAAAGACTCCGCTCCGGCATTTTTTTTATTCGTCGTCGGTAGAATGACGGCATGGGCGACGAAGTGAGACTGCGAGCCAAAGTCAAAGAGGTTCTGAGTCCGTCGAATAACTACATTGCGACGATCGTCGATGGGCTTCCTGTCCCCGTGACTAAACTGGCTGAGCCGGATTGGCTCGAAATCTCCGGAGAAGACGGAGGGTTCTTTGTCTTTTATCTCGATGCTGCCCTTGTGTGTTTCGCTGATAGTTGGCACGAGACCCTCGAGAGCGCGCTACGGGTGGGGGACAACTTCGGCATTAAGCGCGACGAGTGGAGCACTATCGAGGAGGTAAAACCTGACCCCTGAACTCGCTGGGTGGCAGGGACAATCGGTCGCCGGTTGTCCCTGTGCCGCAGGCACAAGAGGCCTCTCGTAAACCGTGGCTCTAGTGAACGGCCTCTTGTCGCTGCGCGACCCGGACACGTCGCTGTGCGAGTGTCTGGGCCACCCGCGTGAGGGATCGCGCTTACGGCTGACCCGTAATCAGCTTCATCCCGTGCTGTTTCGGGTCAAAGCCTGTTGGAAACTTCGTTCGCGAATCGTAGACAGCTCCGTCAAATTTTGCTCGATGAACGCTAGCACCTGTCAAATCCGCACCGCCCAACTCTGTGCTCCCGTTGAGCGCATCACGGCCTAAATCCGCTTCATCAAAGCAAGGCTGCTGGAGATTGGCATCCTCGAGATTTGCACCACGCAATTCTGCGCCCCGAAAATCGGCTTTCACGGCCACAGCCCCAAAGAAATCTGCCCAGTAGAGATCGCATTTGACAAAGCTGGCGTTGTAAAGCGCCGCTTGTGCGAAATAAGCACCCTCCAGAATCAGCCCATCAAAAACAGCGCCCCTCAAATCCATGCGCGAGAAATCGACGCTGTGCCCTCGGTACTTCTTTTCATCCAACCGCAAAATGATCTCGCCGTCGCGGTTCAGAATGTTCATCGGGTCAGTGTTCTGCCCGGCTAATATTGGCGCTAACAAACGCGCCAGGCGCAGCCATTCCCCCGGTGGCGAATAGGGGATGTCGGGCTCGTAATGAGAGCGCAGCCCTTTTTCCAAGTCGTGAACTCGGTCTTCGAATGTCGGCTGCTTCTGCTTATGGCGACGCGCAAAACTGGACCATCGGCGGAAGGCAATCGGTGCCATCTCGCAGCCCGGCCACCACGCAATGCCAAGAGCCGAGTCGGCGTCAATTGCAGCGGCCAAAGCCGATTCGACTTCGGATCGGTCATGGGCCATCACATTGCCCGGCGTCGCTTGCGGCCGCCCACAAAACTTTCGAGCACCATGTTGCCCAGGTCGTCCGCGTTGCAGAAGGCGGCGACGCCGTGGGT
>DASZIA010000268.1:0-7192 GCA_035949535.1 Planctomycetaceae bacterium | reverse complement strand
CGTGGAGGCGTTGACGAGGAACTGGAGCCACGGCGGCTGGGCCGCACCCGCGTCGCTCGCAGGGACGCCGATCGCCAGGATCGGAGGAGGAATCGGATTGGGGAAGGAGGCCGGAATGATGCAGTAACGGCCACGACAACCGGTGAATTTCGGGGTCCGGATCAGCGGAGCCATCGCACCTTCGCCGATGGCGAACGTGCTGCTCGTGCCGTCGGTGATGTCCCGAATGCGCGTGTTCGCGTTGATGTTATACACGCCGAGTTCCCTCGACGGAATGGCTGCGGTCTTCCAGCAATATTGGTCATTGACGCCGTGGCACAGGATGTAGTTGATCGGGACATCAAAGAACCCATTCGCACCTCCGCCCGGGAAAGTATCGCCGAAGGTGTCGGACGGGCAGCGGTACAGCCCGCTGGCCGAGGCCGCTTGAATCGCGGTTGGGGTCAGGCCAACCCCGTTCGTGGAAGCCGTGACCGTTTGGCTGTCGACCGCGCGGTTCCACTGGTAGGCGTGGGCAAAGGCGGTCTGCTCGTCGTAGGGCGTCATCAGGAGGAATGCGTCGGCCATCGTGTGGTCATAGGCGACAACACCGGGAGCCCCCACCACGTTGTTGCCGTACACCGACGCTCCCATCGGGAACATCCGGGCGACGTCGTGATAGTTGTGCATGGCAATGCCGAACTGCTTCAGGTTGTTGCGGCACTGGCTGCGGCGAGCGGCCTCCCGCGCGGCTTGCACGGCCGGAAGCAGCAGGGCGATGAGGGTCGCAATGATTGCGATCACCACCAGTAACTCAATCAGCGTGAAACCAGAGCGCCTGTGGCGCTCAGACGCAAGTCGTGTCATCCTCGGTACTCCTTAGAACTGGAACGGCGAAAACAAAAAGAACTACGACACCGAAACGTTTAAGGCACGAAAGATAGGGGGTTTACACTGGAGTGCAGATTTACACTTCACGTGCGACACTACGCCTTCATCAAAAATTAAGCAAATAGGGAGATCCCTGAAACCAATGTACGGAATCTCACTACAGGGCCATCGGGGAATCCCTGAGGTGAGCGCGTGGGGACGGTGCATCGGGGGCGCCGAACGCCGCCATCCGATCGTCCGGAAGCGAAAAAAATGGCGGACTGCTGACAGCGGCGTAGACGGCTGCCCACTTGAGAAGAATTTATGCAGATGCTGCAGAACGCTTGCGTTTAGCGGCCGAAGCTCGAATCAACCGCGAGGACGCGGACGGACACCGGCTATTCGGGGGGGGCGCATCCGGCTGGCAATCGGACGACGGACTTGGTAATCGAGTGGCAGGCTTGCACGGCACCGATGTGCAGAGGGAAAACGCCATGCAATACGTCCTCGAAATCGTGGCCGAGAAGACAGAAAAGACCTGGGAATCGGTCGACACAATCGAGTCTGAGACTCCGATCCCCATTCCCTCTGTGGGAGATGAAATCACCACTCCGAACGGCTGGGTGGCGAAGGTCGTCAGTCGTCACTTTTGGTTCACCTACCTCAATCGGGTTCCCCTGGCCAAGATCGAAGTTCGGTGCCGCAGAGTCCACGCGACCCCGGCTGATTCCCCTGAAGAGCAGGCGCGGCGGAAGAAGGAGCTGAAATAGACTGTTCGAATCAGGTGCGGGCTGCCGCCTGAAAGAGGCCCGATCAGTCCCCGTCCCCCGCGTGCCAAACCTGAATGAGCTTTGCACAAGCAGATTTCTCGAGCTCGGTCCAGTGATTGAACGGAAGCTCGATCTGTGCAAGATCACACGTGGCCAACTCGGCTTCGGTATCAGCGAGTTCGTTGAGGAATTGAGAGAGTCCGGGGTTGTGACCGACGATCATCACGCGGTCTTCCGTGTCGCGCACGGATCGTACGACCTCGAGGTGGTCGTTCGGATTGGACAGGTAGAGACGGGGGTTAAGCTCGATGGCACGCGCATAATTCATTTGTTTGGCGACTTTGGACGCCGTCTTACGCGCGCGGAGGGCGGTCGAACTGACGATGAGCGTGGGAACCAGGCCAGCCACGCGCAGTCGACGGCCCAGGCGTTTGGCGTCTTCCTTACCGCGCGGCTTGAGCGGCCGGTCACGGTCGTCGAGTTCCGGATCGTCGCGACTGGCCTTGGCGTGACGCAGTAGCAGCAGAGTTTTCATGTCCAGAGAACCAGCTGAGTTTGGAATCCACGAACGCCGAGTCACCGCTCCAGAGCTCGGTAGCGCTCGCTGAAGTTCGACCGCCATCAGTGGGAGTTTTCGGGCGCCTGGTGCGGCTCGAACACAGTGCGCTGCGATTGTTCGGCCATCAAGGCCGCGTCGCAAACGCGCCGATACAACACTTCCTGAGCACGAAGGGGCGGCCGCTTGGCGCTCGGGGCCAGCCGTTTAAAGCGGCCGTCCGGCAACAGGCGGCGGCACTTGACGTCGTCCTTGAAGTACGTCTTGAGCGTTTGCAACAAGCGTTCCTTGAGCGCGTGATCTTCAACAGGAACCAGCAGCTCGACGCGGCGATCGAGATTGCGGGGCATCCAGTCGGCGCTCGAGATGAAAACGCGCCGATCGCCGCCGTGGTGAAAGTAGAGAATCCGCGAGTGTTCCAGGAAGCGGTCGATGATGCTCACGACCGAAATGCGCTCGCTGAGCTTCGGGACGCCAGGCCGCAGGCAGCAAACGCCGCGAATGTTAAGCTTGACTTCCACGCCGGCATTCGACGCGCGATACAGGGCTTCGATGATCTCGGGATCGACGAGCGAATTGAGCTTAGCGATGATCCGCGACTTCTGCCCGTGGTTCTGCCGGTCGGTTTCGGCATCGATCATCTCGATGAGTCGCTCGCGCAGGCCGAGCGGTGCCGCGTCGATCTTGCGGAACCGTTGCGGCTGTGAGAAGCCGGTAATCGCGTTGAAGAAAGCGATCGCATCGGATCCGAATTCCTCGTTCGCGGTCATCAGGCTGACGTCGCTGTAGAGGCGGGCGGTGATCTCGTTGTAGTTGCCGGTGCCGAAGTGCACGTACCGCACGATGCCGTACGGCTCGCGGCGGACGATGATGCAGATTTTAGCGTGCGTCTTGAGACCCTTGACGCCGTAAATGACCTGCACGCCGGCGCGTTCCAGGTTACGGGCCCATTCGATGTTGCGGGCCTCGTCGAAGCGGGCTCGTAGCTCGATCACGGCTGTGACATATTTTCCGCGCTCGGCCGCCCGCTCGAGCGCCGCAACGATCGGACTGTTGCGGCTGGTGCGGTAGAGTGTTTGCTTAATCGCCAACACGTCGGGATCTTCGGCGGCCTCTTCCAATAGCCGCACGACCGGCTCGAAGCTGTCGTACGGATGCAGCAGCAAAATGTCCCGCCGGGCGATTACATTGAACATCCCCGCGCCGAGATCGACGTCGGGCGAGATGCGGGGCGGCCAGGGCTCGTACTTGAGATTGTCGAAGCCCTGCAGGTCGGAGAGTCGCATGAAACCCGCCAAATCGAGCGGTCCGGGCAGCGCGTAGATTTCGCCCTCGTCGACGCCGAGCGACTGGCGAAGGAAGGCGACGCTTTCGGCGTCGGCTTGGGCGGCGATTTCCAGCCGTACGCAACTGCCGAGCCTGCGCTCGTCAAGGACTTCCTCGATCTCGGAAAGCAAGTCGTGAACGAGATCGTCCCGAACGGCGATGTCGGCATTACGCGTGATGCGGAAGGGGGCGCAATGGACGACCCCCTCACCGGAAAAGAAGTGCTCTGCCTCGGCGGCAACGACGTCCTCCAGCAGGATGTAGCAATAGCCGCGGTCGGAAGGCAGCGTCACGAAACGGCCGAGCGAGCGCCCCAGCGGAATGATGGCAAACCGCGACTTTGTCTCCCCCTCGCGCGGTGAGAGCCTCACGGCCACATGCAGCATCTGATGCGGCAAAAGCGGGAATTCGACCCCTTGATCCACGGCCATGGGCGTCAGGACGGAAGCGACCTCATCGTTGAAAAACTGGTCGACTACCTGCTTCTGACGGTCATTCAAGTCGGACGCACTCAGTCGGCGGACACCGGCCTGCGCGAGCTGTGGCTCGAGCTCTTCGAGAAAGCAGCGATATTGGTCGCCCGTCATGCCGTGGACGCGGGCAGCGATCGCGTCGAGCTGCTCGCGGACCGTCATCCCGGCCGGGTCGGCGGGGGGCGTTTCCTGATGCTCGACCAGCTTGAGTCCGCCGACACGAACCATGAAGAATTCGTCGAGATTGCTCGCACTGATCGCCAGGAATTTCAGGCGTTCCAACAGCGGGACGCTAGGGTCGCGCGCTTCATCGAGCACTCCCTGGTTGAACTCCAGCCAACTGAGCTCACGGTTGAGATAACGAGACGGTGTATCGGCCATGATGCAGAATCGAAGTAGTTTGCCAAACGAGCGAGGTGTGCGTCCGACTAGCCGCGGCCCTTGCGCAACAGCACCTTCATGCCGAAGGTTTCCTCAAACAACGAACCTTTTTGCATGAGGGCCAACTGCTCCAGCGAGAGATCATCGACTTTGGGGACAGTAATGACCAGGCGCCCTGGCTCGCGTTTGCAGCGAATTTCAATAATCCTCTGGCTGTGAGAACGCTCAAGCGCGTCAGCCACGCGAAGGATCGCGGCGAGTTTCGAGACGATCACGCGGCTTTCGCGATCCAAGAGCGCATATCCGGGATGCGTCGGCTTGGGCGAAGCGCGGCGATGATAGCGGGCCACAAGGCCCACCAGCCGAACGTCTTTGCGGCTGAGACCGAAGATCTCACTGTTATTGATGATGTAGAGCGAGTGCTTGTGATGGCTGGCGCTCGCGATGAACAGCCCAATCTCATGCAGCACCGCCGCAATGTACAGGATGACCTCGTGCTTGGGCTCGAGGTGATGATCGTCCTGCAAAGCGCGGAACAGTTGGCGGCAGAGATGGGCCACTTGCATGGAGTGGGCTTCGTCGAAGTCGAAGCGTCGCCCCAACTCGACGGCTGAGCGAATGATCTGATTGACGAACGCCTCGTTCCACTGCCCGCGGTGGGCCATTTCCTGCAACAGCCCGTCGCGCAAGTTCACATTGCTCACGTAGACATGGTCGAGCTTGGCGGAGCGGGCCAGCGTCAGATACGCCAACAAAGCCGGGCCCAGCGTCTCCGCCTCTGGGTAAGGCAGATGGTGGGTTTTGACCAGCTTGTCGACCGACATATTCAGAACCTTGTCGGTGAAACCTTCCAAAAGCGAGAGCCGCAACTTGCCAAGCCGGTCGGCGTTCCACGTTGACAGCAATTGCGACGCCGCGTAGCGCATGTCGCCGCCGAGGGCGATCAGAGCGCGGGGCATTTCATCCGGGAGTTGGGCCACAACTTCTTCGACGGTCCGCTCGATCTGGTTCTGCATGATCGAACGGAGTTTGCCGGCCGGGGCTCCGTACGATTCCAGCGTTTGGCGCAACCTGAGAGAGCCCAATCGGTACGTGTGCGAAAAGATCACGTCGCCGTTGCGCACGACCAGCAACTCGGTGCTGCCGCCGCCGACTTCGACGACGACCGTATGTGCTTCGGCAAGCGAACGCTCCGCGTTCAGAAACGGGGCGACGCCGAGATAGGTGATCCGGTTGACCTCGGCCTCGTCGATCGGCTCGACCTGAATTCCGGTAGCGATGTAGACCCGGTCGATGAAGGCCAGGCGATTGAGCGCTTCGCGGACGGCGCTCGTGGCAACGACACGGATTTGATCGTCCCGTGAGATCTGATATTCCCGCAGTCGCTGCCGGTAACTCTTCAGGATCTCAACGCATTTTTCGATCGTGGCTTTTTCGATTGAGCCTTTGGTGAATGTGTCCCTCCCGAGGTTAACCGCCTGCGACAGGGTCTCGAGCGTGCGCACGCCTCCAGCCGAGTCGATCTCCGCGATTGCCATGCGGATCGAGCTGGTGCCGATGTCGATCACTGCGGCCGGACGGACGACGCGGATCGGCTCGGTGGTCCCAAGGTTTGTGCTTTCGCGAGGCAGTGTGCTCATGACGTAAGCGGCGCGCTCATCTTGGATATCACTCGCTGTTGATGACACTCAATTGTATCTCGCGGCAAAAGCGCACCCTACACCTTGGCCATGACTGGTTCGGAGCCGACCTCTCGAACCCACGCTGCGGCCCCCATTGCGGTCGAATCGTCGCCCAGTTCCGCGGGCAGAACCGCAAACGAATCGACAAAAGAAGGGAGGAGTTTTTTGCGCGCAGCGGCGGCAACCTCGCTGACAATCAATCGCGGCATGGCTTGAACCAAACCGCCGCCCAACACCACGCAATCCGGAGCAAGCAAATGCACAACCGAGGCCACCGCTGTGCCGATGTGTCCAGCCGCTGTCCGAACGATGGTTTCGATGACAGTATCACCCGCAGTGATGGACTCGGCCAACGCTCCGCTACGGATGTTGTCGAGATCGGTGCCGGCGATGTCCAGAAGATGCGGTGCCAAGCCCCGGTAGGCGGCCTGGGCGGCCGCTCCGGCGATGGCCAGACGGCTGGCGACCGATTCCAGGCAACCGTGCAGTCCGCAGCCACACAGCGGGCCGTCGGGCATCACTTGGATGTGTCCAATCTCCATGCACGAATTGGTGCGACCGCGCAGGATCTTGCCGTCGTAGACGCAGCCTCCTCCGATTCCCGTACCTGGAAAAACGCCGACGAGGCAGCGCGAAGAGCGACCCGCCCCGAAACGATATTCTCCGTATACGCCCGCGTCGACGTCATTGAGAATCACAGCCGGGCAGCCGAACTCCTTCTCCAAGGCGGCCTTGATTTTGACGTCCTTCCAACCCAGGTTGGGGGCGTCAAGAATGATCCCTTCGTCGAGATCGAGCGGTCCAGCGCTACCCAGGCCGATCCCGCGTACGGCCGAGCGATCGAGGTTGGCTTCGGCGAGCGCCTCGTCGATCGTGTTGACGATGCGGGCGAGGCCGGCTTCTGCCCCTTCATGCCCCTTGGTTTTGCGGCGTTTACGAACAATGGGGCGGAATGAGGCATCGTAGACCAGGGCCATCATCTTGGTGCCGCCCAGGTCGAAGCCGATCCAGCACTCGTTTGTATTCGGCGCGTTCATGCTTCCGTTTTTGCCTGCCATCCTTGCTCCCCTCCTGGGTGGGATTCCTTGCCAACATCCTCCCTTCGATCGACGGCCCGTGGCCGTGCGTCATTTCCGTTGTTTCAGGATCATACCG
>DASZIA010000267.1:0-13762 GCA_035949535.1 Planctomycetaceae bacterium | reverse complement strand
ACTAGCGCGATTCATTCGATGGAACATGACCTGATTAGGCCAGGCGCTCAGAGTCTTTCAGGCGTGGACGTGCCTGGGGCGAATCCAGAGGAGACTGCCCCCGAAGAGGCCGAGTCGCTGGCCTCGCGCGGTCGCTCGGTGGTTGGTTCGCTCTTGTTGTTTCTGGGAATCGGCCTCTTAGGACTGCGGCTGATCGATCCCGGAGAGCTGCCCCTCTCGATGCCGCGATCCTGGTATATCGACCGGTCACTGTGGGTGGCCGGGGGTTTGATTGCCGTCGCGGGAGGCTGGTATCTGCTTCGCGACGACGAAACGGAGAGGGCCAGCGGCCAGAGAGCCAGAGCTCGTGCTGACGCGAGGCGCAAATGGGAGTTTTCAGCGCGGGGGCTTGGGATTGCCGGTCCTCGCTTCGCCCGGCTTGTGCTCTACACGCGGGCCGGCTGCCATTTGTGTGAAGTGGCCCGGGCGATCCTCGAGCGGTACAGCGTCTATCTTCCGCAGATTGTCACAGTCGACATCGATAGCGATCCCGAGCTCGTCGCGCGATTTTCGACCTGCGTGCCCGTCGTCGAGTTCGACGGAAAAGTGCGGTTCCGCGGCCGTATCAACGAGCTTTTGCTGCGGCGGCTGATCGCCGCCACACCGCCGCGGGATACCACCGCCATGGCCGAAGACTTATAATGCCCAGGCGAAATCGGAGCCGTGAAGGAGTCGCTGGCTTTCCGCCCTTTCGAGGACAGATTTCTCGTGTCCCGTCGTCGTGAAGTGATTGTCCGCCCATCGAACCGCCTCTTTAGCAGGGACGCCCGCGTATGAAATTCGACGAATCCAAATCTCCCGCCTCGAAGATCTTGATCGCGGACGACAATGTTCAAAACTGCGAGCTGATCGACGCATATTTGGCGGACGAGGGGTACGAGCTGGCGGTCGCGTACGACGGGCAGCAGGCAATGAAGCGGGTCGAAGAGTTCCAGCCTGATCTCGTCCTGCTCGATATCATGATGCCCAAGCTCAGCGGATACGAAGTCTGCCAGTGGATGAAGTCGACTCCGCTGACCAAGGATATTCCTGTGCTGATGGTGACGGCCCTCAATGAGCAGGGGGATATCGAGAAAGCGGTTCGGGCCGGCTGCGACGATTTCTTGACCAAGCCCGTCAACAACCTCGAACTGAAGACGCGCGTCAAATCGCTCTTGCGCGTGCGCCATCTGACGAACGAGCGGGACCGCCTGCTGGCGTACATGGCAGAGGTCGAGCTGTATCGGCCTCCCGTTCAAGCGCATTGACGCGCGAATCGGCAAACACTTTCCGTAAAGACTGCTCCTGTGTCCGCGATCACTCTCGAACCCAAGTCGGCGCCGAAGGTCCGTCTCAAGCCAAGGCGAGCACTTCCGTTTTTCGGCCATCATCCTTGGGTGTTCGCCGGTGCGATCGAACGGGTCGAAGGCGAACCCGCCCCGGGCGGCGAAGTGGCGCTCTACGCGTCTGACGGACAGTTCATCGCCGCCGGGCTCTACAATCCGGCCAGCCAAATCCGCGTGCGGCTCTATTCGTGGACGGAAGGAGAGGCCCTCGACGCCGACCTGTGGGCCGCTCGGCTCGATTCGGCGATTGCGCTGCGACAATCGATTTACGGCCCCTTCGACGCCGAGAGCGCGTGCCGTCTGGTCTTCAGTGAAGCCGACAGGCTCTCGGGACTGGTCGTTGACCGTTACGGCGACTGGCTCTTGGTGCAGTTCACGGCCCTGGGCCTCTGGCAGAGGCGCGAAGCGATTTTTGACTTGCTCGAGTCGCGCCTCAAGCCGCGAGGCATCTGGCTGCGGACTGAAAAAGGGATGCGCGAAAGCGAGCACCTCGAGCTTGCTGACGGGCTCGCGCGGGGCGAGGAGCCGCCCCGTCCGCTGTTTGTGGTCGAGAACGGGTTGCGTTTCGGCGTGGATGTCGTGCAGGGCCACAAGACGGGCTTTTATCTCGATCAACGCGAAAACCGGACGACGGCGGCCCGCTACATGCCCGGACATCGGGTGCTCGACCTCTTCTGCTACACGGGAGCGTTCGGCATCGCGGCGCTCAAGCAAGGCGGGGCCCGCGCCGTTCACGCGGTGGACGCGTCGGAAACCGCGTTGGCGCTGGCTCGCGCGAATGCCGAGCTAAACGGGGTCTCGACGTCGATCCACTTTGAAAAGTCGGACGCCTTTGAGGCGCTCGAGCGGCTGGCCGCGGCGGGCGAATCCTTCGACACCGTGATTCTCGATCCACCCAAGATGACACGTCATCGGGCCGGCATCGCCAAAGCGCTTCGCGGTTATCACAGCCTGAACGAGCTGGCCCTCCGCGTGCTCAAGCCGGGGGGAATTCTCGTCACGTGCAGTTGCTCGGGGTTGGTCGGCCGCGATGACTTCGTCGCCATGCTTGCCGCGGTCTCACAGCGCACGGGCCGTCCGATTCAGATTCTCGAGTCGCGTGGTCAAGCGCCCGATCATCCGATCTCGGTGCACTGCCTCGAAAGCGGCTATCTCAAGTGTTACCTCTGCCGGGTCGCCTGACGTGTCGCGCCCCCGTCGCACGCAACCGCGCCGCACGAGATCGCGTTCCGCAAAGGGGATCGCGCCGCCGCATGAGGCAAGTGTCGACGCCGACCAATCCCAGCGCTCCACCCTGACGCCTCGCCCGGCAGAGCAGATCCTGATCGAGGCGCTCGGCGAAGTGACACCCGGCCGGATTCTGTGCACGTCCATCGGGCGGGCGCAATTCGCCGCTGCCGCGGCACGGGCCGACGCCACCTCGCACGTCTGCTGCTCTTTCCTCGATCTGTACGCGCTCGAGCAGGCTCGGCTGCAGCACTCCGACGCCCCCTTAAACCTGCGACTCGAGTGTGCGACCGACTTCCCCGACGGGCCCTTCGATGCGGTTGTTTTTCCGGTCTCGACTTCAGGCGAAGCGGAGTTGGTCCGCGACTGGCTTCAATCGGGGCACGAGCGGCTGCGCGAGGGCGGAACGATGCTCGCGGCGACCGACAATCCGAGCGATGTCTGGCTGCACGCCGAGCTGCGAAAACTGTTCCCCAAGGTTACCCGGCGCTCAGTCGGACGCGGAAGTCTGTTCAAGGCGATCAAGACCGAGCCGCTGAAAAAGCGCAAGAATTTCGAGTGCCGGCTCGCGTTCCGCGACGAGGGCCGGCTGATTCAAGCGTTGAGCCGACCGAGCGTCTTCAGCCACCGGCAGGTCGACGGCGGCGCGCGGGCCCTGCTGCGGGCGGTCGTCATCGAGCCGAGTCAGCAAGTCCTGGAGCTTGGCTGCGGGTCGGGCGTCGTGTCGCTCGCTGCGGCATTCCGCGCACCCGGGGTGCGCGTGCTGGCTGTTGATTCCAATGCGCGGGCCATCGAGTGCACCAAGCGGGGCGCCGCGCTCAACGGTCTTTCCAATCTCGACGTGCGACTGAGCACGGCTGAGTCGCAAACGTCGGATGAGATCCCCGCCGCGGAGTTTGACCTCGCGCTGGCCAATCCGCCCTACTACTCGAATTTCCGCATCGCGGAGATTTTTGCCGCTTGCGCGGCCCGAGCGCTCAAACCCTCAGGCGCTGCCCTTTTCGTCACCAAACGCACCGACTGGTACACGGAGCAATTGCCGCGGTGGTTCGACCAGGTCTCTATTGAGCCGCTGGGCAACTATGCGATCGTGCGAGCCCAAGCCCCGCGCGGGCAAGCTCTGACGTAGGGTGGGACCAGTCCGCGCAGCGGGCGCAGGCCCACCATCTCTTTGCGGGGGAAATGGTTTTTGCCAGAAGAAAATGGTGGGCCTGCGGCCGGAAGCCGTCCTTGGCCCACCCTACTTCGGTAGCGTCGTCACAAACAGTGGCTGGCTGCTGTACGTCGCCTTCATCACGAAGTTGATCGAGACGTTGGCCATGATCGAAACCGGCCGCCTCTCGACCGGCTTGGCGCTGGCCGTGGCGCGGAACGTGAGATAGCCACGCGTCTCGGTGCCGGTCAGCAACGTCTTGCTCGCAGCGGCGTCTACGTCGACACCAGGGGGAAGCGTGTCGCCGAAGATGCGGCTTAAGTGATCGAACTTGGGGTCGAGCATCACATTTTCAGTGAATCCCGGCGCGCGTTCGATCACGACGTCGACTCGCGCGGTCGAGCTCGGCTTGAGCGTGATCGAGTTGGTGTTGAGCTTGACCGATCTCAGATCGCCGGGCTCGCCGACGGCGACCGCGTGGGCTTCGACCGGCATGTGGCCGCGCCCACCGCCAGGAAGATAAATCTCCTCCATCGGCAAGGCGACCGCGGTGAGCGAGACGGTCGTGCCGTTGGCTCGTTTCTGCGTTGCCCTTCCGCGGACCAGAATGTTGTCCATCGAGGGCTTTGCATTCGCGGCGGCGGTGAGGATCAGGCAACCGTCGCGCTGGCCGGCCGGAATACGGCCGCAGAAGGCGGTGACTCCCGCACGCAGACCGTCCACGGTAAGCGAGATGTCGCCGTCGAAGCCATTCCTGCGAACTGTGTTCACGAAGATCACACCACTCGTGCCGGGCGAAAGTTCGGTTTTGTCGGTGTCGAGCGTGAGTTCAAATCGCGGCTCGGCCCTGGTGATCTTCAAGAAATACACGAACTCGGGGCCGCCGCGCTGCAAGAGATCGCGAATTTCAATCGCGTAGGTGCCGTCGGCCGGCGGGCTCCAGCCCTCGATCGCAGCGTCGGCCGACATGCGGCCCTCTTCCGCTGAGTCGTCCCCTTCGAGCAGCGTTCGGCCCTGGGCGTCGAGAATGCGAATCGCCGAATCGAGGGGCGAGCCGGCCCGACGCGAAAAGACCTCGAAGCTCAATGCCTGCCCGCGCTTGGCTTGAAACGCGAAGACGTCGCTCTCGCCCTCTTTGACCAGGCGGCCGTTAATTCCGGCAGGCGCTGTCACGGACTGGGCCGTCTTCACCGTATCATGCGACCCTGCGACCTCACTGACCAGCGGCACGTCGCTCACCACGACTGCGGTCGGGTTCGTGCGTTGGCGCCCGATCGGCAACTGCATTTCGTGCAGACCGGGCGTCCAATTGCCTGGCACGAGCCATTGGAAGGGGCCGGTTGAAGGGAGCTGATAGCCGACGGGAGTAAACGTCGCCGGCTTTCCGGCCGCGACTCCCAAGGGAAAGACCGTGCGCACGAAGGGCCGATCGTTGATCTCGATGCAATACACCCAATCGCGATCCCCCTTGTAGCGGACGTCGCGGATCTCGAGCGTGTAGTCGCCCGTTCGATCGAAACGTTGAACGAGCAGGGGATCGCCCGCGATGTCGTTATCCGCCACGGCGATGGTCGCACCGTTAGGGCCGCGCAGCGTCAGGATTGGGTCGAGATGATTTTGCAGATCGTGGATACGGTCCTCGAGCAGCATGCCCCGCACGCGGAACACGAGCGAGCGTCCGGCTTCGATATGGAACTTGTAGTAGTCGCGATCTTCACCCCGATCGATGGTTCCGCAGACGGCCGACGGAATGGGAATCGGTTGCGCTTTTTCGAGCGAATTGTTGTCGCGGTCGGTTTCCGCCACGACCGGATCCTGCACGACGACTAACTGGCCCACGGTGCTCGCGCCGCGAGCCGACGCGACGCGAAAATCGCGAACGCCGGGGATCGCATCGGCATCAGCGCGAAAACGAACGGTCAGCGACTCAACGGCCGATCGGCGTTGCCGGCGCGTGGCACGGGCTGTGGCCGATTTTTTCGATGTGGACGCTTTCTGGACCGTCAGCGATTTCTGCGCCGCGGTCGATTTGTCAACGGTCTTGTTTGCAGTTGTCGACTGCTTGGAGGCGGCAGCGACGCTCTTATCGGCCGCGCCCGGTTTTTTCGCGAGCGAGACGCTCTTAACAGTCGCCGATCCCTTCGTGGATGGAGTGGCTTGCGCCATGGCTGCCGCAGGTTTTGGCGACGAGTCGTTCGCGACCTGGCCCGTCACTCCCGAGCCACTGACCAGAATGCGGTACGAGCCTTCCATCGAGTAGCGAGAATGAACAGACATCTCGGCCGTGGTGCCCGCCTGAATCGCGACCGGCCGCAAGCTCATTACCATCGGATACGACGTGCCGTCGGCTAGTGCGAGACCGGCGACCGGCAGTATGGCGATTACAGCGAGGGCCGTGCGTCGAATCATTCGGAACCTTTCGCGGCGCATCCCGGCGGATCAGTGCACAAACAAAAACTCTTTGGAGTTGATGAGGGCCCATTGCAGGTCCTCAAAGCATTCCCGCGGGCTCTTACTTTCTTTGAGAAAGCGGTCGGCGTTCTGGCGTTCGGCCTGCGTCGGATAACGAGACAGCGTGGCGAGGTAAATGTCCTCGACGGTTTTTTCCGGGCTGGTTTTTGACGCTAACAGCCGGGCAATCCGACCGCCCGCGGCGCCGATTTTTCCCGTGACGACGTCGCCGTTAAGCGTGTGCAACGCCTGCGACAGGCTTTCATCGGGCGACCGCTCGCATTCGCAGACGCTCGCGCGCACCGGCTTGCCGAACGTCTTGAGGAAGTAGTTCTGATACTCGGCGTCGGGCAGCTCGATCGCTCGCGTTCCCAGCGGCAGGTTGGTGAACTTGGTCGGCGTGCCGGTCGCCTCATCGACGGCGTCCAGGAGCGCTTCGGCCGACAGCCTCTTGACGTTGAAGTGGCTGTAGAAGCGCCGGTCAGCCTCGTTCGCGGGCGTGGGTTGGGAATCGAGCTGATACACCCGCGACGTCATCAATACGCGCAACAGTTGTTTCAGGTCAAAGCCGCTCTTGACGAAATGCCTGGCCAGCGCGTCCATTAATTCGCGATTGCTGGGCGGATTGGTGGCACGT
Organism: Planctomycetaceae bacterium; assembly: GCA_035949535.1. Classification (GTDB taxonomy): domain Bacteria; phylum Planctomycetota; class Planctomycetia; order Planctomycetales; family Planctomycetaceae; genus DASPSM01. The sequence goes on along the minus strand of DASZIA010000267.1, from coordinate 6,930 downwards.
AGGTCGTCGACCGGATCGACCAGTCCTCGTCCCAGCAGGTACGCGGTGTAGCGGTTGACGACAGACTTTGCGAAATACTCGTTCTTGGACGACGTCAGCCAGCGGGCCAGCGCGGCCCGCCGATCGAGAGGATCGTCGGCCTCCGGCCCATCGAGCGGTTTGGGCTTGAGCACTCGCCCCGTCCGCGGATTGCTCACTTCGCCCCCCGCGCGGACCATTACCACCGACTCCCCGCCGAACAGTCCGAACTCCTGGCTCCCCTTGCTGCCGACGCGGGCGAAGAACGAAGCGAACGAATAGTAATCGTCCTGCCCGTACTTCTCGAACGGATGATGATGACACTTGGCGCACCCAAGCCGCACTCCCAAGAAGAGCTGGGCCGTCGACTCGGCACAGTCTTGCGGGTTGCTGTTGACGCGGAAAAAGTTGGCCGGGCCGACGCTGTAGATCGAACCCTTCGCGGTGACCAGCTCCTTGACGAAGCGGTCGAACGGCTTGTTCGCGCGGAACGATTCGCTCAGCCAGTTGTGAAAGGCCCACATCCCCTGTTCGCCCAGGTCGTTGCTCTGGTTGCGAATCAGATCGGACCACTTGAGCGTCCACCAGGCAGCGTACGCGTCGTTGTGCACATCGAGCTGCGGATCGCCGGAGAGGCCCAACAGTCTGTCGACCAGCTGAGTGCGCTTGGCTGGGTCATTCGATGACAAGAAGGCCCGCACTTCTGCCAGTGTCGGCTGCGTTCCGATCGCGTCGAAATAGGCGCGACGGAGGAACGCCGCGTCGCTGCAAAGGGCGGACGGCTCAATTCCCAGTTCGCGGAACTTGGCCGCGGCCAGTTCGTCGATGAAATTCTGATCCTTCCAGCCAGTCAGCTCGACATGCGAGGAGTACGGAACCATGAACAGACAGGTGGCCGCCTGGCCTTCGTAACGCACGAGAGCCGGCGCTTGCCCTTTGCCGCCGATTGTCACGAGTCCGTCGCGCGTGACACTCAATACGCCTTCGTCCATCGAGTCAAACTTTGCGAGCGCGGTGACGTCGCGGCTCGTGCCGTTGCTGTAGAACGCCTCCACGCGAATCTGGTGCTTGGCTCCGGGGACAGTAATCCTGCGGGTGGGTCCCGCGACGATTCGCGTCACTTGCGGATCGGACGGGCTCGGACCGGGCGCCCCGGAAGCGATCCACGCAACTAGAGTTTGGTATTCGGTCGAGCCGATCTTCATCCGTCGTCCGCCGCCGTGCGGAACCTGGAGCGTCGGCTTTTTCAAAAGCAGGCTTTGTTCCGGCTCGAGAAAATTCACCCGTCGTTCGGAACTGTCGCGAACGATGGCCGCAAAATCCTGCGTCGGCTCGTAGCCAAACACCGACAGCTTGAATCCCGCCTTGCCGTATTGAGAGGCGTGGCAGGCTCCCATGTTGCAGCTCGCCTTGCTGATGATGGGAACGACATCCCGCGAGTAACTCACGCTTGGCGCGGCGGCGACATCCTTCACCGTCACCGGCACGCGGACCGACGGCACTGCACCCGACGACACTGCACCCGACGACACTGAGCTCGACGACACTGAGCTCGACGACACTGAGCTCGACGATTTGAGCGTGACGACGATTTGTGCCGTGCCATTGCCGACAGCGAACAGGGTGCCTCGCGAATCCACGCGCACGACTTTGCGATCCGAAGAGACGAAGGTCGCTCGCGAGGTCAGGTCAGCCGATCGTTCAGTCGCAACGCCAGAGGGGTTTGCTGCCGATGCCACTAATTGGGCCCGCGCGAAATTACCAACCAGCTCGACCTGTGTCGGTTCGACGGCGAGCCCCCGCGGAGATTCAGCACTGTGTGCCGATGACAGCAGAGCGAATCCGACGAGCGCTGCTATTAACGGAACCTTAAGGAACGAATGCGGTCGTAACGGATTCGCCGGTTTCATCGGAAGGCGGCTCCGATCGGGCAAGGCGGGCGGGCGGAACCGTGGTTCCGGGGAAGGCGGGGCTTGGCTGGATACCACTTATATCGGTGGGATCAGCACACTTGATTATGAACGGATCGCGCAGCCGATTCCAGTATGAGGAACTCCTGCCCCCCAGCTAGCTTGCGTCCCACCCTCCGAATCTCGGATCGGAAACCTTTTATTGGTCGATCCGTCTTATTAGAATCAAATTCCGCCAACTGACCGAATGGCCAAGTGCCTGGGAGCCCCCAAGCCTTCCCCATCGGTCCTGCCGACAACCTGCCCGATACCGACCTGCCAACCCGCCTGCCTTTCGGCCCCCCATTTGGAGACGGCCATGCTCGATCTGCTTTGCGGTTCCGCGCAAACGTGTGAAGGCATTTCCCGGCGAAGCTTCTTGCGCGTCGGGGCCTTGGCCGGCTTGGGAATGTCGCTACCCACCTTCTTGCAAGCCAAATCCGCGCGGGCCGCGACGACTTCGCGCGATGTCAATTGCATTCTGATCTGGACGCACGGCGGCACCAGTCATCACGACACGCTCGATCCCAAGCCCAACGCGCCGGTCAGCGTTCGCGGCGAATTCGGAGCGATCGATACGGCCGTCCCCGGCGTGCAGTTCTCCGAGATTTGTCCCAACATGGCGGTCGGCCTCAAGCGATTCGCCGTCCTGCGTGGCTGGAATCCCAAGAACGGTTCGCACGGACACGCCGACGCCTGGATGATGTCGGGGCGACAATACAACCAGGCAATCACCTATCCCTGCTACGGTTCCGTGATCAGCCACGAAAAGGGTTTTCGCAGTGCGCTGCCCCCGTTCGTGCAGCTCGGCGACTACATGGATCACCGCTTCAACGGCGGCAGCGCCGGCATCTTGGGACTGCAGCACAATCCGTTTCAGATGCTGGCCGATCCCAACACCAAGGAGCTGCACGTTCGCGACATCACGCCACCAGCGGGCATTTCCTCGCAGCGACTGAGCATCCGCCGCCGCATGCTGGGAGCGATCGACACGCTCGAGCGCCATTCAGAACTGCAGCCGGCCGCTTATCACGCGCTCGACGAGCACTATAAAACCGCGCTCAACATGATCACGGCCCCGGAGACCAAGCGGGCGTTCGAGATCCATTCAGAAGATCCGAAGCTGCGCGACCGCTACGGTCGCACCCGGTTCGGCCAAGGCTGTCTACTCGCACGACGGTTGATCGAAGCGGGCGTCCGCTTCGTGACCATCACCGACAGCGGTTGGGACACCCACCAGAACAATTTCACGTCACTCAAAAAGCGGCTGGTCCCGCCGATTGATCAGGGACTACCGCAGTTGGTGACCGACCTTGCCGAGCGGGGCTTGCTCGACACGACGCTCGTTGTCTGGCTCACGGATTTCGGCCGCACGCCACAGGTCAACTCGGCCAGCGGCCGCGACCACTGGGCGTCGACTGGATTCGCCGTCATGGCCGGAGCGGGCGTGCCCGGCGGCGCTGTGCTTGGCGCCACCGATGACGAAGGGGGCAAGGTGGTTCGCGACGAGTACTTTACGGACGACATCGCCGCCACAATCTACGCGAAGCTAGGCCTTCCCGCCGATCTGACGGTCAAGTCACCCGACGGCCGGCCGATCCGCCTCGTCGAAGGCCAGCTGATCAAGGAATGGATGTAGGCGCGCGGCCGGAAAAGGTGCTCCGCCTCACTTGAGGAGCCTCTGCACGCCTTGAAGCGCCCGGCGCAAGGCCCCGCGCTCTCTTCAAGATGCCGCTTCGTGGATTCGGCTCCTTCGCGATCTAACCCCGGGGGACGATGGCCAAACCGCCGGTTCTCGTTAGCTTTGCTAAGTGCAGAATTCCCGTTGTCGGAAAAGCAGATACGGCCGTAAGAATCAGTGAAGCCGCGGGAAGCGTCGGATGCGCCTGAGCCGGGGAGCCAGGTGCTGAACAGTTTCTTCTTCTTCTGGCTGGCGGACGCCTTGAGGTTCGCGGCATATTGGAATCAGGGGTCCCGATGACTGCGGCGAGCCGTCTCATCTCATCCACGGAAGATTGAACAAAGGCGATGCATCCATGAGAAGAATTGTCGGAACAGTGGTCGCGATGACGCTCCTGGTGAGCGGTCGTTGCGGCGTGATGGCGGCGGGGCCGGACGCCAAGAAAGTGATCGACAAGGCCATCCAATCACTCGGGGGCGAGGCCAGGCTCGCCGCCCTCGAAGCTAAGGCCATCGAGACCAAGGCGAAAGTGAAACTGAGCTTTGCCGGCCTCGTCAGCGATTTCACGACCACGACCACAACCATGGGCCTGCATAAGTTCCGCGAGGAATTCAAAGGCAACTCCGAGGGCACTGAGGTGACGGGCGTCACCGTACTGAACGGCGACAAGGCCTGGCGCCAAGCTGCGGACAACACAAGCAAACTCCTGGACAACCAAGTCGCCAATCAGAAGCGGAGTGCCTATCTGGCGATCGTCCCTGTACTCCTCCTTCCACTGAAGACGAAGGATTTCCAAATCGAATCGGCCCGGGAAGCCAGAGTCGACGACAAGCCGGCCGTCGCAGTCAGATTCATCGGACCGGACAAACAGGACCTGGAGCTTTTCTTCGACAAGGAAAGCGGCCTGCCGGTCAAGATGCTCGCCAAGATCGTCGCCTTCCTGGGGGATCAGTTCCTCGAGGAAACGACTTTTAGCAAGTACAAGGAGTTCGACGGCGTGAAGCGTGCGACCAAGATCGAACACAAGCGTGACGGCGTTACGTTCATGGACGTCGAACTGACCGATCTCAAGGTTCTGGATCGAGTCGATCCCAAGACGTTCGCCGAGCCGAATTAGCCCGGGTGGGGCAACACTAAGTTCCACCAGAACTTATTGGCACAAAATAACTTACAGCCGACGGACGGTGGGACGGGACAACTTCGTTTGATGGGAGACAGTCCTGCGTTTCATCGGCGTCGCTGAGTCCGGCCGGCGACGATCGATGGGCTTAACGTTGCCGGCTCGCGTTCCGATTCCTAAACTGGCCTGTTCGCAGACAGTTGCTCACCGTTTTTGTGCCGCGGCGTCGGCAAGCAGGGCGAGGCGATGAAAGCTGGAATTCACCCGGACTACAAAGACGCGGTCTTTATCGACACGTCGACAGGTCATAAGTTCCTGTCCCGCACGACAATGACCTCGAAGGAAACGGTCAAGTGGGAGGACGGCAAAGATTACCCGCTCATCCGCGTGGATATTAGCGCCTACTCGCACCCGTATTTCACCGGAAAGATGAAATACGTCGATGCCGCTGGACGAGTCGAGAAGTTCCAGAAAAAATACAAGTGGAACAAGCGCAAGGAAGCCGGGGGCGAAGCCGCCTCGTAGCGAGCCAACTTGTTTCGGCGGTTTCTCCATAAGCAGCGCCTGGATTTCGGAAGGGCAAACCGCTGTGGTCCGCCACGGCGGACTGAGCCACTGCCTTTGCGGATAAGACCGGCTCGGCAGGAGCCTCGGCCTCCCGAGTGGCGAGACCGCTCCTCACCGAAGGATCGTGTGACGCTCGACGGCCCTCTCCTCAGTTCGCAATACGCATGTATCCCAGTCTCGAGACCAAACTCAAACGCTACGACGAGCTGGAGCGCATGCTCCAGGATCCCGCGATCTCGGCCGACCCGGCCAAGTTCCTGCCGCTGCAGCGCGAGCAGGGGGGGCTGATCAAGGTCGCCCGGGCCATGCGCCGCTATCACGCACTTCTGGACGACGTGGCCACCGCGCGCATGCTGCTCGATGAAGAAAAAGACCACCAGGCCCGCGAGTACGCCAAGGCCGAGCTCGAGCAGCTTCTCGGAGAGCAAAAATCGCTCGAAGCCGAGCTGGAAGATCTCGCCACCGCCGGCGACTCGGCCACGCGCGGCGCCCTGATTATGGAGATTCGCGCCGGCACCGGTGGCGACGAAGCGGCCCTGTTTGCCGCCGAACTGTTCGACATGTATAAGCGATTCGCCGACAAGCGCGGCTGGAAATACGAAGTCCTCGATCTCAGCTCGACGGAACTGGGCGGACTGAAGGAAGTCGTCTTCTCGGTGACCGGCGAAGGGGCCTTCCAGCAGCTGCAGTTCGAGAGCGGGGGCCATCGCGTCCAGCGCGTTCCCGAGACCGAGGCTCAGGGCCGCATTCACACGAGCGCCGCCACCGTCGCGGTGCTGCCTGAAGTTACCGAGGTGGAGGTCGACATCCGCGATCAAGACTTGCAGATCGACACGATGCGCGCCGGCGGCCCGGGCGGCCAAAAGGTCAACAAGACGGAAAGCGCGATTCGCATCACGCACCTGCCGACCGGCATTGTCGTTAAGTGCCAGGATGAAAAGAGCCAGCACAAGAACAAAGCCAAGGCGATGCGACAGCTTCGCAGCCGCATCTTCGAGCACAAGCAGAAGCAGGTCGATCAGGAGCGTTCGGAGCAGCGGCGGTCGCTCATCGGCGGCGGTGGCCGCAACGAGCGGATTCGCACCTATAATTTTCCACAGGGACGCGTGACCGATCACCGCATCGGCCTGACGCTGCACAAGATTGACCAGTTCATGCAGGGAAATATCGACGAGCTGGTCAGCGCGCTGGTCGAATTCGACCGGCAGGAACGGCTCAACGGTGCCGCTGGCGGCGACGGACATTCGTCGAAATAACAAGCCTCGTTTGGCCGTCGACATCACCATTAGCTTTTTAGCTTGGCTCCCAAAAACCCGGTGACCCGGTGAGCATTATGGCCGAGGAGTGGACTGTCCGGCGCGTACTGGACTGGACCACGGCCCACCTCAAACAACACGGGAGCGAAACTCCGCGGCTCGACGCCGAGATCTTGTTGGCTCACGCTCGGGATTGTCGGCGGATCGAACTCTATACACGCTTCGACGAGCCCTTGACCGATTCCCAGCGGGCCGTGATGCGCGACCTGACCAAGCGCCGCGCGAAGTCGGAGCCTGTTGCCTATCTCGTCGGCCATCGCGAGTTCTTCAGTCTCGACC
>DASZIA010000266.1:0-2914 GCA_035949535.1 Planctomycetaceae bacterium | reverse complement strand
GGACTTGGAATACCGTGAAAGCTCACCTTGTAAGCTGCCGTGGGAGGAGCTCATTGCTCCGTCCTCATTACCCAGTTGTTCGCCAGGGTTTGAGGAATCTTGAGGGGATTTCGATAGGGAGTTACGGAAAATCTTCGCTCTGCTCCTCCGGTGGCGTGATGGGCGGGCCAACAACACTCAACCAGATACGGGACTAGGACTTGTGTTCATAAGTGCATGCCGATACATTGGCCAACATTGATGGATGAACGATGGATTCCGGGGGGGGTTCCGAACTGTGCTCACGGTGCTTGGCTCGTCCTCACACGCCTGTGACGGCCTATCGCGGCGGACCTTGCTTCAGGCAGCCGGAGCGGGACTTTTGGGCAGCTCTCTGGCCCGAATTGACGCCGCTGAGGCCGCCGGCGTCGCTCGAAACGCCAAAGCCCGCTCGGTCATCTTCTTGTTTCTCTATGGCGGGCCGAGCCAACTCGAAACATTTGATTTGAAGCCGGAGGCCCCGGATGCCATCCGCGGCCCATTTCGACCAATCGCCAGCCGCACGCCTGGTCTGGTAATCAGCGAACACCTTCCGCGGACCGCTTGCGTGTCGGACAAGTTCTGCGTCATCCGCACCATGAGCCATCCTTACAACGATCACAGTTCGGCCGGACACTACTTGCAAACCGGTCACCCGTGGCACATTCCGATCGGCGGCGGGTTCAATGCGACGCCCAACGATTGGCCCGCAATGGGGTCCGTGTTCTCGGCCTTTCAGCGGACGTCGATCACGAGCAGAACAGAAGAATTGCCCCGCTACGTTGTCCTGCCCAATTCGCTTGGGCGACTGCAAGAAGGCCTCGTTCTGCGTCGGCCGGGCGAGTATGCCGGCTGGTTGGGTTCCGCTTACGAGCCGGTGACCACGGCGATCGACAAACGCGGGCCCAGCGACAATCCGTACTGGCGCAACTGCTCCGACGACGAGCTGCGATTTCAAATCCAAGGCTTGGCGGACTCGAAGGATCTGGTCGTCGATCGATTGAACCGGCGCCGCGCGCTCGTCGAGCAGTTTGATCGGTGTTGTCGCCGCGTCGGTCACAGCCGCGCGCTGGATGGTTACGACGAATCTGAACGACGCGCTCTCGCGCTGGTGACTTCCGACAAGGCGCGCCGGGCGCTTGATATTCGCGGCGAGTCGCCCGCCACGCGGGACCGGTACGGGCGCCACCTCTTTGGCCAATCGACTTTGATGGCGCGTCGACTCGTGGAAGCCGGCGTCCGATTTGCCACCGTGCACTACGACGCTGTCGACGGCTACAGCTGGGATTCCCATCTCAACAGCGGCGACGTCAAGGATCATTTGCTGCCGACGTTCGACCAGGCGTATTCCGCCCTGCTCACAGATTTGCACGAGCGGGGTTTGCTCGGCGAGACCCTCGTGGTTGCGCTGGGCGAGATGGGACGAACGCCGCGCGCAAACGCCAATTGGGGTCGGCAACACTGGAGCACGCTCTTCCCCGCGCTTTTGGCTGGCGCCGGCATTCGCGGCGGATCGACTTACGGAGCCAGCGATGCCCAGGCGGCTTATCCACTCGAAAATCCGACACGTCCGGAGGATCTGGCCGCCACGATTTTCTCAGCGTTCGGCATCGACCCCGAACTGCGCGTGCAGAATTCCCAGGGCCGCCCGGTGCCGCTGGTGGAAAACGGACGCGTGCTCGACGTTTTCGGCTGACGCTCGTCGCGACGTTAGCGAAACGCCGCTTGCATAACGAAAAAAGCGTGCGAGTCTGCGGTGACGCTGATCAAGAGCAGTTCCGGTTCCGATGCGACACACGGCCGCACCGCACGGTCCCCCAGGTCAATCGGCCTGTTTGCCGCGGTCGCGGAGCCGGGCGCTCGCGCGATTGAGTTGTCGGCGTTCGGCGTCCGACAGCGAGCCGATTCCGTGCTGGTGCACTTTGTCGAGAATGGCGTCGAGCTGTTGCTGCGCCTGTTCGACTTCGAGCTTGGCCCGCCGCTCTTTCTCAGTGCGGCGTTTTTCACGCCAGCTCTCGATCCATCCTTTTCGTCGCTGACCGGGCGGCTGATTTTGCTTGGTCGAGCGTTCGAGACTGGTGTAGCCCTGCGAAAAGTCGTATCCCATGAATGAGTCGTCCAAGCTGTCGGCCGTGCGCAGCTGCACCCACTCGAAAAACGTGTAGAGCAGCACCAGCGCGCCGAAGAACACGACCCAGGTGCTGTCGAAGATCAGGCCGGCTCCCATCGCCAGCGCCGAGACGATAAAGCTGATGCGAATGGCCGAATCGGCCGCAGACTCAATATCGACCCGGTTTTTGAGCACCGCCAACGTCATGCGTATCCCGTCGAGCGGAAAAACCGGCAGCAGGTTGACCAAGAGCAGGATCCAGTTGCACCAGAACCCGACCTTGAGCACGTCGAGCGCCCAGGTCTCAGCCAACGCGTGTGCCGGATCGACCGGGAAGATCAGCGGATTGAGAATGGTCGGAAAAGCACCCGACCGCCACATTGGCATGGCAATCGCGCCGCACACCAGCAAGTTGGAGATCGGTCCGGCCGCGGGAGTCAAAAACTGTGAGCGGAAATTGGCCGCTGGCTGAACGAAGGCCAGGCCACCCAGGGGCCAGATCAGAATCTCGTTTCCCACGCCCCCGGTGAGCCGCACCGCAAAAACGTGGGCCAGTTCGTGAAGCAAGAGCGAGGCGAGAAAGATGGCCCCCAGGACCAACGACAGCTTCACGCCGAACTTCGGCAGCGCGCACACCACGAGCAACGGGACGAGAATGCTGACCCGCACGCGGGTCATGAACCAATTGCCGCAGGGCAACGACCAGAACAGGGGATTGTCGCGGCTGTCCATGGGGCGGGGGACCCTCTCGCGTCGCCACAACCAAAATTGGTCCAGGAAACGGTC
>DASZIA010000265.1:0-2867 GCA_035949535.1 Planctomycetaceae bacterium | reverse complement strand
GCAAATCTGATCGTCGCGTTCGCTGCCTCTCGATCGGCCACGGCAGAGCGCGCTCAGATATCCAGCCATCGTCTCAAATCGTCCGACAATTCACAGCGTTCGATGCGACCCGCCGCTCATCCATGAGCCCCTTCACCGTCGAGCAGCTTGCTGGATCGGCTCGACTCCACTCACACACCTCATCCGCGGCACTCAAATCCCCATAGCCCACGCCGCGCCACCCACCTACCCCCTCCCGCGGTTTCCTCCCTTGGAGGTTTGCGGACGCCGGCCCCGGAGTGCGCCGCGCCACCTTCATGGGGCCGGCATCCGAAAACCTTCACAATAGCGGACTCATGCAACGCAGCAAGGCGAAAGCTGGCGCGTGACCGATGTCTCACGCCCTCAGACCAATTTATTCGGCACCCGCTCAACCTGCGCCATATCGTTATGCTGGATTGAACTGGTGTGTCCGTCATCCCACTCGATAGTGACTCCGCTCCAAGCTGTTCCAACAACCGTGCCAAGATCGGCTATCGTGGCTCCCCATCGAACACGGTCGCCTACTTTCAGGAGTCGGGATTGGTCGCCGGTCATTTCTTCAATTAATCTGCCATCAGCAAAACTCTGCGGATTATAGGATTTAGTCGGAACGATTTCGAGTCCCGACAATTGCTGTAATCGCGCTTCGTTGGGCACTACGATATATACGCAGCGAGAGACTAAGACTGTTGGGCAGCGTCAAGCAGCCGAGGCTCTCTCGAGCGGCTCCATCAGCGACCTCGCGGAGAACGGCTTTGTGAGATAGGCGAGACACCCGGATTGATGCGCAGCCATGCGGACGACAGGGCTGTCCTTCCCAGTCATGTAGATGATCGGCACAGAATTGCCATTCGCCTTGAGACGGAGCCGCAGTTCGATGCCTGAAACATCGCCCAAGTTGATGTCGAGAAGGACGCAGACCGCCTCTTCGAAATCGCTGTGGTTTGCGAAAGCCTCCACCGAAGAAAACAGCAAGCTGGCGTAGCCGAGCTACCGCAGCAGTCGAGCTACACTCCGCAACATTCCGGCGTCGTCATCGACGACAAAGACGACATTTCTATTTGGCAGGGATGATATCCCTTAGGCTCGGCGGCCGTAAGGCTCGCGACGGGGTTTGGCTAACAAACGCATCTTCGTTCTTCGGAGGTCATTTGGACCGAGTCTACCGACTGCGGCGCATAGCCCTGCCTTAAGCTTCGACCTCAATCCAGAACGAGCACTGGTTCTCAATAAAGAGCGAGCACTGGTTCGGACCAATCAACCTTGTTAGCTCCCGCTATCCGATACTCACCTCTTTCCGTACTCCGTGAAAACGTAGTCGCGGTTCTGCACCACCGTGTGGCACGCGAACCCGCACTTCGCGTCGTTTTCCTGCGGCGGATTGTCCGCTACAGTGGCGGGCTTAAACGTATCGGACGCCGCGTCATGGTCGAACGCGCCCCATCCCCATCCGCCGCTGTCCGCGAACCTCTTGCTGTCCTTCACCATGAAATCAACGTCATGCTGGGTACCTGGCACCGTTGGCTCACCAGGGTACGTCTCTTGTTTTTTCGGGTTCCAATGAATTTTCGCCATCTTGGCGCCGTCCGGGAAAGGCTTGCCATTACCGGGCACGCCTTCCTTATAGGCGTCGATCATTACCGGATTCCCTACGATCACAGCGATCTTGCCTCCGTTCTCACTGATCGCGATCACTGGCCAGTCCTCGTATCCCCTAAACTCAGAGAACGCGAGCCCGTTCGGTACTTGCACAGTGTATTTGTCCTGCGCGGAAATCGCGACACCAGCCGCCAAGACGGCGATCGACACCGAAATACTGAGACTGATCAGCGAGCTTTTTTTCATTGTCGCATCTCCCTCATCGGTTTAGCGGCGGATGACGATCGATAACCCTTTGTTAGAAATTGCGTCGTCGCATTGTCTTCTCCGAGGCTCAGGACTGCGCCGACCGTTGCTCACGAAAAACATGATTACAGCATGGATTTGCGCGTTGCGAAATGGGGTCCGATGCCACGGTGCATACCAGTATTTCTGAACTGCGATGTCATCTATGGGTCAAACTGAGAAGAACTCAGTGTGAGCAAATGTCTTCCGGGTTGCCCCTGAAAGCGGACATTGCCCAATCCAGTCAGCATGTCTCAAAGGTGCCAAAATGCGACTCCGGTCGCTCTACGGAGAATGATTTGGGTCCTATTCGGCCAGAAGGGAATCTCGATCGCCCGGAGTTTTGCCTGCCGGCGCAGCCAATGCGAGGCTTCGTTGTATCCAGCGGAAAAATCTGCTCGAATTCGCGGCGCATATCCGACCAATTGCGGTTGCGCCGACGACCGGGTCGCAAGAACTAGCGGCCAACTGGGCGCCCGAGTTGCGAGATTTGGCTCGAACTCAACGGCCCGTTTTGGTATCATGGAACAGCTGGGAGCGCACAGGTCTCGCCGTAATCCAAGGGAGGAGATCGATGAAAACAGCGTGGGCAACAGTATCGGCATTGCTGGCCGGCATTGCCATCGGAGCATTCGGCGTTCACACGGTTGATGCACAGAAGAGGCCGCCGGCCTATGTCGTCGCCGATAATGAGGTCAACGATCAAGACAACTACATGAAAGTGGTCGCGCCCGTCGCCGAGAAGACTACCGCAGAGGCTGGCGGACGCTTCCTTGCGCGTGGCAAGCCCGTTTCGCTCTCCGGTGAACCGCCGAGGGGACGCCTGGTCATCGTTCAGTTCGAGAACATGGACCAGCTGCAGAAATGGTGGAATAACCCTGAGTGGCAGGCGGCTCACAAGAAGGGTGAGCAGTACGCCAAGTTTCGCGACATGGCTATCGAGGGCGTGAGTCCGTAAGTCG
>DASZIA010000264.1:0-70559 GCA_035949535.1 Planctomycetaceae bacterium | reverse complement strand
GTATCCGACAAGGCGAGCGCCGTCGGAAGAGGCGATCACGGAATTGCTCTGTTGTCACTCTTGATGTGGGTCCTGATTTTAGACACCAAGCGTCTTCCTGGAATTCCAAGATTCCGGCAAATAATCCCAGAAACAGGGTCGATTTTCGGGGCGTGCCGAAATACGCATGAGTTAATGATTCGGAAACACGCCGGATAGGCACGCACGAATGGCTGGTACGCCCGCTACGTGACGTTCCAGACGCTGCCCTTGCCATTCCACGCAAGCTGTTTTGGGAGATTCAACAGCGGATCGCGTACTTCAGCCGACTGCATCGCGTGCGAGCGCGACGTGATCCGTTTCGTACTCAGAATCCAGACAGATCCTGGCTCAGCAGCGGACACGTCGCGGGACGCGAGGCCATCAAACGGCCAGAACGGTCGTCCGCAGTGTCGAACAGTGCGTTCGCAGGCCCGACGAGCTGGCCCCGAATTGGCATTCGCGTCAAAGACTTTTCACAATAGTCGAACCAGCGACTCGGTAGCGTCGCCGACCAGGTATCCGGCACACTGCAACATGGGAAATCCCGGTAGACAGCCCGCTCCTCTCTCATGCCTGTCTCCTCTCTCGTGACCGCCTGCGAGCCGACGAACTTCCTCAAAATTCCAAAGTTAATGTCGCAAAGCAACGCCAAGCTCCGTCTTCATTAGAAGGCCCAAGATCGAGCGGCTCCCAGAACCAAAGCGAGTGAGCGTGTGCTTTCGGATTCTGAGCTCGTGGACCGTGCGCGCGGCGGCGACGTGGAAGCGTTCGGCGCGTTGATCGGCCGCTACGAACGCAACGTCTTGGCCGTCGCGCTGACCGAGCTCCGTGACATTCACGCGGCCGAAGATGCGGCGCAGGACGCGCTCCTCTTAGCGTTTCAAAGACTGGCGACTTTGAATGACGGCTCCCGGTTTGGGGCGTGGCTCATTCAAATCGCTCGACGACGGGCGGTCGAGTCGGGTCGGAAACGGCGACTGCTCGTCGTCCCTGGAGATGAGTTGTCGGAACGGGACGCGACCGACGCTCCCGCCCCAGATCGGGTGGATCGCGAGCATCTGTTGACATTGGTCGGCGGGCTTCCCGATCACGAGCGGGTCTTGATCGGTCTGCGCTTCTTTGACGGTCATGATGTTGCGGCAATCGCCGAAATCACCGGCCGTCCGATTGGCACAGTCACCAAACAGCTTTCCCGGGCAATGGCTCGCTTGCGCGCCTTGCTCGAAAAGGAAGACGGGCAATGAATCCGAAGAGTACTTTGGAAGATCAATTAAAAACTCTAGGTTCCCAGTTGCGCGAACGGCCCGCGCTGGCCGACGAGGTAATGCGGAAAATCCGGCAGTCGTCGGCCGATGGATTGGTTCGAACGCCCGTGAACGATCGCTCCGCTCAAAGAGTTCGTCGCCGCTGGCCCTTCCTGACAGCCGGACTTGCCGCCATCGTCGCCATGACTGCAATCGCGGTGATTACGTTCCCGAAGTCTTCCGTCGGTTGGGCCGACGTCACAAAGGCGATCCGAGCGCAGAACTGGATTCGTGGAACGGTCACGTTCACCGATGGTAAAAGTGGAATGATGTGGCTGTCGCCGGGGCAGCGGATTTGGGCGTTCAAGTTGGACGGTTCGCTCTATTTCTACAATGGCCGTGAACACGTGAAATACGAGTTGCGTGCCGGTGACAAGTCAATCACCAAACTGCCCTTAGGGGAAGATGACGCACAGAGAGTCTTGTCGATGAATGCTTTGTCGCAGGGCAAGAGCCCTGTGGGCCACTGGCTGTTCGGAACGGAAAAGATCCTCTCACAAGAGCGGAGGGAGGTTACAGACGCTGGCAAGACCTGGCTCGAATTTCAAATGACTCTTTGGCGCGGCGATCTGAATCAAGCGACACTGCGGGTCGATCCTGAAACGAGGCTGCCCGTGTATTTGTTGCTCACGTCGCCACAGGACGCGAAGAAATCGATCAAGTGGCAGTTCGACTATCCGGCGGACGGTCCGACCGATATCTACGCCTTAGGTGTCCCGCGCGAAACCAAGATCGATGACCGCATGCCATCGAATGATGCGCTCGCGGTGCTCCGCGGTATTGCCAAAAGCCGCGCCGTGATCGGCGATTTCCGTCTGCTCGTTGGCACATATCCCGGCAATTTCTATTTCGGTTCTGTTGTTTGGCGTAAGGGAGATCGCTGGCGAGTGGATTCATACTCGCCCCGCGGCAACGTGGACCCCGCAGTCGAGCCGCCCACAGATCAGAACTGGGCCCAGAGCTTTGAGGAGCGATTGCAACGCAGCGAGCCGCTTCCGCTTTATGTTTGCGACGGTAAGACGGTTTGGGACAACTCCAACCCGCTGCCCGGGGCCAAACCTCAGTGGCAGGCCAGTCCGCACGTCGCGCCGCAGGACTTGATGTCCGGCGAAGGCCTCGGCAGTCTGCCGCGAGCTCCCGACGTTAAGATCGCATCGCGATTGTTTCCTGAATTGGCTCCAAAGTTTGGATGGGGGTTCGAGTTTGATCCAAATCCCTCTGATGCTTCCGGCTGTGTTCTGATCAAGCGCTCGTTGCATAATACGTTCGGGACGATTGGCCATGAGTGGTACTACGTCGATCCGGCGAAGGGAGACGTGGTCATCCGTGTGGAGTTGTTCAATCTGCCGCTGCGCACGCTTCCGGAGGCAAGCCGATCGCAGCAGACGATCCGCATGGAGGACTTCCAGAAAACGAAGCAGGGCTTCTGGTATCCCACCGTGGTTCGCAACACGATGGATCACAGAACGACAACGATTCGTTACCACTTCGATTTCGCAGCCGACTTGCCCGATTCGCTCTTCACTGTCGAAAAAAATCAATAACGGTCCCGTCGCCTCGATTTTTTCAGATAGAAGCCCTTCGGCGAGAACTGAGGAGGGTTTTCTCTAGACGTACGAGCTTTCCCCATCAATGTCCAGCTGCCTGACTTTGCAAACGACGCCGCGCGAGTGGGTTACGGACGTTCCCTTCCGTAAATAGGTAGTTTGTTGTCGCTCCCCAACAAAGGTTTGAGATAGCGGGACTGCATCGGATGCGACAGCACCGCCACGCTATTGCAGCTCCCATCGCTCGCCTCAAAATCAAGCCCTCGACGGGTCCGGCCATCGCGCGTATTCCAGGCGATTTCGGCGATCACGGTGATTGCCTCAGTGGCTGGTCGCGTTGATTTTCGAGATTGCCTCCTTTAGGGGTTCGTGGAGCAGCGACTTTTGGTGGGGTTCATTCGCTAACGCTTTCTCAAGGATCGGCAAAGCCGCCCTTGCCTTTGGCCCGATCGACCGCAACGCGACTGCAATTTGAATCTGCTCATCTCGACGCATGGTGGTCTGGTCTTCGCCGACGCCCCCGAAATCGATGTGGTCGGCGCGTGTGAAAGCATCGATCAGGACCGGAACGGCCTCGCCGCCTGCAGGTCCGAACTGGGTGAGGGCAGCAAAAGCCGCAAAATGGCTTCGACGATCTTCTGGAGCGTCGCGAATGAGGTCGATCAAAGCGGGCACAACGAGCGCTGGTGGTGCCCCGACTTTGATCAGTGCGCTGATCGCTGAAGCATTGGCTCCGTAACCGACGGCCTCTTTCTCTTTGTTCCGAGGGTCTTTCAGGGTTGCCAACAACGGGGGAATCGCAGACTCCGCCGAGCGACCGAAGACTCCCAGCATATCGGCCGCTTCGCAGCGGATTTGCGGATGCTCATCCTTGAGTCTCTCGATTGCCGTTCGCAACAGAACAGATTTGTCTACCTTGGTGGGCGTTGTTGCTCGTAGTACGCTGAAGGCAGTCGATCGGACCCAGAAATCCGGATCGGTGGTCAACAGCGCAATTGCATCGAAGACGGGCCGATTTGCGGTCGGTTGGTTCGGCAGCAACCCTCCCAGACTTCGAGCGGCGAATTGACGGACCTCTGGACTCATGTCCTTCAGCAGGCTGACTAAGGCGGGAACCGCCGGCGCGCCGATTCTCAAGTATGCCAGGTTCGCCGCCTGCTTGACTTTCTCATCACCCGCATCCTGGGAGATCAGTTTAGCGCCGCTTAGAAATTTCCCAATTGCGGTAGCCGCCTCCGGCCCGTACCCATACGGACCAAAACGACCGAGCGCCGTGATCGCCTCGGCGCGCAGTTCCGGTTTCAATTCCGTCATCATCCGTTCTCGCCATTCGTCGAACGTCTTCCCATCGAACCGAAGCGACTCCCGTTTGACGGAGGACGGTTGTTTCTTCTCAGCTCGATCTCCGTGTGTCCGGAGCGGGTTTGTTTGCACCTCGTCGGCTAGTGCGATGGTCTTAACCGCGCCAGATTCCGACGCCGATGCCAGCTCGGTTCGGCCCGCGGCTGTTCGAGAAGTCTCCTTGTTGGCCCAGGCAACTGAAAGGCCGATCACACTGATCGACACGCCAGAAAGCAAGAGGGTCAGAGTTCGCGAGACCTGCATCGGTTGGTCCTCAGGCTTAAGAATCTGACGAATGCGAGCTACCAACTGTTCAGCGGCCGAGACCGCGAGCACTGGTGCGCGCGTGAATTCGGGAATGGCAATTTGTGCCAGCAGTTCGGCGTAGGACTGTGGAGAATGCGAGTGAGCCAGCACGACTGCGTCACAACAGTGCTCTCGTTCGAGCCGCACCTGATTCGACAGCCACCAGACCGCAGGATGGAAGAACAAAACAGCTTCCACGAACCGCTGGAGCAAATTCACCAAGTTGTCCGATCGCCGAATGTGAGCCAGCTCGTGCAGCAGAATCATCTCGATTTGCTCCGGCGGCCAGCGAGCAATTGTGGCCGCCGGCAAAAGGATCATCGGCCGCAGAATGCCGACAAGGATGGGAGCCGAAATGCGGTCCGAAATGCCGAAAGAAACGGTCACGGAAACGTGCAGCAGATCCTGCAGCCCTCGACAGAGGCGTAACCACTGATCGTCGCGGAGCACTTGCGAGCGACGACGCAGCCGCTCCGCCCCGGCAATGCCAGTCAGCAGCCAGAGACACGTCAACGGAAATCCGACGATCCAGAGCCAGGGCAGTACGTGCAAGACGGTGTCCGATACGCTCGCGAATCGGTTGCCGAGTCGCTGAAATCGTCCGGTCCAAGACACAGGCTCACCTTCGTCCGCGGGCAAATCGTCGATCGCGCCGAGTGGGCCGCGAGCCAATGAGGGACGCAACGCTCCCGTCGAGGTTGAACGGGCCGCGTCGGTCGTCGGGCGCGCCGGCTGAAGGTGGTTCGGAGTCGGCGGGGCGCTGCTCATTGCTGTGTCGACACTCAAAGTTCCAGGTGCAGTTGTGCGATGGCCGACTGTCCAGACGAAGAGACACACAGGAGTCAGTGCCATGATTGCAAGCATCAGAAGCGACACGGCATAGCGAGTTGCAGGAAGTTGGCCGCGCACCATCCAACGCAGCAGCCCCGATACGAATCCGAGCACGGCACCGATCCACAAGAAATGAAGCATGGACCAGCCGATCGCATCCCACCAGGGCAAGAGCCAATTGTTCATTTCGTCTCCCCCTTCCCATTGCGAACCAGTTCAAGAATCTCGCGGCGCTGCGCTGCCGTGAGCCGTCCTTGATCGATCAGATGCGCCACGAGCGTTTTTGCTGAACCGTCAAACAGTCGGTCGACGAGACGGGACAGCATCCGGGTTGTGGTTGACTTGCGGCTCATCTTGGCCGACCAAAGCGAGCCCCGTGGCACACGGTTACGAGTGACGAGGCCTTTATGCAACATGATTTTCAACATGGTGGCGACCGTCGTCGTTGCCACAGGGCGGCTCGTCCGGATTCGCTCGCATAGTTGGCTGAGCGAAAGAGGCCCTACGTCCCACAGGACTTTGAGAATCTCCAATTCGCCGACTGTTGGTTCCGAGTTCGCAGGGCGGGACATCGAGTCCTCCGTTCAAAGTGCGTTTTCCGCCTAATTCTAAAGAATTAGAGTGATAAGTCAAGCGGCCTCCGGCTCGCTTCGTCTCATGCCGACCAGTGAGGTTGAGGTCGCCCGGTGTTATTCTCGAAAAACGTTCGATTTACGCCGCAGATCGAGGGGGCGTTTTGTCTTCCGTGACGGGACCAGGCGCGACTCCGCGATAACGTATGAGTTTTCGGGACGCGGAGCGTGTGGCAAAAAACGGATGACTTTCCGGTGCCCGTCACGCGGCACTTATCGGTCCTTTGATGGCGTTCCCGGAAAAGGGTTGAGTTTCGCGGAATCATGCGGACGCTCGACCCCTCGAAGTCGTGTCGTCGACAGCCGCAGTTCTTGGTCGCGGCACGCTACAATGGCAAAGATCCGGACTGAATCGCATTTCCCCAAGAGTGATCCCTCATCGTCTCGAGTCGGTTTAAGGCTGAGGATGGGGTAGCAATGGATTCGGAAGCGTGCGATGCACTCGTGCTTCAAAAAGGTCGCGTATTCGCGTTTCGAAAACGCCGTCGTCGATTCCTCGAGCCGCTCGCTGCCCCAACTGTGTTCGTCCTCGTCAATGTCGTGCTCGCCTTCCTAGCCAGTTTATATGGAGTCAACAAGCCAGGTTTCCGATTGGGCGGCGCTCTTGTGGTGACGCTGGGATTCGCGTTTTGGCTAATCTGGCGTCATCCAAAGTGGTCTGAGCGTCTGCCTTGGGTAATGATCGACGGCAAGGCAGTGCGCGAGCATGGGGCAGCCTGTTCGCCCGTTGGCGTAATTCCCTGGAAGGATGTGACCGGTGTCAGGCTTTCCGACCGCAGCGGTGTGCCCTTCGTCCTGATCGATGTGAAATCGGCTAAAGGGGACATGGACAACCCGATTGCGATCTCACCCGAAGCGCTGAAGATGAAGGGCGAGAAACTGCTGCGAATTCTGACCGCGAAGTTGGAAGCCTATCGGCAGCAGCCGCCGTCGAAAGCGATGCACTACACCCGGCAGATCGTGCCGCGCGTTGCAGGTGCCGCCGAGGCAATGGATGCCTTTCAGTTCGCGCGGTTCGTTGAAACGACGCTGAAGCTTGTCCAGAAGGATGACGCGAAACGAGACCCGGACGTCGCCGATGCAATTGGCAAGGTGTTGAACGCCGCTAAGGGCGACTCGTTCCACGACGCCGAGCTAGCCAGCTCATTCAAAGCTCAGAGCGAGGGATCGGACGAAAAGTATTTCGACCTCGAGGCTGCCGGGGCGAAGCCCAACGAATTCGGTCTGTATTTCAGTCAGGCTCGCGCATTCTACGCACTCTTCTTGTTAACGGCAGAAACGCCCCTGAAACACGAGGCGGTTGACGATGCATTCTACGAGCTGGACCACTCGTTCGACGATATCGCCACCTTTTCGCGGATAATCGAGCGCGCCCTCGAGCCCCTTGGCGAGTGTCTTGGGGCAGCCACGAAATAGAAACCTATCATCCCGGGAATTCCCGATGCGAAAAACGGATGAGTTCCGGTGCACGTCACGGCGGCACTTATCGGTGGTTTTGTGGCGTTCGCAGAAAACGTTTGAGTTTCTGAAAAATGACAACGACGGGAGCCGATGCCCAGCGGCGCCACGACCGCTCTCGAGCCGGTCAGCCGCAGGTCCGGAGAAGATCGGTGCGGCGTGGCCGCTGTTTAACGCTCTCGAGCGAGCTGCTCTGATGAGGCTTGGCGGAATCTCTGAGGGGCTCCGCGTTTCAGAGGCTCATACAGTCATCGATGCAGCCGAAACGCAACGTAGGCGGATGGTTTGCGGCGTTTGATTGGCTGGCCGTCTGGCTTGGTTAGCCGATCCGTTCCCTGCCTCCTGCCCCTCCTATTGGTCATATCGCCCGTGTCGGTCCGTTCGGAACAGGGTCGGTGGAAATACGGATCCCGATTTTTGGCTTGTAACGCGCTTGCGACCACGCTGCAGAAAGTCGGAAGAAAGCCAACTGGGCCAGCAAAAAAAGGATTCCAGACTCGACTTCGCGGACTACGAGAAGGAAGAACCGTAGACCCTGTGAGAAGCGGAAATGGTGAGTCGCACTGTCGGCGAATGTGTTGTGGACTGGTCAGTCATTCGTGAGGAGGCGTTGGCTGGCCTCACGGTGTCAGTGATACCGCCGAAGGTCCGGCTTCCCGCGTTGCCGCACGCTGTCACGTTATTTGTGCAACGATCTCGAGACGAGACGGTCTTGTTGAAGGACCTGGCGAAGATTCTGGAGGCGGATGCAGGGTTGACGATCCAACTGCTCAAGTACGTGAATTCCTCGTTCTTCGCAGTTCAAAAGGAGGTGGTTAGCGCATTTCAAGCTCTCTCGATATTGGGATGCCAACACAGCCTCCGGTTTGTGATCGCGACCGGAATGGAGGCGGCAATCCGGGCTCACCATTCGAAGCTCATCAACCAAAACGCCTTCTGGAGCACGAACCTTCAAAAAGCGATCTTCTCGCGCGAAATCGCCTTGCTTCTGAAGACGGATCCGGAAGTCGCATTCGTCGGTTCACTGCTGCAGGATTACGTGCTCCCCGTGCTGACGAACGACTTGTTCGATGACTATCGCTTGTTCGTGCAGTCCGAAGACCCAAATACACAGACGTTGGGTGAATTCGAACGAACCCGATTCGGGTGGGACCACGGATTGGTTGGCGCCTGCCTGGCGCATGACTGGAACTTGCCGGACGAGCTTGTGTGCTGCATTCGTTATCACCACAGCGGGTTGCAGATCTTGAGCGACCCGAGGCTGGGCCGATCGCCGGTCGCCGCGACCGCGCTGTCGGCTCTACTTCCCGACCAGTTCTGCCAGCACCATCACGGCTTAGAGCTCTTAATGCAACTGGAACGCACCTGGCCGGACTTCTGTCTGCAACGGTTGACCGACAGTACGTGCAGATGGGCCTGGGAATCCACAACGATCCCCTCCTGCCACGTTGTAAGAGCTTGGCAAACGAACATTCCGCCTGTTCCGTTGGGAAATTCGATGCGGCAGAAGGGTGACACGCGCGCCAGCTCGTTCTGATGGCGACCAACGTGCGATCACGCCCAAAAAACCGTGCCCACACCTGCCCGTACCGGGATTCATCGCTTTTCAAGTTTTCTGCTCATACGGTCGGACCCGCCAACTGGCGGACTTAGTGCAACTCGGCCGGCTGACACTGGTCTGGCGGCTCAAATAGGGGGCGGACCATGAGTGGAATGGGGACACACGAGATCGTCAATCTCATCAAGTCCTCCGATCACTGGGCAGAGATACTCGAGATCGCCAAAGATTTTCGCGGTCTATCGAATTCCGAGACTGTGGAGCTGGCCAAACAAAAGGGACTGTATCGGTCGAGAAGCGTGGATGCGGGAATCGTGTTGGAACCCTGGATCGTCCAGGACCCCAGCGGAGTCAGCGTGCTCGTGTCGTTTGAGGTCTGTCGTCAGCAGGTCAAAGCTTCCGTCGAGGCGCCCAGAGGGAAGCTGGAAGAAGTCACGGCCGTGATCGGCGACGAGATCAAGGAGCACTTCGAAAGAACCGAGGGAAGACCGCAGTTGTGCCCGTGGACTCGCTCGGAATTGAGAGGCTTCGTGACGGAGATCCGACAGCTCTATCGCGTCCGGGTTGTGGACGGACGGGAGCCGCGTGTTGAGAAAACCGAGAGGAAAGCCGGGAGAAGACTTTCGTTCGTCGCGCGCCGCTTCCGCCTCACGGGTCCAATGCAGCTCGTGTTGACCGTTTACGCCTCGGACAGCGATGTGCATGCGAAGCGAGTTTTTGACCCGAGCGTAACCGACGTGCCGGACGGCGAGACACTGCAAAGTTGGATCAACGCCTGGTTGGAACAGTCTGCGGGGAAATCGTGAGACGCGCTGCCGGCGGATGCTCGTGGTCTCAGTGGGGGCTTTGTCGCCATGACGTGGTTTCCCCGCTTTTCGTTTTCTGGGAGAGCCCCGGGAACGTCGTCCGGGTCATCCCGCTTTCTGGCGGCCTTTGAGCACTCAGGAACCCTTATCGCCTTCTGGCTTGTCCCCGGCAGCGTCCTGCACAGGCTGGACCATTTCCTCGGGGCATTTCTGACAACGTGAGGTCGCCGCGACCTTGCAGCTTCGTTGCCGAAAATAAACGCGCCTAACGAGCTGAATTTGCCAGAAGTCGCTTGATTCGGGGCGGGCGGCGACACAGGTTTTTGTTTGTCAGGCACGGTTCACGTGCAATCCACATCACTTCGGAGTGATTCTCAACAACAACTACAGAGAGGTCAGCAATGAGTCAACTTCTGCACGGCGTGAAGCGGTTCTTGGTTTCAGAAGACGGTCCGACCGCGGTCGAATACGCGGTCATGCTAGCGTTGATTATCATCGTTTGTCTCGGTGCCATTCAGGCGGTCGGCACCAACGCGAACGCCAAGTTCAACACAGTGCAGAACGCGCTCACATAAATTCGTCATTCTGGTGGCGTGAAAAGCGGGACCTTCAATAGGTTTCCGCTTTTTTAGTTTTTGGGCGGAGGTCGCTTCTTTAGCCTGCCTCCCCAACCGCCCCTCGAGAAAACCCGCTGATATAGGAAGTTGCGTCTATGTCCACACGTGCCCTCGGGCCGCTCAAGGTTCAGGTCAAGAAACTTGCTGAGTATCCAGGTGAGATCGGCGAGCTTGGCAAGGCTCTATTGATCCTGATTGATTCGGTTCATCATCACAGTGTCCAACTCTACGAGTTTGGAGAGGCGGTCCGGTCGTCGAAGAAGACGCGTTCTCCGTCCGCAAGCCCCGAGCACTTCTGAACTGCCGATTTTCGCACCGGCGACAAACTGAGAGGCGGCGCAGTCGGTTCGCGGCTCGAGATTGATGAGCCTAGTGCCAACTTCGTTCTGTCCCATTCACGCGTTGTGCCAAGCCTCCTCGAAGGAGCTGGCTCGGGCCGGCTTGCCGTAGTAAAACCCCTGAGCTAGTTGAAAACCGAGTTGTCGGCATGTCGTTCCTTCGCCGTCCGTTTCAACTCCCTCCGCCAGCGGGGCGATCCCGAGGTCCGCGATCATCTTCACGAGCGTTTCGAGCATTTTTTGTCTCGGGGCGGAAGCGCGATCAATGTCCCGAATGAGTCCCATATCGAACTTAAGGTAGTCTGGGCGGATCTCGATGAGCTCGATCAGGCGGTCCTGCCCAGCACCGAAGTCGTCGTACGCCAAGTTCATCTTCAATTCGTTCAAGGCCATTCGGAGGGTTCCCATTGCGGTTGCGTCGGTAACGGCGGATTCGTGAATCTCCACCGTAATCTTCTGACGCGGGCTGAACTCCCGCAGCCCCCTGAGCGATTCGACAAAGCCTGGGTCGGAAATCTCTTTCGGATGCGTGTTGACGAAGAGATGCGGCGGTTCTTGCAGACTCGAACTCGCGCGAGCCGCTTCCCAGCGGAACATACGGCTCAGTTCGAGCTCGAGGCCAAGTTGGGACGCTGCGTGAAACATCAAGTCCGGAGTTTCGAGCCCGTACACGCCGCTACGTCCAAGCACCTCGTAGGCGACCGTTGCTCCATCATGAAGATTGACGACCGGTTGGAAATACGGGATGACGGACCGTTTCGACATCAACTGGTCGAATTGGACGAGGGCCAGGGCATAGTCGCAAACACTTGTGGCTAGGGTCAGGCCGCCGTGTTCTGACGACTGCCGCCGCACTCGAAAAGGGAACTCGGCAAACTGTACAAGGTCGTTCTGGTCGACCTTAGTCTGGCCGGCGACGCGATTCCCGTTCACAAAGGTGCCATTCGTGCTACCGAGATCGCGCAGCATCAAATGGCCGCTGTTCTCCACAAATTCCGCGTGCAGTCCCGAGACGGTAGCATAGGACAAGACTAAGCTGGCGTCGCCACGGCGCCCCACGCGGAAGGGGAACGAGTGAATCGGCACATGCCGCACAATTTCGCCCTCTGTTGTCTGGCCGGAAAGAAACCACAACGCTTGGACGTGTCCGGCGGTGTCGGCGGCCGGCGGCACAACGTCCGCGGATCCCGACGGATCCGCGTCTTTAGGCTTCGCGTCGTAGAGCGTCACATCGGGCGACATATGGCACGCAAGGCGATCAACCAATCGGATGGTTCGGGCCGGCAGTGGGTCGCCGCAAGTATAGAGCAAGGAATCTACCTGAAAGTCACGAGTGTCCACCCCTGTTCGCGAATTTCGCCAGTCCGCTGGGTGGGGTTGAAGCGACTGCACGGGCCGTAACGGTAAGGGATTCAAAAAAAACGCGAACGGCAGCGATTCCGATGTGCTGCGGTCGGCGGGTTTGTGGCCTATCTTTTCGCGGACAACCTTCAACCAGCGCGGAGCTGGTTTCTCTCGTTGACTCGATGTCTAGTTGTCGGTGAACCATGAGCACGGTTGAAACACAGGAACTGGATTCCGCCATCCTGACCCGACTCCTTGCCGACGAGGACTTTTGGCCTGCCGAGCCGAACGCCGTTGAAGAGACCGGACTGCCGGACTCGTTCGTCGAGGCGCTGATCCTAAAGCATCTGCTGGCGGGGGGGACCGTTAGTGGCCGGAATCTTGCCGATCGCATTTGTCTCCAATTTAACGTGGTCGAACACCTCTATAGTGCACTGCGCGGGCGGCGGCTCATCGTCCACGCCGGATCAGCACCGTTCAACGATTACTATTACACTCTGACCGAGACCGGACGGCAGCAGGCCCAATCGCACGCGAAAACGTGCGCGTACCTGGGGCCGGCGCCAGTCCCGCTGATGGATTACGTGATCTCGGTCGAAGCGCAGGCCATCCGCGGAGAGACAATCCGCCGCGACCGCTTCGAGCGCGCCTTTCAAGACATTTCGGTCAACGGAGATCTGTTCGCGTCGCTCGGTCCTGCCGTCAACTCGGGCGCGGGGATGTTCCTCTACGGAGCGCCCGGGAACGGCAAATCGACCTTGGCTAGGCGGATCACGACCTGCTTCGGACAGGCCGTCTGGCTGCCACACGCAGTGATCGAGGACGGCCAGATCCTCAAAGTCTTCGACGCCTCGTATCACGCCGAGGTCAAGTCCGCGGCCGGCGGTGTGTTCAAAAGGGCCGACTACGACCGGCGTTGGGTCAAGGTGCAGCGACCGACCGTCGTCGTGGGGGGTGAGCTGACCATGGATGCGCTCGAAATCCGCCACGACCCGCGAAGCAACGTCAGCGAGGCGCCGCTGCAGATGAAAAGCAACTGCGGCTGCCTGTTGATCGACGACTTCGGACGTCAGCGGATCGCGCCGGCTGAGCTCTTGAACCGCTGGATTGTCCCGCTGGAAAACCATCACGATTTCCTGACGCTCTCCACCGGCAAAAAGATTCAGATTCCGTTCGAGCAACTCATCATCTTTTCAACCAACCTCGAGCCGTCGGCACTGGTGGACGAGGCGTTCCTGCGTCGAATTCCGTACAAGATCGAAATCCGCGATCCCGACGAGGAGGAATTCCACTACTTGTTCCAGCTCCACGCGACTGCGATGGGTTTCGAGTCCCGCCGCGAGGAGGTGGATTACCTGATCGAACAGCACTACCGCCCTCAAAACCGGGCGATGCGGCGATGCCACCCCCGCGATCTGCTCCATCAGATCCGCAATTACTGCGTTTACAACGACCTTCCAATCGAGACCCGGCGGGAATACTTCGACCGCGTCGTCGGAAGCTACTTCGCCATGGTTCTCAAACAGTCGAATTGACTCGTATGGATACGCCGATTTCTGCGGTCGGCTCCCCGCTACGAAACGAGCCGATCCCCAACTACGTCCTCAAACAGCGTCTCGGCTCCGGCGGATACGGCGAGGTCTGGGAGGCGGAAGCGCCCGGAGGGCTGCGGAAAGCCGTTAAATTCGTATACGGCCTGCTCGACGAGGCCCGCGCACAGCGCGAGCTCAAGTCGCTTAACCGCATTAAGGAGGTTCGGCATCCATTCCTGCTGTCAATCGAGCGGATCGAAGTCATCGACGGCCGCCTGATCATCGTTACGGAATTGGCCCAGGGATGCGTCAAAACCCGGTTCGACGAATGCCGAGCCGCCGGTCTCGAGGGAATTCCCCGTGACGAACTGCTCGGATATCTGTACGACGCTGCCGACGCGCTCGATTTCGTTCATGAGCAGCACGGCCTGCAGCACCTCGACATAAAACCGGAGAACCTGCTGCTGGTCGGGAACCACGTGAAGGTGGCCGACTTCGGCCTTCTCAAAGATTTGAGCGAATCGATGTCGGTGGTGGCAGGGGTCACGCCGTTGTATTCGCCCCCGGAGGCGTTCAATGGACGCCCCAGCCGCCACAGCGACCAGTACAGCCTGGCCATCGTCCACCAGGAAATGTTGACGGGTGTGCCTCCCTTTGGCGGGCGGACCTTGGCCCAGTTGGCGGCGCAGCACCTGCACAGCCCGCCGATGCTCGCCATGCTGCCTCCCGCAGATCAGCCCGTCATCGCACGGGCCCTCTCCAAGAGCCCGGAACATCGATTTCCCAGCTGTCGCGCGTTGATCGAAGGTTTGATGGATTCCGAAGTCGTGACGTCGAAACCCTCGCTCCGCAAGTCGCGCGCGGCACGCAGTGTCCGGGCCGCCTCGGGTTCTGGCGTGGCCATGACCGAACTCGTGAATCGGGGCAGCTCCGACAACCAACCGCAGCCGGCCGGTCCGACATCAACTTTGCCCACGCTCCCCGCCGAGCTTCGTAACCTGCCGCGCATCGATCTTGCCTCCGGCCCAACGGCCTATCGCCCGACCGTATTGATCGGAGTAGGAGGAACGGCCGGATTTGTTCTTTCGAACTTTTGCCGCCGAGTGCGCGCTCGTTTTGGGGACATCGACGCGATCCCAGCGGTCCAGATGCTGCAGATCGACACGGACCCAAAGGAACTCGCGACGGCACTGTACAAGCGCGGCGAAGGTTCGATCCCCGCGCGGAGCACCCTGGCAATTCCCCTGCGCCGCGCGAAAGACTACCGCAGTGAGGCGAAACACCTGCTGGAATGGCTCAGCCGCCGGTGGCTCTACAACATCCCGCGGTCCCTGCAAACTGAAGGATTGCGTCCGCTCGGCCGATTGGCGTTCGTCGATCATTCTCGAGCAATCCTGGACCACCTCAAGAGAGTCATCGAGACGGCCACCAGTCCACGCGCCCTGGAAGAGTCGCGGCAGGCGACCGGGCTCGATTTCAGCTCCGAACCACCCAACGTCTTTGTAGTCGCGTCGCTGGCCGGGGGCACGGGCAGCGGTATCGTCCTCGATCTCTCGTATGCGGTCCGCAAAGCACTGAGTGAAGCGGGATTGCCCGATCAAGCCGTTTGCGGTCTGCTGCTCCATTCCACCAGCCGCAAGCCAGTGTCGCGCGATCTTGCCATCCCAAGCACACTCGCCGGTCTGCAGGAGCTCATGCATTTCAGCCGCGCGCAAGGCTATTACCCCGGCGAATCGGACTGCGATCTGCCCGCGTTCTATGGGAACAACGCGACGTTTCACCACACTTATCTGATCCACCTCGGAAACGACTTGAGTGACCGCGCGTTCGAATCGGCTACCGATCGGATGGCGGAGTATGTGTATCAGAACGTGCTCACGCCGGCCGCTCCGTTCTTCGAGCGATCCCGTCGCAGCAAAGGCAGGTCGGGCGGCGACAACGCGCTTGCCTCCGGACGGCTCCGCACGATGGGACTTGGCGTTACCGAACCGACCGCGGATGGGCCTGCGGCTACAAACGAACTCTCTACGATCAACTCGATCGAAGGGCCGCTGGCCGACGCCGATCCGACGTGGATGCCGCAAAAACCGGCGAACGCCGACGCGGGATTTCGGGAGGGCGGACACTCATTGAGCCCCGCCGAGCAAACTCCCAACTTTTCCCACGAGACTGACTCGAACCTCGACGAGACGCATGCGCTCTTGGCGGGAAAGGGATCGCGGATCGTTGGCGCTCGCGGCAGTGTGCTGCACCTGCGCTCGTGCGGCGGAGCGCGCCGCATGCTTGTGGTTGCCCCTCCCGGTATCAGCCGGCAAAGTCTGATTGAGGCCGAGAGCGAACTTTCCGAAGCCTCGACGACCTATGTCGAGCACGCCCAGCGCGAGATTATCGTATGCCACGAGGTCGAGGACGTACCCTTGAAAAACGTGATCGCCTTCCTGACTGGTTCGCGACGCGATTACTTGGAACTCGCCGACAGGCTGCACACGCGCCTTGACGTCGAATGGGCACCGCTCCTCGGTTGAAAGCTGCTGGATCGGAAAACCGGGTGCGCAAGCGTGGAAGGAAGCAGCTTTGGAATCCGTAGGCCGCGAAGCGGACGTGAAGGAACTGGTTTCAAGCGGCCCATGATTTCAAGGGCTTAACGTGACTTCTCCCGACTAACTGACGAGACGCCGGTTCAATGCTGCTGCGAGAGACGAGGTCGTTCACCTCGAGAGCCGCAGTTTGCAAGAAGCTTGATCCAAATCACGTCATATGAATTTGTCCCGGCGACACACTTAAACGTTGGTTTTACGCCGCCAGTTCAAAGGGACTTTCTCCGACCGTCGTGGGTCCAGGCATGAGTCCGCGATAACGGATGAGTTTCCGGCACTCTGAAGCGAGTGCCGAAAAACGTGCCTGTTTCTGGGACCTGTCAAAGCGTCACTTATCGGTCCATTTTCTCATTTTCGGCGTTTCCGGGAACGGAGAATGAGCGGGTCGCACGTCCGCATCGGGCTGACAGCATCAGCTTTACAGTGGCATTGATCTCATCCGTTTGCGTGAATCTGAAAACCCAAGTCACCGCCGTCGAGTCGTCGCGCGCAAATCGGAGTTGGTAGGCAACCCACAAACACGGGTGTCTTTTAGGAGTTTGCCCAACGCGTCACGCCTTCACGTCTGGCGTACTTCCGGCGTGCGCCCGCGCAGACGGTGTCCTATCTTGGTTTGAAGGGTCCGATTCATCCCGCAAATCAGTCGCCGCTATTTCCATGAACCGCCCGCCACTTTGATACGGTCCATCGGGCAGGCGGTGTTGCCAAAGCCGCTCGACCAACACGGAGATCGTTTCGCCATTGAAGAGCTCCAAATGGAGCCAGAACTTGGGGCCGTCAATGCGATCCTTATGAAGCAGCCCGACACCGTTCGGGGAAATGTTCCGGACGTCTGCGGAAATCGTGTTGGCCGCGGAGTTGTGTTGTCCGATTCGATCGCTCCCCAGTGGTACGACCTGCACCGGATGGGAGAACCGCACCCTCGGCTCTTTTCGCCGTCCCCCCGATTCCAAATCGCGACGGTCGCATTCCTGGGAAACTCGACGTACCGCCGCCGCAATCGCCGACAACGACATGGCTTTTGCGGCGACGTCTGCCAGGGCACGTTCCATGCGTTGTCGCGTCGTGGCTGGCAGCACCTTCCGCTTAAGGACCGAGCGTGTCCGTTCGGCAAGATCGAGACCAACCGCAGCTATCAGTCCATAGCATCCGACCTGTGCCCAGACGTCGCGCAAAAAAGGATCCAGCCTGGCACCCCAACTTGCAGAAAGTAGACAAAGACTGAGCCAGGCCGTCAGACTCCGAACTGATCGCCGTTCGGCGACCGGGATGCTCTCGGACGACATCGTCGACCCCTCCAACGCGAATCCGTAATGTTAGTCGGCTATGCCAGGTAGGGACCGCGGTGAGGCTCTGCACGAGCCGAATCGGCGTCGAAAATCTACCCGCACACCGACCTGGAAGAAGTGAAGCAAATAGGCCGACTTCGAACAAAAGGCGAGGACATGCGGACGTCCCCGCCTCGGACGCGGCACAATCGCCTCGAATTGAAAAGACTCTCGCCTAGGTCAGGGCGTTCTGGACTTGATTGAACTTGTTGTTCGCGTTGGTGCCGACAGCCTGAATCGCCGTCAAGCAGACGACAACGATCAGGGCCAGCATGACCGCATATTCAACCGCGGTCGGGCCGTCTTCAGAAACCAGGAATTGTTCGATACTGTTGGCGAAGTCTTTCATTGCTGCAGTCTCTGTGATGATTTGGTTATTTTTAACTCCATCGAATGCGGATCATCCTGTTGCACGAGCAATTCGTGCCTAGCAGTCAAAACTAGGCCGCCGTCGCGGCCGGCCAACCGACAAATCGATCAAACAACGCCATCCGGACGTTGATTCGTGGCAACGCGCACGGTTTCCCGGCTCTTCCGGCAAATCGACGTGGTTGTTTCCGACTCCATCGAATCAGGAGCCTGTTGCACGAACAATTCGTGCCTGGCAGTCAAACCTACGCCGCCGCCGAAGCCGACGAATGGTGCGGCGACGCGCACGGCTTACGCTGTTTCCCCATCGGCGGGCCGCGGGAGCGTGGCGTCATTCGCAGGGTTGAACCGATCGAGCCGCTCGATCGTGAATCCCTTCGTCACGCCGGCACTCGGCTTGCGATGAACCACTCTCGTAGTCGAACCCACCGATTTCGCGGTTGGCCGCTTTCGCAAGAGCGTGCGACATCGAACGGTGCTGTCGATGGAAACCGCGGGATTGTCATAGTCCGCAAGACTGATCCATGTGGGCGATGCGAAAAGTCGGACAGTTGAGATGCCCTGTACTGATCGTCAGGTTCTTTGGCGTCATCCCGGCGACAATTCATGCCGCGGCAAACTAACCTTATCTCCGAAGTGGCACCTTGTATCGTCATGCAGGGCAGTGCCACTTTGAGTTCAGATGCCTGGGCTCGGTTACCGTGCCCTGCCGACGCCGCCAGTCGGTTCAATTTCGTACAGCACGGCGGCCCATGTTAAAGGCAAGATTTCAGTCCGCTCCAATGTCAGACGGCGTTCCCGAATTGCTGGAGTCGCCACCACTGTCGGCTTCAGAACTGAATGCCATCGTCGGTGAGGTCGCGCTCCCCGTTGGAGGCGGTCCGGCGACTTCAGAACTGAATGCCATCGCCGGTCAGGTCGCGCTCTCCGTTGGAACCGACCCGTCGGCAGGAGTGGAACGTCAAACCGATAGTGTGGACGCGAGCTGGCACAGCGCCGGATTTGCGGTCAACGCTCTCCCAGTCGAGCCGAATACACAACTCAGGCAGCCTGCGCTCAAGGCTGGGCATCCTGTCCCATCGACAGTCCGCCCAGGAGGACGCCTCGTGGGGGCCGTGGTAGTGGTCGCATTCGCGGGCTTTGCGGGCCTCTTGATTTGGAATTCGGTCTTTCGATTCCGCGCCTTGGGCGTCCTGTCTGCGGACACGATCGAAGTCTCGGCCGAGTCGGATGGACTTGTCCAAGAAATCGCGATCGCCGAGGGCGCGCAAGTCGCACGGGGGGACGTTCTGGCCGTTCTCGAAAACATGACATTGCGCGACGAACTGTCGCGGGTCTCCGACCAACTGCAGACCGCCCAGGCGGAGATCGGCGCGGAGACGTCTCGTCTTCAATGGGAGCAGCAGGTTGCTCAAGACGGCCGATACCGCCTGAAGGCGGACCTCCATTTGGAACAGGGCAATACTCGGCAACAAGAGGCGGCGGCGGAGAGTCTCGACCTGTCGTTTCAAAGAATGAGGCAGCTCAAGGCGAAAGGAATCGTGACCCCAGAGGACTTTGACCGGACCCGCCTAGCCCTCCGCGGCCAGGCGGATAAGGTCGCCGACCAAAAGGAAGCCGTTCGAGACCTTCAACGTCGGTCCGATACTGCGGACTTACTCGTCACGAAAATTGGCGACCGAATTGCGCCAAAACTGGCCCACGTCAACGCACTTCAGTCCGAAATTGAGCGCCTGCGGGCAAGGCTGATGCAACTGAGCGTTAGTGCTCCCATCGACGGCACTGTGGTCAAGCGTCATCGACTGCCCGGGGAGCGGCTCCGCGCGAATGAGCCATTGGTCACCCTTCTCGCGGACACAACGCGGGAGGCAGTGTTGTACCTCCCGGAATCGCAGAGCAGCTCGATCTGCACCGGTGACGACGTCGTTTTGAGCAGTGAATCGACGGCCGGCTTACTGCAAGGGACGGTCATGCACATTGAGGACCGCCTGCAGCCCGCTCCGGAGAGCATTCAAACGTTCTATCGACGCGGAGAGCGCCTGTTGGCAGTGCACGTAAGGCCGGACGCCCGCACGAGTCCGTGGCCGAGCCTGCCGTTGAATTCCGTTGTCAAACTTCCACGGTGGGGAGGCGTCACGAAAAAAGGTACGTCACCATGAGTGCAAACGACGTGCTGGAATTGCTCACGGCGACGCAGGCTCTCATCAATCAATCGCTTTCGGACGGGCCGGTGCTTTCTCAGACTGGTCTTTCATGCAATCGGCCCGCCGGCTTGACGAATGATCGTCGCCGATCTGCGAGACTGAGCTGGTCCCGACCGGTCGTCGTCATTCCGATCCGGGCCGACTTCTCGCTGGACTTCTCGCGGCGATCGACGGGTAAGACCATTGACCTCAGTGCTGGCGGGATCGGCATCGAGCTGGAATTCGGCACCGCTGCGATTCCGACCACGCTCCTCCTGGGGGTCGAAACGCCCACCGGTCAAATGGTTTTTAGCGGTGTCGAAGCACGCTCCGCTGACTCGTCCGCGCCGCTGCGAAAACGGATCGGCGCTCGATTCGGCGGTCCCGCCAATCGTCTGCTCCAACGGCCGCTGCTGACCCCGACCTTCGATCCTCAAACGATGCAGTATCGCTCGCCGCTTCCGCCTTCTGTTGTCTCGGATTGGGTTGACACGGGCGCTTTGGCGCCGCGCCTTCTGGACCGCGTTCTGCTCTGTCCGTGTTGCGAGTCGTTGCCGACGTTCCGCAACGCCTGTCGCGCGTGCAAGTCGGGACGCGTCGACCGCGAACGTTTGATTCACCATTACGCCTGCGCCCATGTCGATCGCGTCGAAGCGTTCAATCGGGCAGGCGAAGTCGTTTGTCCAAAGTGCCTCCGCCGGAATCTTGTCGTGGGCGCGGATTTCGAATTCCAAGGAGGGCCCATGATTTGCTTGGACTGCCGTTGGACGGATAGTGATCCTGTGCAGGTCGGCCACTGCCTCCGCTGCGGTTCCCGATTCCTGGCGGAACAGGCCAAGGAACAGCAATTGGTGGGATACGATGCTCAACGATTGGATGTTTTGGCTTTCCTCCCAGCATCCTGAGGAGCTGTGCAAGCTCTTTGGCGGCCTTCTCCTGATCGATGCGCCCCGATACGCGCTCAGTCGTCTGCTGATGTGCCTTTGGGACGTCGCAGCCGTCTTGGTGCGTTCGCTTTGTGCCAATCCGTCATCGGATCGCTATACCCATTGCCCTTCGGTCTGTGTGATTCTCGCAGGACACAACGAAGGCAGCACGATCGAAGCGACGCTCGCGTCGGTCTACGGCAGTTATCCCAGCCTCCAAATCATCGTGGTGGACGATGGCTCCCTCGACGACATGTCCGCGCGTGCCCGTCGCTTCGCCCAGCTGCATCCTGACGTCCTGGTTTTGCGGCGGCCGCGCCGCGGAGGCAAGTCGTCGGCGATGAATTCCGCCCTCCCGTACACAAGGGCCGAGATCGTGATGTCGATCGATGCCGACTCGGAACTCGGTTCCTCGGCAATCTGGGAGATCGTGCAGCCGTTTGCCGATCCGCGGATCGGAATCGTATCGGCGACAATTCTTGCTCGGAATCCATGGGTCAATCTTATCACGTGGCTCCAGGCGTACGAGTATCTGCACAGCATCTTCATTGGACGCATGGTCTCGGAGCGACTGGGTGTTCTCGGGATCGCTTCGGGTGCATTCGCAGCGATTCGCCGGGAGGTGCTGCTGAAAGTCATGGCTTGGGACGTCGGACCGCCGGAGGATCTCGATTTGACGCTCCGGGTTCGCAAGGCGGGTTGGCGAATCGCCTTTGCACCCTACGCAATTTGCATCACCGATTTGCCGACAAGCTGGAAGGGCCTCGTGCGACAGCGCTTACGCTGGGACCAGGGCGCCGTTGTCAGGAACCATCTTCGCAAACACGTCGATCTCGGCGCGATCTGGAGCCGAAATTTCCGTTGGCGCGACTTCCCGTTGATGCTCGACAATTGGTTCTTCCAGTTCGCCTGTCCCTATTTCATTGCGGCATACCTGGTGTGGATCGCAATCGATCCGCCGGCGAATTTCCTGTATGTTGCGGTGAGTTGGTACCTCGCCACCGTGGTGTTCGAGCTCGTGCAAGTCGTGGTGCTCTTTTTCTACTCGACGCAGGCACTGCACGACCTTGTCACCTGCGCGGTTTTTCCACTCATGCCTTTGTACCAGCTGTTGATGCTCGGCGTGCGGGTTGTGGCGAACACGCAAGAATTGGTGTCGCGCAAGTCGTTCCGTGACAATTACGTGCCGGAACATGTCCGCCGAGTCACGTGGCATTGGTGACAAGACCTTTCGTGATGCTCAGTGGTGGTCCTTGGTGGAGAAGAACCCGCCAAAAGATCTCCGCGGCGTTTCGAAGGCGCGCTTAGTTGTCACGAGAAATTCCGGGATGATGGTGTCTCCGTTACGCCAACAAGACGGGAGGACGGTTCGTTTCCCAGGCTCTTGCAGCGTGGCAGGAGGGGAAAATCGTTGCGGATCCCTAGGCCCATGAGCTCGTACTGTCGGTCGACCGACGCGGCCAACCGTTCGAGAGAGAAGGCCGGCCAGATCCGTTCCAGTTTCGTTAACAGCTCCAAGCCGTGAAGATGCTGGCAGAAACTGTCGGGAAGCAGGGCCGACAGCGCGGTCGCGGCGACCGGCGATCGCCCCAGCCTCGGGTGGGTCAAGATCTTCAGTCCGCTGTGATGGTAACGAATGCAGCACACAAGGTCAGCCGGCAGGTTCCAACCATAGCCCAGACAGGCGCCGACCAATCCGTGGTCCCAGCCGAAACGGGCCTGCTCGAATTCACTCAGCGTCTTTGCCGTCGCGTCTGGCGACTGCACGAACTGGCGATAGTCGTCGAATAATTCGTTCGTCAGTACCGGGAGCAGGTAATCCTGCAAGAGTGCACCCAGGAAAGCGACTTCCGGATCGGTCTTCAGGAGCAAGGCGATTTCGCGCGCGAAGATCGCCCTCTGAAGGTTAGTGATCCAAAACTCGTTTTGGTTGATGAGCTTCGAGTTGCGAGCGCGGATTGCCGCCTTCATTCCGGTCGCGATCACAAAGCGGCGGCTCTGTTGGCATCCCAAAATTGAGAGGGCCTGAAGGACACTTCGGGCCTTGGTTTGGAGCGCCAAGAACGAGGAATTCACATGATCGAGCAGTTCGATCGTCAAACCCGAATCCGTCTCGAGAATTTCCGCCAGTTCTTTCAAAGGAACCGTCTCGTCTCTGGATCGTTCTACGAATAACGTGACCGCGTGCGGTAACGCAGGAAGCTGGACCTTTGGGGCCATCAACAACATTGTGAACCCCGCTAACGCTTCGTCACGAATTGCCGCCCAGTCCACCATCCCGTCCTCCGGCAACTACTACTTCAAGAAATCCAAGCCAGCGCGTGACAGCAATCGCGCTTGCCGGGACCGTCATCAATGGCTGAGCCGCCATGATTGCTCCACGGATCAGACCTCAACGCGATTGACGAATCGTCCGCGGTATCGAAAGCATTGTTTCAGTCGATGGCACACCAAGACTTCGACCAAAACTCGGAACGGCCCTTGATCTCCGCGATCGAGCCGCACCAAAAGGTACTGAGCCACAGGACCGTGTGAAACACAGAGAGCCCAAACATCGATACGTCTCGGCCCACCGCGATGAATGGTTCGCCACGCTGACGCAGCTCAGCTTCGATTGGAGTACAGTGCATTTCAGCGGCGCAGGGAAATCTTGTTGATTTTCGATTGTCCACGGAACCGGTGGCTGGCTCACGAAGACTGCGGACAAATCCCAGCAGTTCATCTGGTGGTGCTTCCAACATCGACCGATTAGCTTCAAGAATTGCACATTCGCTGCGATACGCCATTTCCGCTTCTCTGATTGCTTACGGTTCTTC
This sequence comes from Planctomycetaceae bacterium, assembly GCA_035949535.1. Lineage (GTDB taxonomy): Bacteria > Planctomycetota > Planctomycetia > Planctomycetales > Planctomycetaceae > DASPSM01. Next base: position 46,705 of record DASZIA010000264.1, on the reverse strand, counting down.
CCTTTTTGTAGGTCCACGAGTCCACGAAGCGGAAATCGGGAGTCTTTTTCACCGGCCAAGGTGGCTTTCTTCGGATTATTTGCATTGTGGCGGCAAGCGCGGTACGCCGATTATCACAAACTGTGTTTCTATTCGGGATAGAGGTTTCCGGGTTTGAGGGTTGGCAGCCATACGATTCGATCTGCCGCCAGAGTTTGCCGGGCCTCCCCGGTCACGTCGAGGCATCGATCGTCGCGCTGAATCGCGCCGAGTAGCGAGGTGCGAAGACTCTTCTGAGCGTCTGAAGGCCTTGCCCATGCGCGTCGCTCGGATGCCAGCGATGGTGGCGCTAAATAAATCGCAGTTTGGTGGTATAGTAAGGTGAGCGTGCGGATAGCCGTTCGCGCCCGGACCTCGAGTCTCACGATTATGGTCCCCGTAAGCACGGCGGACTCACCGCTAAATAACTGGCATCGCCGTGGTATAATGAGGTGAGTGAAGAAGCGTAAGAGTTGAGATAGAGAATTTGTTGAGTCACCCGCGGCCCGCAGTGAGCGGACGGCGGGTGTTTTCGTTTCGAAGATCCCGAAAACGCGTGAGCGAAGGATGAATATGACCGTTGCCTTGGCCTCCTGTTCTCTCCTGCTGGGAGTTGTGGCCCTGCTGGTTCGCGAGGTCCGGCTGCGCCGGGCCCTCCAGCAACTCTTGTTTCGACTGTTAACACTATGGAGACGCTTGCATGCGACTAACGGCCCAATTGCCCCCGATTTGGACCGCGCCGGTGCTCATCGCTCTGATCGCGATCGGCTGTAGCTCGGGCGATGAACGGCTCGTTGAACTGTCCCCTGAAAGCACCGAGCGTCAGGCCGAACAAAACCGGCTGGTTGAGACCAACAACCGCCAGGTGCTCGAGGCCACCGATAAACTTGTCGAAGCCGATGCCAAGAGCCGCACGGAACACATCGAACTGCATCGACAGATCGAGGCCGAACGATTTGGCGTCAATCAGCAGCGCGATGCTCTCGAGCAGGAGCGGCGACAAATTGCTCAGCAGCGCAATCGGGATCCGATTGTCGCTAACTCAATTCTTGCGGTCGCCGGCCTGATCGCAGCCATTTTGCCTCTGCTCGTCTGCCTGTTTCTCTTGCGTGGACTGTTTCATAAGTCTGACCAAGAAGCGCTCGCTGAGGTCCTGATCGAAGACTTGGTTTCGCTGCAGCCCTTGCTTAGCGAGCCCGCTGCCGCATCCCTGCCAGGAACTGGCCGAGAACCGCGCCTGCCGGCCGCCCCCGCAGAAGAACCGCAAGATCAGTTCTAAAAACCGCAGGTCTCGCCCTTCGACGTGCCTGCGCGTCTACGAGCTGATCGCTCCCGAGCGATTTCTCACAGCTTTGCGCTTGCGGCGTGTCGGTCGCATTCCGTCTTGATTGCGCAAGCGCGGATCAGCTCTGGCTCGCTCTCACTGTCTCGTTGCCAGGAAGGAGCACAAACATGAACCAGTCGGAAGTGGAGCGAGCGGTCGCTCGTGCAACCGGCGAATCTCGACGATTCATCAAACTTTTCGGCTTCAGTTTGCTGTCGGAGGAACCCGAGCACCGCAGTGATCCGGCCCTCGCGATCGATTGTCCGGGCTGCGGCACTGCCCTCAATCCGGACGACGTGGTGAATCTTCTCAGTGAACTCGAATGCCCTCGGTGCGACGCAGTCTACCCTGTCGCGGCTGATGAACTTTACGTGGCCGACAAAGCGCGCAGAGGGTCGGCAGCTTTTGCCTGAGCGCCATTCCAGTTTCGACCCCATTTCCAAAAACACGAAGGAACAGAAGTTTATGAGGTTGTTCTTCATCAACAACGATGGCGGCGGTTTCGCCGACACGATCGAGGTGGCCGATGGAACCTCAATCACTCAGCTCTTCGAGCAGCGCCTGCCCCACGGCAAGCCGGCTGACTATTTAATTCGCGTCAATCGGCAGCCAGTCGCCGCTGACCACGTGCTGCGCGAAGGGGACCGCGTCAGCGTCACTCCCACGAAGATCGAGGGCGCCTGACCTCGATTGAACAAGAGACATCGTATGAGGGGCGTCGGCCAGCCGACGCCCCTGATACTTTTTCAGGGCCCTTGCGAAAGGAAACGATGCACGACAACCAGAAAAACCTGTTGCGCACTGCGGAGCGGATTTCGTCACATCTGCACGGCTTGAAAGCCGCATCGATTCCGGTCGAGCTACCGGAAGGGGACTGGACCCAGTGTCACTCCCTGGTGCGGCAAATTGATCTGTGCACGAATCGCAGCTGGCATCATGCGGCCACTGTCCTCAACGACCGCCTCGAACGGGCCCTTGAACGCTGTTCCGACCGACTGCAGGAAATCAGCCGACAAGTATCCGCTGCCAGTCGGCTGCTGCCTCCACAGACGCCCCGCGAAGTTTTCGGCGACCTGGTTGCCCTCTCGGATGAATTTGAGGGCGCTGCGATCGATGCGTCGAACCAAACCATTTCAGTCACAACGGAGCCCATCGTCCTCGAGGAGATCGATCTTGGGCCATTCGAGATCCGGTTGCACTGGGACCGCGTCGGCGAGCGACGCCCGTACGAAGTCGTCGCGCGCGAACCCAACCCTGCGGGCGAATCGAGCGAGACCACACACCCACACGTCAGGGGAGAACAGCTGTGCGAAGGGGACGGACGAGTGTCGATCGAGCGAGCCCTCCGAGCAGGACGTTTGTTGGACGCCTTCCAGATCGTGAGCCGGATCCTCGACACGTACAACTCCGGCAGCGCCTACGTCTCACTATCGAATTGGAGCGGTAGCCCGTGCGCCGATTGCGGAGCAGTGGTTGGCGACGACGACCGATTCACGTGCGAATACTGCGATGACCCGATCTGCCGCGAGTGCCTGAGCTCGTGCGGCCGGTGCGACGCGTTCTGCTGCCATTCTTGCACCAATTACTGCCGCTGTTGCGAGGAATCAATTTGTTCCAGCTGCCGGCTCGACTGCAGCCAATGCCGGCGACTCCTTTGCCGTTCTTGCATTTCAGAAACCGGCCTCTGCGAAGAGTGCCAAGAGGAACACGATGCCGAATCTTTCGATGAAGATGAAGAGCATTCCCCGTCCGTTGAAGCCGAGGCGGCTGTTGCGTCGACCGCGCGAGATACGGAGCCGGAGCAAACGACGGCCCCGGCTTCGATTTAGCCCGACCGCCTGGGCCAAGCTGTTGTTTCTGCGAGACAGAGGGCCGACCGAAGTCGGCGGGTTCGGAATCGCGCCCGCAGTCGATTTGCTCTTCGTCGAAGACATTCGGTTAGTGCAGCAGACATGTACGTCGATATCCGTGGCGTTCGATGACGCGTCCGTGGCCGAGTTCTTTGATGAGCAGATTGACGCGGGACGTCGACCCGAGCAATTCGGCCGGATTTGGATCCACACGCACCCAGGTGAATCGGCGCAACCAAGCCATGTCGATGAGGAGACCTTCCGCCGGGCCTTCGGCCCTTGCGATTGGGCGGTCATGTTGGCCCGGTGGCGCCACTGGCGGACGGCGGAAGAGGCGGTGATCACGCCGTATCTTTCGCCGGCTTCGCCACGTATTGAAGTCGGCGAGTTCCATTCGTGGGCGAGGCCCGCGTGATCTAGGACGACACGCGGGCCTCGCTGTAGGCGGTGTGCGACGTTATTTCTTTTACTTCTTATCAGGCAGCTTGTGGATCTTCTTCGGCTTAACGCCGGGCGGAAACGAGTACGGAATTTTCTCGCGCCAGTAATTGTTGATGTCGACGTGCCCTTTTCCGTTGGGCTTGTCGAGCCGATTCACGCAATTATGGTTCGCAGTCTCCACGTCATTCTCAAACGCGATCCATTCGACTTCGAGGGGTAAGCCTTTGAGATAACTGAGGGCTTGCTGCCGGAACGGCTCGAAAAACAGAGTCGCTTCGACGACGGCACAGTTCTGGCCTTTGGCCACAGCCTCCCGAAGCGCCGTGTACTTCTGATCCGACAGCTTGTCGGGGGTGTTGTTTCCGAGGCCCTCGTCGAGAAGTGTATAGCCGCTTTTCTGGAGCAGCTTGCCTTCATAGGACTTTCCGCTGCCGCAGTAGCCGTAGATGAAAGTAACCTTCGGTACGTCTTTGACTTCCGCATTTGACATGGCCCGTGAAATCCCTTCGTGAAAGACAGTTCTCGCGTTCCCGTTAGCCTACGTGGCGCCAGACTGTCGAGTCCGATGAGCCGTAGGTCATGACGCTCGTCTGCGCGGCGGTCTGGGCGTAGACGCCAATGCACGGGTTGACCGGCCGTGCGAGTGGTCGGCTCGTTCGCGTTCGACGGCGACTCTGATCTGGACTTGAGTTGCGGCTGGTTCGGGCCGCTCAAGCACGGGGTGACAAACCTCGATCACCGCGAAACCGGTGATGAGTGAGCCTGCGACGATTCGAGAGCGTGGCATCGATTTGAGTCCTTTAAGCTCGCCGTCCCGACCGTCATGAAGTCGGAGAAACACGGCGGCTGTCATTCCCTAAATTGTCGCAGTTGTGACTTCGGCGGCAAGACCAATTGGGCCTCGCTGTTTTCCCACGTTTCCCGGTGGACTTTCGCGTACGCTCTCGCGAATAATTCGACGACTCAATCGGAGGATAATCGGATGGGCATGCTCACCACGCTGCGGCAGCCCCAATGGGCGGCGCCAATTTCCGCCGGTGCGGTCTGCGGCCTAGTCTGGGAACTGATGCCAGAGAATCGGGCCGAGGCATCGGTGCCGCTCCAGGTCAAAGCGAATCAGCCTGAGACGGCGCACAATCACACGCACAACGAGCCAGCGACACCACATCACATCGAAGTCAACACGACCGCGGCGAGGCTTAGCACGACGCCTGCACCTGATTCGGGCGGGTCGTGGGACTGGAACCCAAACACGGTGCGATTCGAGCGCTGCGCGCCCAGCCCCCACGCTGGGAATCCTGAGTCGAAGGCGACAGCACGAGTCGTTGCTCCGCTCGTGATGGTCTATGACCGCTGGTCTGGTGAGTCAGCCGCGGAGGTCTTCGAGCCGCTTCTCTGGGCGCGGGGGTGCCCAGTCTTCGACACCGGGTAAACGAGCGCAAGACGAGGACAAGACGCGGCCCGGTTTGGCCTCAGCAGGCCATGTCTGGCCGCGCTTGACCAAATTGGCGCCGAGAACTGGCGCTAGCGCAACGAAACGGCCCGGAACGTGTTGAGAGCGTTCCGGGCCCTGTTTTCTTATGCGGAGAGGCAGGGATTCGAACCCTGGGTACCCTTGCGGGCACACTGGTTTTCGAGACCAGCACAATCGGCCACTCTGTCACCTCTCCGAGGGCTGATCATTTCCGGGCGAATCATACTCCGCAATTGCCTTCGTTTCCAGATGGTTGCGCCTTTTTTCGTCGGCTGGCCTCTGGGGCGATTGCGGACCCTGCCGATGCGCGAGATGCCTCGAGTCGCCCCAATTCAAAAGTCGATCTCGGCGAAAAACTCGTGTTTGCCAACAGTGAAACTGCCAAGCCCTGTGGACCGCCATTAAAAGAGCCGGTTTCCTCCATCGGTGCACCTTCGGTTGCGGGGAGACACCGATCCGACTGAGCGGGTTAGAGCAGATGTGCCGGCTGTCAATTCAATGGCCCTGAGGTTTGTTACAGACTCTGCCTGTTTCAAATGGCAAGAGACGTTTCGCGTCCCATGGTTAGAGGGCCTCGTTCGTACGCGAAACTCGTACTTGAAGAATTCAAAATCGACGAACGCTTCCTCGTTCAGCGGTCCCGGTGGAAGTCCGCCCCTCCGGCAAACCTCACAATGGGTTTTCTCAATGACTCAACAACGCCCCGCGCAAGGATCCTTGGTCGAGACCGCGGTAATGAACGACGCCGACGCGCCGAAATCGTCGCTGTTGGATTCGATTTTCAACGGGCCGCCGATGCAATCCGTCGAAAGACGCGGGTCGAAGCGCGACACGACAGCGTTTGACCCGTATCGCACCCCAGTCAACCCTGCACAAGGGTTTCTGCCGGCGGCGCCAAAATCCCTGGAGGACGCTGGCCTTACCGAGACCGAAGTTGAAGACTTGATCCTGAAGTTTCTCCTGCGTCGGGGGGTCCAGTCGGGCCGGGGCATCGCTGAGCAGCTGCGCCTGCCGTTTGGAACGCTGCAGGCGATCTTCCACGCAATGAAGAGCTCGCAGCGAATCGTGATCGCGCGAAACGCGTCGGTCTCGGATTACGAGTATTCGATCACCAACAAGGGAATCGAAGCGGCCAAGCAGTGCAACGAGCGGTCCACGTACTTCGGGTCGGCTCCGGTGCCGTTCGTCGACTACGTCGCGGCCGTCAGCGCTCAATCGATGACCCGCTCGCGCATCACGCTGCCCCAGGTCGAAGCCGCGCTGTCAGATCTTTCCGTGCCGACCGCGCTCTGCGTAAGAATCGGCAAAGCGCTGGTCGAGGCCAGGGCCATGTTCATTTACGGAGCGCCCGGGAATGGCAAGACCAGCATCGCCGAGCGGCTAACGGCCGCTTATGGCGATACGATCTGGATTCCGCGGGCCATCGACTGCGATGGCGAGATCATGCGCGTCTACGACCCGTGCGTGCACCACGCGCTTCCGATCAACCGGATCGGAGATGACGAAAAGCTCCGCCAGATCGACCACCGCTGGGTCTGCATCACCCGTCCGACCGTTGTGGTCGGCGGGGAGCTGACGATGGAACATTTGGAAGTCCAGCCCAACCGCGCGCTCGGCATTCTGGAAGCACCCCTGCAGATCAAGAGCAACTGCGGCACCCTCGTGATCGACGACTTTGGCCGGCAGCGGATCTCAGTCGACCAATTGCTCAATCGCTGGATCGTGCCCTTGGAACGACGATACGACTACCTGAGCTTGCCGAGCGGCAAGAAGCTGCAAGCGCCCTTTGATCAGCTCGTCGTCTTCTCGACTAACCTCGATCCCAAGGGATTGGTTGATGAGGCGTTCCTCCGCCGGATTCCGTACAAGATCGACGTTCGCGGACCCTCGGAGGCAGAGTTTCGCAAGCTGTTCGATGACACTTGCGCGAAACTGGGAATTCGTTCCGATGCGACCGCGCTCGAGCATCTGATCGAGACCTATTTCCGCGCGAAGGACCGCCATTTTCGCTACTGCCATGTTCGCGACATCCTGGCGCAGGTGCGCCACCATTGCGAGTTCTGCGATTTGCCGCTCGAGCTGAAGGTCGAGTATGTCGACGAAGCCGCCGAGAACTATTTCGGCGCGCTCTGAGCTGTTCGGGCAACTCTCTTCGGCTGTCTGCGAACCCCTTTGTGGCCTGCCGTGTCCTGAGCGCCGGTTGATCGGCTGCCCGTGCTCGGACCCAGGGCGAATCCCGCCGCTTGAGCCGTCGTCCATCCCGAACCCTGGTCGAAGCGCGCCGGTCGTTGGAAGCTGGCGTTTGAAACGAGTGCGGCAAGATACGAGACTTGAACGACGCGCCGTCCAACGCGACCGTCATTTCACCCCTCCGACCACAAGTGGGAATCGAATGCCGTCGGTGACCTATGCACATGTCGTCGAGGCGCTGCCCCGCGTGCGTAGCGTTCTCACTCCGACCGCGCTTCTCGATTGGCCGGGGCTTTCCGAGTTATTGAGCTGCCAACTCTTGCTTAAACACGAGAACCATCAGCCGACTGGTGCTTTCAAGGTGCGCGGGGGCATCAATCTCGTAAGCACGCTGACCGACCCCGAGCGGGAGGCCGGAATTCTCGCCTGCTCGACGGGCAATCATGGCCAGTCGCTGGCGTTTGCAGCTCGCCGCTTCCGCCTGCGCTGCACGATCGTCGTGCCGCGAGAAAACAATCCAGCCAAGAATCGGGCGATTCGGCTGTTTGGGGCCGAACTGATCGAGCACGGCCGTGACTTCGACGAGGCCCGAGACTACGCCGAAAACGTGCTCGCGCCGCGCGGTTACCGGTACGTCCATTCGGCCAACGAGCCCAAGCTGATTGCGGGCGTTGGCTCGATGGCGGTCGAGATCTTCGACGCGCTGCCCGACCCCGACGTGATCTTCGTTCCGATCGGATTGGGCAGCGGTGTCTGCGGCACGGGGATCGTCGCGCGGGCTCGCAACCCGCGGACGAAGATTATCGGCGTTCAAGCGGAAGGGGCTAGCGCCGTGAGTCAGTCGTGGAAGACGGGACAATGGCAGGAGACCGCGAACGCCGCCACTTGGGCCGAGGGAGTGGCCACGCGACGTCCCGCGTCGATGACGCTCGAGTTGATGCGTACGGTGCTCGATGACGTGGTGCTGGTCAGCGACGATGAGCTTCGCCGTGCGTGCCGATTGATTCTCGAGCACACGCATAACATCGCGGAAGGAGCCGGTGCTGCAGCCATGGCAGCCGCTCTCAAGACTCGCGATCAGTGGTCGGGCAAGACCGTCGTCGGCATCATTTCGGGGGGCAATCTGAACCTGGCCCACCTCCCTGAGATTCTGGCCGCACTCTGAGATTCTCTCTGCTGAGCCTTGAAGTCACGGCGCAAAACGGCGTCAATCAGGATCGAATCCGCTTCAAGAATCTGCCGCGAAATGCGCTGAATCGCGGTGCTCCCGGAGTTTACTTCAGCGAGGAAAATCCCATGCATCGGCTCGAGGGAAAAGTCGCCGTCATCACCGGTGGAAACCAGGGCATCGGCAAAGGAATCGCGAAGCTTTTCGCGGAAGAGGGAGCCAAACTGGCACTCTGTGCGAGAAACTCGGAAAAGCTAACGGCTACCGCGGAGGAGCTGCGGGCAGCCGGCGCCGACGTCTTCGAGCGTCCGGTGGATGTCGGCCAGGAAGCGGCCGTGGAGACATTCTTCAAGGAGCTGATGGATCATTTCGGACGGGTCGACATCCTGGTGAATAATGCCGGAAATTTCGACGGGGGGCGGATCGACCAGCTTTCGCTCGCTGCGTGGAACAACGTGATCGGGGCGTGCCTGACGGGGGCCTTTTTGTGCAGCCGGGCGGCGTTCCGCATCATGAAGCCGCAAGGCGGCGGTCGGATTTTGAATATCGGTTCAATTTCGGCGCAGCGCCCCCGCGAGGGGAGCGCTCCCTACACGTCGGCCAAGTTCGGACTCTGGGGACTCACGAACGCGACCGCTCTCGATGGTCGAGCGCACGGAATTCTTTGTAGTTGCCTGCATCCGGGAAATGTGCGAGTCGAATGGCGAGCCGACCCGCGCGCTGCGATGAACCAGGAACCAATGATGGAGACCGAGACCATCGCCCAAGCGGCGCTCGCCATGGTGACGCTGCCCGATGACGTGAATTTTCTCGAAGCGATCGTTCTGCCGCGTGACCAGGTCTACCTCGGTCGGGGGTGAATGGATTGGCGCCAACCTGTGACGTTTTCGGGCGCTCAGAACCATTGTCGCTTGTCAACGAGCGTCGCCGGTTCCCGGCCGGCGACGAAGCGGCGAATATTTTGCAAGAGAGTCTGCAGGTGCCGCTCGGCGATATGCGTCGAGGCCGCCGCAATGTGCGGCGTGATGATCACATTGGGCATCGACCAAAGCGGCGAATCCCGCGGAAGCGGCTCGACCTCAAACACATCCAATGCGGCGCCGGCAATTTCCCCGGCTTGGAGCGCGGCCACAAGATCGTCCAGGTCGACGATCGCCCCGCGGCCGATGTTGATGAGGTAAGCGGTCGATTTCATCACCTCGAACTTGTCGCGGCGAAAGAGCTTAAAAGTTTCTGGAGTGTGCGGGGCGGCGATCACCACGAAATCGCTCTCTCGCAGCAAATCGAGCAGCCGTGCGGACGGCCAAACTTCGGGCAGTGCGCCGGGAACTTCTCGGCAACGGGGATCGACGCCCAGAATACGCATTCCGAACGCAGCGGCCCGGCGGCAGATTTCCGATCCAATGTTCCCGACCCCCACCACGCCGAGCGTGCAGTCGGAAAGGTGCAGATGATGCCGGTCGATTTCGCTGACGAAGGCCGGCCCCGCGACAAAATCCGAGCGGCCCGCTTCGCCGCCAATCGGCTCCCAGCGATGGTCGCGCTGCTGGTCGCGGTAGAGATGGAGGTTGCGCGCGAAACACAGAACAAAACCCATCACGTGGTCGGCGATCACGTCGGAAAACAAACCGCGCATGTTACTAAGGACGCAGGGATGCTCGACGAGCGCGTCGAACAGGTAATGTTCGAGACTGGCAGTCGGCGTCTGCACCCAGCGAAGTTGCCCGGCGCGCTCGAGCAGGCGAGGAGTCATCTTTCCGAAAAACGCGTCGGCGTCGACGATTTGGTCGAGCGCTTCGGCTTCATCGCCTGCATTGACGACGGACATTTCTCCGGCCGCTCGGACGATCTGCGCGAGTCGCTCGGCTTCGACGGGGGGAAACACCAACAACTTCATGGCGCGTCCGAGATTGATTCGATGTGAATTGTCAAGCGGCGATTCGTCGCTTCTTCGATTTAAAAAAACCTCGAACTTGGTGCTTGTTCTCTCGGCAAGCGCGCGGCAGAATGACCGCCGTCGCCAAAGCAGCTTCAAACATTTACAAGTCGTGTTAGCGAGTGACAGCGCCGGTTGTGGCACGGCGCTTGTTTCTTTTTTGTTTGGTGCCTGCCCTCAAAGAGTAGCCGACAGACTTGTGAAGTAAGTTGCCGTAAGCGGTTTCAGGTTCCCCAAAGGTCCTCCAGAAAGCAAGAGGCGGCCAAATGCAAATGATTACCCGTCGAGTGAACGAGAGCTTGGTAATCGGCAGCGACATTCACGTGACGGTACTGGACATTTGCGAAAACTCTGTGCGACTGGCCATCTCATCTCCGAAGACGTTTCCGCCCTACTGGGAACAGACCCTGTACTGGGACCAGGCTAGCGAGGAGAATGAGGAACAGCTTCAGGAGGGGCAAGAAGCGGCTGAGCCCCTGCTGCTACAGTAGGGCGACCCGTTCCGCGGAAAGCTTCTTGCCGACTGACATTGGCGGCGTTCCCGGTTTGGGTGAAAGGTCCCTCGGCGCGGCGTGGTGGTCTTGGCGAGCCCCTCTTTCGAGCGCAAAATGGAGGGGACCAACGTTCCGCATTTTGCCACCGAAACACCACACGTGCCGACCCTAGCGACTTACACGACCGATGAGCTTGCCGCGGAGGGGCTGCGTCCCGATCGCCTGCCCCGGCATATCGCCGTAATCATGGACGGCAACGGCCGTTGGGCGAAGGCCCGCGGACTCCCCCGCATCGAGGGGCACCGGCGAGGCGTCAAGAGCGTGCGCCTGCTCGTCGAGGAATGCTGCCGCCTGGGGATCGAGCAGCTGACGCTTTATTGTTTCAGCAGCGAAAACTGGAAGCGCCCGCGGCACGAGCTCAGCCTGCTGATGCATCTCCTCGAGCAGTACGTCATCGAGGAGCGCTCCGAGATCATGCGGCAGCAGATTCGTTTCACGACGATCGGGCGCCGCGACGGGCTGGGCAAGGGAGTGCTTGCCGAAGTTGATCGTACGATCGAGTTCAGCCGGCCTAATACTGGAATGGGTCTTTGCCTGGCGCTCAACTACGGCGCCCGCGCAGAAATTGTAGACGCCGTCCGCGAGATTGCCCGCAAGGTGGAATGCGGCCTGATCGATCCCGACGAAGTAACCGAAGAGGTGGTCAGCTCGTATCTCTACACGGCCGGGATCATCGATCCCGATCTCGTGATTCGCACGGCCGGCGAAATGCGCGTCAGCAACTTTTTGCTGTGGCAGATCAGTTACGCCGAGTTGTGGGTCACCGAGACGTGCTGGCCCGACTTTCGCCGCAAGGAGCTGATTCAAGCACTTAGGGATTTCGCGATGCGCGATCGCCGCTTCGGCGGTCTTAAGGACTGACCGGCGATGCTCGGCTGGCGACTCTTGGTCTCGGCCGTGTTGATCCCAGCCTTCGTCGGCCTCTGCTATCTCGATGCGCGACTCGGTCCGTCAGCACCGGTGCTGCTTTGTCTCACCCTGCTGATCGCAGTGCGCTCCGCGTGGGAACTGGTGGGACTGTTTCACGCTCGGTCGTTTCGTCCGAGCTTCGTTGAGACGGCGCTGTTATCCAGCCTTGTGGTCGCATCCGCCTGGTTGCCGCACGTTGAGGCCTTGAGGTGGCTCGACCGGGCAGGGATTGATTCGGGTTTGGTCTTCGGACTGTGCATTCTTTGGATCCTGGCGTCGAATGCAATTCGCTACCGCGCCCCGGGGCAGCAGATGGAAACGCTGGGCGCGGAGCTATTGATTGTCAGCTACGCCGGACTCCTGCTGTGTCTGACCGCCCATCTTTTCTGGGTCGAACCACGGTTGGTAACGCTGAAAACACACCCGGGCTACTACGTCCTCGGCTCTTTGATTTTCGCTGCGAAGTGTGGAGATATCGGTGCCTATACGTTTGGGCGCCTTTTCGGCCGCCGCAAGATGGCGCCGCTTCTAAGTCCGGGAAAAACGTGGGCCGGGTTCTTGGGCGCGGTGATTGTGGCTGGACTGGCCTCGTATGCCTGGCTGCAATTCGGACCTCGTCTTTTCAACGCAGGTTGGCGCCCTTTAAGTGTCACCCTTTGTGTGAGCTATGGCGTGCTCGTCGCCATCGCGGGCGTTGTCGGCGATCTTTGCGAGTCGCTCATCAAGCGCGACCTTGGCAAGAAAGATGCTGCGCGGCTCTTGCCAGGATTTGGTGGATTAGTCGACTTAACCGACAGCGTTGTTTACGCAGGTCCGATCGCCTATTTGCTTTGGCTCACGTTGCCCCTTGTGGACTGGCGCTGGGTTGAATGAATGGGACGTGGACTGTCGGCAGCACAATTCATTGGCTATAAGATGAGCGACAAGTGCGGCCACCCTTGATGGACGATTCCTGCGCATGGCTCCCGACTCTTCGTTGCTGACCGTCGGCGTTCCCAAAGAAACGTCGGGCCACGAACGGCGGGTTGCGCTCGTCCCGGCCGATGTTCGCAGCCTGAAAAAGGCCGGGTTGGAAGTTCTTGTCGAGGCCAACGCGGGCCTGCGCGCCGGATTCCTGGACGCGCAATACCTTCAGCAAGGCGCGCGGATTGCACTCGATCGTGCCGAGCTAGCCGCGGCAGAGGTCATCGTTCATGTTCGGGCAGCCGGAGCCGATCCGCAGGCACCGTTCGCGGTTGGAGAGACGCTGCGAGAAAACCAGATCCTGATCGCGCTCTGCGATCCGCTTTCCGACCCCCGGCCGATCGCCGCGCTGGCCGAGCGGCGGGTCACGACGTTTGCCCTGGAGTTGCTGCCACGCATTACGCGGGCCCAGTCGATGGATGTGCTCTCGTCGATGGCGACAGTTGCCGGCTACAAAGCGGTGCTGCTGGCTGCCGACGCCTCGCCTCGCATGTTCCCCATGATGATGACGGCCGCCGGGACGCTGACGCCGGCCAGGGTGTTTGTCGTGGGTGCCGGCGTGGCGGGTTTACAGGCCATCTCGACCGCCCGCCGACTGGGTGCGATCGTGTACGCCTACGACGTGCGTCCCGCGGCGCGAGAACAGATTCAAAGCGTGGGAGGCAAGCCGGTCGATTTCGGGCTCGAATCGGCGGAAGGGCAGGGGGGCTACGCACGGGCGATGGACCAGGACTTCTACAAGCGCCAGCAAGCGGCCATGGCCAAGGTCGTGGCAGAAAGCGACGTCGTGATCACGACCGCGGCGGTTCCGGGCAAGCGCGCGCCTGTTCTCATTACAAGTGATATGCTCGCAGGGATGGCACCGGGATCGGTGATCGTTGACCTGGCGGCGGAACGCGGCGGAAACTGCGAAGCGACCCGACCGGGCGAGACGGTTGATGTCGGCGGGGTCACAGTGCTCGGACCGCTCAACCTCCCTGCGACTGTCGCCCACCACGCGAGCCAAATGTTTTCGCGCAACATTGCGGCGTTCCTGGTGCACTTGAAAAAACATGGGCTGCCGACGCTCGACATGCAGGACGAAATTGTCCGCGACACATTGATCACCCGGGACGGACAGGTGGTGAATCCGCAAATCCGCGACCGGCTGGCCGCGCCCGTTTCTTGAACCGGGGAATCCCGTGGCCGATCCCGTATTGTGCGTGGACGTCGGAAACAGCCGGACCAAGTTCGGGTTGTTTCGGCCCGGGACGGACCGAACCACCGATGTTTTGCCCGAGTGTTCGAGCCATCTTGCTGTCCCGCATGGAGAGCCGATTGCCTGGGAAACCTTGAGGAAACCGTTCTCAATTGGCAGTGGCACCATCGTTCACGGTTTTATCTCCGGAAGCCATCCGAACGGCATTGCCGGGTTAATTGAAGGGTGGCCGACCGACTGGCCGCCGCCCACCGTCGTCAACGACCTGTCGCGCATTCCGCCCGCAATTCGGCCCCCCGCCCCCAGGAACGCGGGCATGGACCGGATTCTGAAAGCGGTCGCGTGCAATGTGATCCGCCCGCAGCATCGGCCGGCCCTGGTCATCGACACGGGGACGGCCACGTGCGTCGACGCGATCTCTGCGGAGGGGGCGTTCGAGGGCGGCGCCATTCTGCCCGGTTTCGAGCTCTGTGCGCGGGCTCTGCACCAGTACACGGCGCTGCTTCCCTACGTCACCGTCGACGAGTTGGTTGAGGAATCCCACGAGCCGCTCGGGCGCGGAACGCGAGAGGCCCTGCGTAGCGGGCTGCTCTGGGGACAGGTCGGTGCGATCAAAGAGCTTGCCGAGCGGCTGAGCCGGCGCTGGACGACTGAGCCGTTCTTGTTGCTGACTGGCGGAGGCGCCTCGCTGCTTGCGCCTCACTTGCCCGGCGCAATTTGGAAGCCCCAGCTGTCGCTGCAGGGGCTCGCGGTCGTGGCCGCGGAACAAGCGGAACAAAATCCGTGAACGGCCCACCCTTGGCCGCTTTGTGGACTCCGCCCGGACGGGGAGCGATTGCCACCATTCGCGTGTCGGTTGAATGGGCCGCGTGGCAGCCGTTGGATTCGCTCCCCTTCCGAGCCGCGAACCGCCGAGCGCTGAGCACTCAGCCCGTCGGTCAGATTGTCTTCGGCCGCTGGGGCGCGGAGATTGAGGAGGATGTTGTTGTCTGTGCCGTCGATCGCCATTCGCTGGAGATTCACTGTCACGGCGGCCAGGCCGCGGCTGGGCGAATCCTGCGAGATCTCGAAATCGCTGGCTGCCGGGTTGTCGGCTGGCCGGAGTCGCTTCGCGCCACCGAATCACCCCTTCGTGCCGAAATCCTAGGCGAACTGTGCCGCGCGACCACGCTGCAAACCGCGGCGATTCTCTGGGAGCAGGCGAACGGCCTTTTCGAGTCATCGCTCAGCGCTCTCGTTTCGTCTGTGCCGGGGAACCTTTCGGCCGCCGCTACCCAAATTCGGAAGTGGCTGACGTGGGCCGAATTCGGTTTGCATTTGACTCAGCCGTGGGGCGTCGTGCTGGCCGGTCGACCCAACGTTGGCAAGTCGAGCCTGATCAATGCGATCCTCGGCTACACGCGCTCAGTGGTCTTCGATCAACCCGGAACCACACGCGACGTCGTCAGCGCTCCGACGGCCATCGACGGCTGGCCGATTGAGCTGTCGGATACCGCGGGACTCCGCGAGAGCGCGGATCCGATTGAGTCGGCTGGCGTCGAGCGGGCCCGCGCGACGCTTGGTGCGGCTGACCTGGCAATTGTGCTCGTCGACATCAGCCAGCCGGCGTTGCAGTCTGACCGACTGATCATCGCCGAACATCCGCGCGCGCTCGTAGTCGCTCATAAGTGCGATCTCGCGCCGTATGAGGGGACGGATCGATGGGGGACGGATGAATCCGCTGATTGGCTTCGCGTCTCATCGAAAACCGGCCAAGGCCTCGAGACCTTAGTGGCAGCCATCTCTCGGAGACTCGTTCCGCGAGTTCCTCCCCACGACGTTCTCGTTCCCATCACGAAGCGGCAAGTCGCTCTCCTCCGTCGCGGCTTGGATGCCGCGAATCGGTCTGACGCGGACGGTCTGTTACAAGCCTTGAATGATTTACTCACCGGTGAGAATCGTTCGCCGAACGCCGCGCCTCAATCGGCGAATTGGAACGGCTCGCCGGCGACTTCGTAGCCGGGGCGCAGTCCCACGTTGAGCAAGAGCCCCAGGGCGCCCGCCGTTGTAACGAGGCTCGAGCCGCCATGACTGATCAAAGGAAGCGTGATTCCCGTGACCGGCATCAGGCCCACCGTCATCCCGGTGTTGATCACGGTCTGCGCCGCGATCAGCGTCACGACTCCAACGGCGAGCAAGCGTCCGAAGGGCTCGCGCGTCCGGGCCGCGATTCTGAGGCCGGCCGCAAAGAGCGCCAGGTAGATCAATAAGGTGGCGATGCCGCCAATCACTCCGAACCGCTCTCCCACCAGGCAGTAAACAAAATCGGTCCGCGACGCAGGCAGGTGGTAGGCCTGTGGGTCGTCGATCATCGGTCCGCTGAATTGGCTTCCGCGCACTCCTCCCAGGGCCAGCACTTGCTTCGATTGATGCAGATGGTATCCGTCGCCTGTTGGAGCGGGCCCGCCGTCGTGCTGAACGAACAGCGTCACGATGCGAGACTTCTGCTCGGCGCTCATTCCCACCCACATCAATGGCAAGATCGGGATCGCCAAGAGCACGACGAACACCAGATGCCTCACATGGGCCCCAGCGGCAAACAGCGTCGCGAATAGCACGGGCAGGAAGATCAGCGAAGTGCCCAAGTCGGGTTCACGAAGGATCAACCCCATGGGAACCAGGGCAATCACGAACGGGACGAGGAGCCCTTTCATCTCGCGGTAACTTCGCTGATGAACGAGGTAAGCGGCCAGGGCCACGATGAATGCCAGCTTGGTCAGCTCCGACGGTTGGAACGCGATCGGGCCCAGGGGAATCCAACGCTGAGCTCCGTTACGGGACGGTGTGAGAAAGACGGCGGCCAACAGCAGCAGACAACCGAAGAAGACCGGGTAGCAAACGTGCCGTAGAAACCGATAGTGGGGCACCGTCGCAGCAAACAGGGCGCAGGCCGCCAGCAAAATCCATTCGAGCTGCCGTCCCCAGAGTTGCCCGCCTCCGTCCAGCTCGTCCCCGCGAGCGATCGCCGCCAGCCCCATCACACAAAGCGCACAGGCGCAGAGCAAGATAAACCAGGGAATCCGACGAACATATGATGACGCGAGCACGGCCGCCTCCGTCCGAGTGGCCGAAATCTAGCCGATCCCGGCAATCGCGCGAATGCCGCAGCCGAATCGAGGCTCGTCGTCGCGGATTGACCTCCCAAGTTACCCGGCTTAGGATCGAAACTAACGTCAAATTGAGGCAAGAAACCCGCCTTTCGTCGAGCCTCGCTGCCATCGATGAATAGGCGCGCCAATCGGCTTATGCAGAGCGTCCCATTGACCGCGCCCCAGTACGATCAGGAACTCCTCCAATCGTACTTGCAGCTGGATGCGCCGGCCCGCAGGCCACGCTTTGCGGAGTTCATCGGGGGCCTTAAAGACGTCTCGCTACGCGAGGGGTCTCATGCCGCAGGGACCTGGGCCGCGCGGGCGGTGAGCCCCCTCTTGGACTACTCGTCCTTGATGAAGCTGCGCCGCTTCTTGCCCGGCGAGTCTCCCGACTCGGCTTCAGGACGAGTCTTGCGGTTGGCAATTTTGGGCGGGCCGACGACGATCCAGCTTCGCCAATTGCTCGAACTGTTCCTCGCAGGCGAAGGGATCGTCGCCGAGATCTATGAGGCAGAGTACGGTCTCTTTCGGCACGAGATCCTAACACCCGGTTCCGGTCTGGATCGTTTCGCGCCGGAAATCGTGTTCCTGGCAACCGGAGCCCGCGACGTGACTCGGCTTCCCCCGCCGGATGCCGACGCGGCCGCCGTCGAACAGTTTGCGGAAACAGAACTGGCCGACTGGATGCAGCTCTGGGAGACGGCCAAGTCTCGCTGGAACGCGACGCTGATCCAAAACAATTTCGATCCGCCTCCCGACCGCGTTTTCGGACACTACACGCTGCGGCATCCGGCAGCCAGCGAAAATTATCTCACTCGACTCAACAGCATGTTGGCCGCCGCTCCCGGTTACGTCGTGCTGCACGACTTGCAGAGTCTGGCCGCCGAGGCCGGCGCGGTGAGCTGGTTCGATCCGCGGTTTTACCACGAGTTCAAGATGCCGTGCGGTGCAGAGTGCCTGCCCGGTTACGCCCATAGCGTTGTCTCTTTGCTGCGTTCGATCTCGGGTCGGAGTAAAAAGGTACTCGCACTCGATCTGGATAACACGTTGTGGGGCGGAGTCGTGGGCGACGTCGGCCCGGGCGGAATCAAATTCGGTCAGGGCTCGGGAGAAGGAGAGGCGTTTCTGGCGTTCCAGCGTTACGCGAAGGAGCTGTCGCAGCGCGGAATCGTGCTCGCGGTCTGTTCCAAGAACGACCCGGAAAAAGCGAGGGAGCCGTTCGAGAGACGCGCCGACATGGTCCTGCGGATGTCCGACATCTCGGCATTTGTCGCGAACTGGAACAACAAAGCGGACAACTTGCGCGCAGTCGCCGATCGATTGGAGCTCGGGCTCGATTCGATCGTCTTCGTCGACGACAACCCGGCCGAGCGCGCGCTGGTGCGGCGTTTTGTGCCGCAAGTCGCCGTTCCCGACCTGCCGGAGGATCCGTCCGGTTACATCGCCGCACTCGCTCGTCACCGTTATTTCGAAACGACGACTTTTACGCGCGAGGACTCAGCCCGCGCGCGTTACTACTTCGACAACTCGCGCCGCAAGGAGCTGGCGGCCGTTGCGCCCGATTTGGAAGCGTTTCTGGCGTCGCTACGGATGAAAATGAAAGTCGAACCGATCAACGATTTGAACATCGAACGCTCGACCCAGCTCATTAACAAGTCAAACCAGTTCAACTTAACGACGCGGCGATATACGCTGGCGGAGGTGCGCGGCCTGATCGAGAGCCTCGAGTGGCGCACGCTGACCTTCAGCCTGCGGGACGAACTCGGGGATAACGGACTCATCAGCGTGATCGTCTTACGCAAGCAGGGTGACGCCTTGGCCATCGATACGTGGCTCATGAGCTGCCGCGTGCTGCAGCGGGGCGTCGAGCAGTTCGCGCGGAACGAGCTGGTCGACCTGTGCCGTGCGGAGGGCTGCGTGCGGCTCCTGGGGACGTATCTCCCGACTGCCAAGAACTCGCTGGTCGTCGACCACTTTGCGAAGCTCGGCTTTTCACCGGCCGGCTCGGACGGCGCTGCCACCTTCTGGGAGCTGTCGGCCGACGCTGCTGCCACCCCGCTACCGCACTTTATCCAGAGGGATGCCTCCCTTGCGTGACGTCCGTGCCGAGCTTCAGGAAATCTTTCGCCAGGTCTTCGACGATCCGACCATCGTCCTGAGGGACGACATGACGGCCGCCGACGTCGAGGGCTGGGACTCCGTGACGCACATCGACCTCTTGATTGCCGTCGAGCGCGCCCTGGGGATCAAGTTCGCGACGGCCGAAATGTCCCGGCTGAAAGAGCCGGACCAGAATATCGGCTCTTTCGTCCGGCTGATCGAACACAAACTCCAGGCGGGTTGAGAATTCGCGATGTCGGTCTGCTCTCTCGGATTTCTGTTTTTCTGCGGCGCGGCGGTGATCGTGTTTCACCTCGCGCCCGGCAAACGGCTGCGGCAGTTGATCCTGGCGTGCACGAGCGCTCTGTTCCTCGTTCCGTTGGTCCCCGACTTGCGCAGCTGGGAATGGTTTGCGGTCATGCTGGCCGTGAC
Source organism: Planctomycetaceae bacterium (assembly GCA_035949535.1). Taxonomy (GTDB): domain Bacteria; phylum Planctomycetota; class Planctomycetia; order Planctomycetales; family Planctomycetaceae; genus DASPSM01. Next base: position 27,017 of record DASZIA010000264.1, on the reverse strand, counting down.
CTATCTGGCCCTGGTGGCGGTCCGGGCAATCGGGCGCGGGGCCGTCGTCGTGGCGGCTGTGGCGCTGGTGCTTGTGCTCTACCTGTACCTCAAGAGGTACAGCGTGCTCGCCAGCTTCATTCCGTTTCCCCTGTCTTGGGAGATGCGGCTTCACCCGGTCGAGCTGGTCGGACTGTCGTACATGACCTTCAAATTCATCCACATGCTGATTGACCAGTGGCAGGGACAATTGGCTCCCTTCAATCTGTGGACCTATTTGAATTACCAATTGTCGTTCTTCACGATCACGGCGGGGCCCATCCAACGCTACAACGATTTCCTGCGATATTGGGAGGAAATGGATCTGCAGCCGAGCGATACTCGCGATAGCTTGCTGCTCTGGATCCGAATTCTGACCGGCATGATCAAGGTCGGCGTGCTGGGCACCTACGCGGAATCAGTCTTCAACTCGGCCAACAGGATGCACGCGGTTCCCACTCTCTCGGAAGCGTTGCTCTGCTTTTACGCTTACCCCGTGTATCTCTATTTCAATTTCTCCGGCTATACCGACATCATGCTCGGGGCGGGCGGCTTGCTCGGTTTCCAGCTGCCGGAAAACTTCAACCGCCCCTGGCTCGCCCGAAATGTTTTGGATTATTGGGACCGCTGGCACATCAGCTTGACCCACTGGATCCGCGACTACGTTTTTATGGCGAGCTACAAGGTTGCCGCGACCAGGTTTCCAGGCGGGGCCCGGTATTGGAGCTACGCGCTTTTGTTTCTCGCGCTCCTCGTGGCGGGAGTGTGGCATGGGACGACGGACGGATTCGTCGTGTTCGGCGTGCTCAACGGTCTGGGAGCCGCGGTGACGCGCGCTTATGGAGACGTGCTTCGAGCGACCCTGGGGCGCCAGCGACTGCATGCGTATCTCAAAAGTCCCACCGTGCGGCTTGCCGCCATCGTGGTCACGCTGCATTACGTCTGCCTTAGCCAGCTCTTCTTCGCCAACGATGTCGATCGAGCCCTGGCGATTCTCGGAGCGGCGGGTAGCGAACTCTTGCACTTGCCGGCCGCGATTTCGGGTTATTCGTGGCAAGGTCCGGGTATCGCAATCGTCGTTGCCGCGGCGCTCCTGGCCGCCTTATGGAAATCCGACGCGGCCGGCTCGGTCCTCGAGCTGATGGCGCGACGAATCGGCGAGCGAAACGGGTGGCTCTCGGCCATCCTTTGCGTGCAATGCATGTTCGTCGCCGGCATGTTTTTTGTCGACTGGGCGTTTCAACAGGAACCGCCACCGGTGCTGTACATGGCGTTTTGAGCGGCCCGAGATGGCACTTAGCCATCTGTCAGCGTCCCCAGGACCGGCTTGGATCATTTTGGCCTCTGCCAATGGCACTCCGATCGCGAATGTCTCTGCTGGCGTCGCCGCGGCTGGCACCGACTGCGGCCACTCTCGCAGTGGCCTTGCTGACGCTCGCTACGTTGGCTGGCCTGACATCACTGCTGGGCGAAAACTACAGAGCCGATCCGCCATTCTTGGATCCGTTCCGCGCGCCGACGCGCGACGAGGCGATGCTGATCTATCCGGCCGAGTACGCGCTCAAGTCGACGGAATATAACGACGTCGTTTTTCTCGGTGACAGCACCTGCCGTTGCAGCATTGACCCCGCGGTTTTCGAACAGGCGTCGGGACTGAAGGCGTACAACCTCGGCAGCATGGGAGTGTTGGGCATCGACGGATTTCGGCTCATTCTGCAGATTTACCTGCAACATCACTCGAAACCGCGCGCCGCCGTCCTGGCCGTGACGCCGGACGACTTGGACGTGGAAGTGTCGGAAGCTCTAGGCGACATGCCACACCGTTTTCGCTGGAGCTACGGTCCGAATCGCGGAGGCACGCTGTGCTTACCCGCGGACGTCGAATCGCTCAAATTCTTCGCGCGACGCGGCGTCGGAGTGGGCTTTGCATTGTGGGAGGCCCCTGCCGCAGAGCGTCGATTTGACCCGCGTGCTGAATTCCTGGAGGGTGGCGGCAAGTACACTTATCTGACGCTCGAGCAGAAGATCCGCCAGTCTCGCGGCTACTGGGCCTTGGGTGGAAAACATTTTCCGACAGGAACTGACGCGCCCAACAAGCCAACAGTCACCGTCGCCAAACAGTGGGACCGAGGTTTGAAGGAGCTGGCGCAATTCGCAGACGACAGCGGCCTCCCGCTCATCGTTCGGCTGGTCCCGATCGTCGACACGGTCAAGACCGACTACACCCCCGTCCGCGACTGGCTGAAGGATTTGCAGCGAGAGTTTCCAGGGTTGACCGTCATGCGCCCCGAGATCCTGCTTTACGATGCCGAGTTCTGCTGGGATTACCAGCATCTCAATGCCGACGGCGTCGAGAAATTCAGTCGCAGCCTGGCCCGGGACGTCACAGGGGTGATCTCCCACGATCGGCAGCGTCCGCTCCATTAGGCTCAGGTCAATTGGACTCTGGCGAAAAGGCCAACTGCCCCGTCAGCCGACCCAGCGGCCGCTACGTCGACGCAGGCATTGCATCCCGAGCAGTTCCCGCGCGCAGTCTCCCGACCACTTTCCACAGCGCCCACAGAAGTAAAAGGACGCAGCCAACCGCACCTGCGCGAAATCCGGTGTGAACGATCGGGGGATCGTACGTGCATACGATCTGGTGTCTGCCGACAGGAACCTTGAATCCGCGCAGTGCCACATTGACGCGATAGATCGGGCAGGGCGTATCGTCGAGTTGTGCGCTCCAGCCGGGATCCCACGAGTCGGAGAGCAGCACCAAGCCCTCGGTCTTCATGTTCGCGTCGAGAATTGTCCGCGTCGGGCTTTCGTAGCGCACGGTTGCTTCCCCCTGCATCGCGTCGGGCAGGAGAAGGTTATCGGTCGCGAAGACCTTCTGCCGCGGATCGAGGTCGAAGCGCTCGAGTTGCGCGAGCGCCTCGGCGTCGTCTCTCACAACGCGCATCGAACGCGGCACAAAAGCGCGTGGCAGTGCCGAGCGGTTCGCAACGATCCAATAGTCGTCCTCGTGCAGGATGACTTCCAAGCCGTTGGGCGGCGGCACCCGATACAGCAGGTAGCAAACATCCAACAGATCCGCCACTGGATGACATTTCAAACCGAGATCACTCCAACGCAGCACGGGCTGCGCGAGTTGTGTGTGGGCGTAGTCAGGCGGCGAGTTCTTGGAGGACTGAAGGACGGCCAGATCCAACAGCTTGACGATATTTCTCGGGTCGACGCCGTCATAGCCGCGAATGTCCTCGAGGCCGACGATTTGATTCAGATTCGGCGGGAGGCAGCCAACTCCCCAGATGCGGCCGGTAGCCGACGCGGCGAGTTTTTCCAAAATCGGAACAGGCGGGAAATAGAGCGCCATCTCGGCTTGTCGCCGTTCGCTCCAGGCGAACCAAAAAAGTTCCGCCGGCAGCAGGCAAATCACGCCGATCCGGATCCATTTGAAGTAAGGGCCGCTGCGAAAGGTCGTCGCCCATCCGATTAAGGCAACCAGGCAAAACGCAATGCCGAGTAGAAAGCATCGGGAATAACCCTGATCGTTCAAGTCCTGCGTGAGGGTGAATCGGCGATAGACGCACCAGGCGGAATAACTCGCTACGGCTAACATCGGAATCGTCCACGAACGGCGGAATCTCGGCACTGCGGCGAGCAATGAGTCGAGCCCAATGGCAGCGAGAATCAAGATCGCATCGGACGCGGCGAACACCCAGCGGTTGAAGGAGAGGGAGGCCAGCGGGCGCAGAGGCCTCGATCGCAGGACGTGCGCAATTCCCGGCACATTGAGCGTCCAACCGAGCGACACGATCAGCAATAATATCAGAAAGATGGTGAGAGGGCGCAGTCTTCGATGGCACCAGGCCAGCGGAGCTAACCAGAAGACGGCCAGTAATCCTGCATAGGCGCCCGAGGCGCCCTCTGTGAGGTTCGAGCGAGCCGCCCAAGGCGCGCGATCCATACTCACATGGGTCTCGCCGCCGTTTACACAAGGCCAAACGATGGCGGGAAGTCCCTCGAGTCCCTCGGGGGGGCGTTCCTCGTACCCCGTTGAGCGGACGTCCATCCGGTATCCGGTGCGGCCGTACTCCAAAAGGGGCAGCAGGTACGGCGCACTGATCAGAAACCCGATCAGCCAGGCCGTTGTCACGCCGGCCACGCTCGAGGCCGCGGCTTTCCACTGCCGCCGGCGGAGCTGCTCGGATGTGAGTGTCCAAAGGAAATACAGACCGGTTGTCAGAAGGACGAGGCCGCCCATACCGGGATGGCCAGTCAGCAAGAGCAACGCGGTTACGATCGCGACTCCGAGAGTGCTAGCACCCCAAGGATTTCTGACGACTCCATAGACCGCGAGCAGCGACCACGGCAACCACAACACCGGACCGAGAGGCAAGGCCCCATGCCAGACTGTGATGAATCCGGTCAGCGGGGCACACCAACTGGCAATCGCCGCGGACCAAAAGGACAACTTGAGGCAGCGCGAGAGAAACAGCCACATGCCGAATCCGACTGTGATCGCTTGGAGCAAGGCGATCCAGGCCAGCGTGACGGGGTTCGGAGCAATGTAGTAGAGCAGTTCAAAGGGCGAGTATTTCGGCCAAACTGCAAACGGAGCCCCCGCGTAATTCGCCGGCTGCCACAGTGGCAATCTCCCGGCCCGCAGCTCGGTCGCGGAGAAATCGCGAGCCTCCTGATAGAGGAAGATCAGATCGAACACTTCTCGGCCATGGCGCTGCACCTTCGTGTACTCGGGCCGATCGGGCAGATAGGTACTCGGGAAGCCCAGCATGTCGACCGGCAGCTCGACGGTGCGGCCGACGAACGCAGGCCCCAGAAGGACGATCTGCGGGAAGATCCAGCCCGACCAAAGCACCAACCATCCCGGCCAACGCTTGGTCCATCTCTCAGGCAGTTGCGGCAGTGCAACGCCAGCAGTGTTCAAACAGCGATCCTCGGCGATGCGAAGGCGGTCATGGGCGAACCTGCGAGGGGTTACGGGAGTGCGCACGCGGGCGTGGCGCTCGTGCGATTATCCTTCACGTAGAAAATCGAATCCAGTGCCGGAAGCAAGCGGCCTCTAAGGCCCAGTGTTCCCGCGGCGGTGATCGGTCGGTCCTTTCTGCGGCGGTCCGGGGGGCCCAATGTCGGGGCCGAATTCATCGGGACCATCATCCCTGTCAGGCGGTGGTCCCGGCGGGCGAGGGCGCGGAGGGAAGGACTCCTCGCCTTCGGGGCCCGGATGCCGAGGACCGATCTTGTTCGCTTTCTCCCGAACGGCTTGAGCGGCTTTTTCGTCGCCCAAATGTCCGAGCGTTTCAGCAAGACGCTCATACAGCTCACCCAGGACGTCACCCAAGGGACCCTGAGAGATTTTTCTCTGGTAGGAGGGTTCTACGTCGTGAATCGCCGCCTCGAAAACCTTTCGCGCTTCTTCCGGATTTCGACGCTCGAGCCAAAATTCGCCCAGCGACGTGCGGATTTTCCCCCGCCAAAAGAGATAGCCCACATTTCCCGGGAACCGCTGCACCAGACTGGTTTGCTTGCGAATCGCCTCTTGGTAGAGCCGGCCAACCTCGTCAACGGTAGCCGGCGCGCCGGCCCGTTCCCGCGGACTGTGACGCAGAACCCCGGCAAGCTTGTGCAAAATGTGGACGTGCAGCGCAGCGTAGTCCGTCGCGAAGGGATTACGATCGACGAGCGCGGTGCTTTCGTTGAGCGCCGCGCGCAAATTCTTTTCCGCCTTCGGGAAGTCTTCCGGCGCAAGCCGCCGAATGTCGGACATTGCGTAGGTGTCGGCCAAAGCGAAGTGGTAGTCGGCTACTTCCGGATGCTCTTTCACGAGCTGAGTGAGCAATGCCTCCGCTTTGTCGACCTCTGCAGACGACGCGTCGCTCGGACTGGCTTTTTCCCGATAACACTGGGCCAGCAGATAACGGTACGAGGGGTTCTTCGGATCGCTGTCGATCAGGGAATCCAACAGGCTGATCGCCGTACCCAGTTCGTTGGGATCGGCGCGCTTTCGACGGGGTCCTCCGGGCGGTTCACCCGGACCTTCAGGGGCGTCATCGGGAGGCGGGCCGCGACGCTCGTCTTCGGGAGGGGGCCCGCGACGTTCCGCGCCGGGCGGCGGCCGATGCTCGGGCCGGTGGGTGGAAGGGTCCCCAAGTCCGGGCGGCGGTTGACCGCCAGGTCCGTCATCGGATTCACGAGGCGGTGGACCGCCGGGCTCCCCTGGAGGTCGGTCCCACGGCTCGTCGGGGGGTCCGCCATCCGCGGGACCGGGAGGCCCGCCCGGTCCTCGTCGTGGCGCGTCGCCCGGATCGGGCTCCGATTGGGGGTTGGCCCCGCGACCCAGCAGAAAATGTGTGCGGGCCGCTTCAAATCGCACATCAGCCAAATCCGAGTTTGACGGCTGCGGTTGGAGAATCGACAGGGCCAATTGATATTCCCGTCGGGCCTTGTCGAGGTCGCGTTGCCGGTCATAAATCGCGCCGAGATCATTGTGAAGCCGGGCGATCTCAAGTTGGATTTTGGGATCTGAAACGCCGCTCGCAAGCGCACGATATTTTTCGATCGATTGTTGGTACGCCGCCCCGGCCCGATCCAGGTTTCCCAGGCGCGTATGAATATCGCCGATCCGCCGATTGGCGCGGGCCGATTCCCCGCCGAGTCGCACCTGCGTCCCCTCACCGGTGGCCAGCTGGTCATAAACCTTGAGAAGCTCCTCCAGGAGAGCGGCTGACTCGGGCGAAACCGCCGCCGTCTGGTTGCCTTGATCCTGACCTGAGACAGCCAGCGCCCGCCCCCGATCGAGTTGCTCGGGCACGAGCCGATTGAAGACGCGATCGAGCGCCGCGAGTGAGGTCGTGAGCATCGACTCGGCCCGCTCTCGCTCGAGCTTCTCGCTTGCAAGCGCCTGGCCCCGCTCTTCGTTGGCCTTCGACGCTTTCCCGAGCGCGACCCGAGTTTGAACGTAAGCGGTCGAAGTGATCACGCCGACCAGAATCAGCAGGGCGGCAGCGGCGGTCGAAAAATAGGCGGCGGCCGGATTGCGTCTGCGCCAACGCCACCAGCGCTCCCACAGGCTCGGTCGCCTGACGGAAATCGGCCGATCCTGCAGAAATCTTGCCAGGTCTGAAGCCAACTCTCCCGCGGTCTGATAGCGATGGGCCGGCTCATCCGCCATCGCTTTCATGACGATTGTTTCCAGGTCGATCGGCAGCGAGGGGCAAATCCTGCGCGGCAGCTTGACGGTCGACGTCGGGTTCGGCCGCCCGGCCGATTTCATCCGATCGTGGACATCCAAGGGCACGCGCAACGTCGCCAGCTCGTAAAGCGTCACGCCCAGACTGTAGATGTCACTCCGCGCGTCTGTCGTTCCCCGCCATTGCTCGGGGGCCATGTAGAGCAAGGTTCCGAGCACTTCTCCCGTCCGGCTGACGGCGTCCTGATCCATCGCCTTGGCCAGGCCAAAGTCTGCAACCCACGTCGTGCCGTGGCGGTCCAACAACAAGTTGCCCGGCTTGATGTCGCGATGGAGTGTTCCCTGGCTGTGCGCGTATTCGAGGGCCTGAGCCACTTGCAGCCCGACAAAGGCGACGTCCTGCCAATACGTGCGGCAAACCTGCCGCAAGGGTTGAGTGGTGCCAATTTGCGAATCCGTTTCCGAGCCCGCTACGACGTCATCCTTGGTGCCCGATTTCGGATTCGAGTCCGATTCCAGAGCCTCGCTGGCTTCAGAGAGCTCGAAGTCGACCACGGTAGCCGGTTCGCCGTCGCTCGCACTCTCATTCACTGCCGGTTCGCGGATTGGTCCGGTGCGTGTGGGCGATGAGGCTTTCGAATTCCGATTTCTCTTTCCCCAATAAGACGAAAGCCGGACGGTGACTGGGTCAGCGCTTGCCAGGCGCATGCGCGCGATCACGGAGTCTAGGCCGACGCCTTCGATAAACTGCATCACGAAGTAATCGAGACCGTCCTGCTCGCCCACGCCCAGGATCGGAACGATGTTGGTGTGGTGCAGGCGGCCCGCCGTCCGCGCTTCGCGGAAAAACCGCCGGCGATGCGTGTCATCCAGCCGGGAGTGGCGGGCGAGCACTTTCACCGCAACCCTCCGCCCCAGCGATTCCTGCGTCGCCTCGTAGACGATGCCCATTCCTCCGCGTCCAATTTCGCGGACGATGCGAAAATCGCCCAGTCGCTCGAGCGTCGCGGCGCTCGGAGGCAGTCGTCCTTCCTCTGCTCGTTCCTGTCCCGCGCGGACTCTCTCCAGGGTCGCGATGGTGGGAAACAGCTCGCGGATTTGTGCCGCCAACTCGGGGTGCTCGAGGGCGTATTCCTCGACCGAAGGCGCCTCGCCCCGCCGGTGCTGCTCGACAAACAGAGCGGCAAGCGCCTCGAGTGGGTTGCTATCCGGCTGCAGTGCCAGCATCTTCAATACCTAAGCTGCATTCTCGGCTAACTGGCGTTTCGGACCTAGGCTGGCCTGAACTCCGAACCGCCCAAGGCGGTCAAGATTTCTTTGAGTCGCGCAATGGCCCGCACATAGCGGTTGCTCGCCGCAGTCGGACTGATGCCGAGCGCCTCGGCCGATTCGACGTTCGTCAAATCCTCGAAGTGCCGCATCGCGATGATCTCCTGATCGAGCGCGGCCATCGAGGCGATCGCCTGCTCGAGTCGCTGCGTCATCTCCAAGCCCGCGGCAGCCTGGCTCGGGGACGTCAACGTTCCCGCCAACTGCGCCGCCAGACAGAGCGACGTGTTCGATGAATCGGGCTGGTCGATTCGCACATCGCGTGCGGCGTTTCGCATCTCGGCTCCGATGTGGTGCCGATGCTGATCGAACAAAGTTTGCAGGGCGATCATCCGCAGCCAAACGAAAAATGAGCCGCGCGGCTCGGCCAGGAAATTGTCGATTCGCGTCCGCGCGGACAGAAAGGCTTCCTGTAAGACGTCATCGGGGTCGATTCGAGCGGCCAATCGGCGATCCATGCGGAAGCGAATCATCCGCCAGATCCGCTGCCGGTGCAGACCGAACAGGTCGCCCAGGACACCGCGATCGCCGTCGCGCAGACGGTGCACCAACGCTTCCTCGTCCGCCGGCGCCGTCGGGCTGCCCGTCATCGGTCGCCCTCCAGATTTACGAGAAACAACATCCAGGTCCACGTCCGATCCGGTGGCTCCTGCCCGAATGCGTGTTCGCCTGAAATGGACGCATTTTCGTGTCGACGCGTGGACGTCAGCTATCCGCGTCCGTTTAGGCTTGTGGGACGTTCGCGTGATCGAACGCCGACCAGACCGGATGCATCCGTCCAGCGAACGATGGGATTCGAGACAACCGCAAGACGAGTCGGCGTTCGGCCGGCGCCAGCCGAGGACTGGTGCAATTTCGCGCCCCTTCGCTGTGCGAAAAGCACTTTTATTGGATGGACGACGGCTTGGTCTGTCAATGGCGCGTTCGGAGCAACTTCCGCGACCTCACATTGAAATCACTTGGGAGACTGCCATGCGTCGGTTCTGGATCGTCGCTGTGTTTTGCGCCTTGGGCGCGGCTGTTGTCGTCGCGCAGCCTCCGGAAGGTCCTCCGCGAGGTGACGGTGATCACGAACGCCAAGGCCCGCCCGATCGCGAATCTGAAGGCGGGGGGCGTCGGCACGGACCCCCGCGCAATCCGTTGATGGAGGTACTCGACACGAACCACGATGGCGAGCTCTCGGCCGAAGAGATCGCCAACGCGCCGGCTGCCCTCAAGAAACTCGACAAGAACGGCGACGGCAAACTCACTGACGACGAACTGCATCCGCAAGGGGAACCCGGTAGTAAGGGAAGAGGTCCCCGTGGCCGAGGCCCACAGGCGGAAGGCGAACCCGGTCGACCTGGAGGTCCGAGCGACGATGGTCCGGGACCGGGTGGCGCCGGACCTGCTGCTGGCGGACCTGATGGAGCCGGGGGCCCGGGCGGTCCCGGCGGCGGACCGGGATCCGGACGACGAGGAGGCGGCCGCGGTCGGTCAGGCGGACCTCCAACGGTCGAAGGAATCGTCGACCATGCCCTGTCATTCGATGCCAACGGTGACGGAAAGCTCGATCGCGCCGAGCTGACGAAGTTCGCGAAGGATCTGGTGCGGCACGCACCGCGGGGGCCGCGCGGTGGACGTGGCGGCCGCGGCGGTCAGGGTGGTGGGCCCGGCGGCGGACCTGGCGGCGACGGTGGGCCTGGTGGCGGCCCGCCGGGTGGTGATTCGAATCGTCCGCAGCGACCCGAGCGCCCAGAGTCCGAATGAGTGCAGCCAAGGCGAGCGGCCAGCGTGAGCTGGCTGGTGCTTCGAGTTTCACCATTCATTCGCTCCTCCCACGACTCGATGCAAATTCGCACCCGCACTCGTCAGGGTCTCAAAGTGATCGCGCGCTTCGTCCAATTCTGTTTGACCTTCGCCGCGTGCACGTGCCTCTCGGCCCTTCACGCCGCCGAGTTCCACGGCCGAGCAATCAATTCCGCTCCGCACTTCGAAGACAAAGCGTCGGCCGGGAAAACCTACACCATTGAAGGCGATGCCGTGTTGGGGGCATTCCCAGATGCTCGCTCCGAGCTTGCCGGCCGCGGCGTGAGATTCTTGGCGAGCGGTGAGGGCTCAAGCGGTCGGCTGCGCTCGGGCTCGGTGCGGCAGACTGTCGCAAAAATCTCGGCGGCGAGCGGGCGGTGGTTTCGGTTTCGCATTCGCGGCCTGGCCCAAGAGGGCTTCCACGTCGAGCGCGACGATCTCTTTCTGAAGGTCGCGTTTTTTCGCGATGCCGGAAAGAATTCGCTCGACGCGATCAAGAAATCCATTTATCCGCAAGTCGCGCAGGAGTGCAAAGACTTTCGCGATCCGCAGACCAATGGCCGGCTCGGCATCGGCACGTGGCGGACCTACGAGCTTGTTTTCCGCACTCCCTTTCCCGAGGTCGACACGCTCGAGCTGACGGTCGGGTTTGGGCATGGGATCGGCAAGGCCAAGCACGCCGAATTTTGGATCAACGAATTTGAGCTGGTCCGAATTCCCGATCCCAACGATTACGTCGCCCACATGAAATCCAAATGCGGGGTAAACAAACCGGAGCCCAAAGCCGACTCACTCATCCCTCTCGGCGGTCGCTGGTTCTACGATCCTCGAGGAAGCGACGCAGGGCACCACGAGAGCAGCGACCGCCAATCCACAGCACCCACACGCTTCGACGCGTCGACCGCCGACCGCCTCTACTACCGCACCGATCACTTCGAGGCCCCGTTTGCCGACAACATGCAGGCCTGGCTTCGCAAAGGCTGGCTCGATGTGGAGGGCAAGCTCGTCACCAAGGACCGGTTGGTGAAAGACAACGTCACGCTTGAATTCACGAAGACCGATCTCATCGTGCGGTCGCACAACCTCCCGAACCACCCGACGGCGGTCTTCCCCGATCGCTGGCGAACGCTCGACGGCAATCCCAACTACATTCAGGAACAACGACAGGTCTGGCGGATCCCGCTCGTGCCGCGCGTGAATCCAAACCATCTGGCCATCGACGTCCATAACGAAAACGGCGCGCTGCCAGGCGGCCCGATCGGCGTCGCCGTGAACGGGGTGATCTTCTTCAATCCGTTCGACGCCGATTCGGTGGAAGCGATCTGGCGGCTCGATCGCTGCTGCGGGCATCCCAGCCCGGGCTTCGAGTACCACTACCACAAGTATCCCGTCTGCGTGAAATCGCCCTGGGCCGACGACGGAACGGCCCATTCGCCACTGATCGGCTTCGCGTTCGACGGTTTCCCGATTTACGGGCCCTACGAAGCCCCCGGCGAGCTGGCCAAGGATTCAAGCAAGAACCCGCTCAACGAATTCAATGTGCACTACGACGAGGCACGGGGCTGGCATTATCACGTCACCCCCGGAAAGTTCCCGCACCTCATCGGAGGATTCTGGGGCGTGGCCCACGTCCGCAATCGCCCGCCGCGACCCAGACGCGGGCCGGGCGATTGACGCCGCCGGTGCGGATTGATGTTGCCGGAAAGGAGCGGATTGATGTTGCCGGAAAGGAATTGAAATCTTCTCGGCGTGTCCCGTCCCGGTCCGATTTCGTCCGAACTTGTTCTTCGCGAACAGATTAAGGTGGGACAGGTTCGACCCGGATCGACTTCTCCCGAGGCCGTGTCCCGTTACGCCGCTCGAATCCCGTTCGGTGGGTCAACTACTTCGGTGGGTCAACTACCTGTTGAATCAAAGTGTCCCGACCCACCGACCATTCTCTGTCCAGCCCTCCAGCCGCTGCGCTCTTCCTCCGCTAGCAGTCCACTGAGACGTGTCCCGTCCCAGCGCTCGTCACGTCCCGTCGTTCGAGTCCCGTCCCAACGGCCGAACCGGATTTTTAACCGCCAAGGCACCAAGAGCACCAAGTTGAACCCGGCGACTTGCCTTTCTTGGTGCCCTGGTGACTTTGTGGTTCAACTCTCTATGAGACCGATCGAGACTCATAGTTGCGCGAACGCGTCCCGTCAGCTTCAGTCCCGTCCCAACGTTCGAGTCCCGTCCCGCTCTTCCACCCTCTCCCAGGCCGCTGGGAGAGGGCCGGGGTGAGGGCTCTTTCGGAGCCCCGGCGCTCGGGCAGGCGTCCCGTCCCAGGGTCCCGATCGATCGCCGCGCCTGAATTGCGGCTGCCGGGGATCCTTTTTTCGTTCCCGCCGGGGATCCTTTCCCGGCAAGGACGAACAGACCGGCTGCTTATCGCTCGGTCCGCTACGGGCGCAGACCGAGAACGATGGGCCGAAAATCTCCTATCTCTATTGAGCCATAAAAATGCAGTTCCGCCAAGATCAGTTTTCTCGGAATTCAGGATTGTCGTCGCGGGTCCGAGTGGACTCAGCATCGATTCTGAATTTAAGCCCCGCCAAGGGGCATCAGAGAATAGCTCAGGGTGTTCAACTGGTTTCAACCCTGGGTAACGCGGGCCACGAAAGAATCTCCGAAGCCCCGGTTGGGGCGACAGAGTCTCCGGGAGTTGCGAGAGTCGCGCCGATGGTCGCTGTGCCGCGCCTCACGGCGCTCAAGCCGTAATCATTGAATTTTCTTGCTTCCGCTTTCGCTGTCCCTCATGCTGGGCTGCATGGATCTCCTTGAACGCGACGCACTCGCGTGTCCGAGTTGACCTATGGCCGACGAGGAATTTGGCGGCGAGTTCTGGGCGCGGATGGAAGGCCCCAAGCAAGAGAACCGACCCCCATCACCCCGCGGTTTCGGGTGGTCGATTGGCGCGGTTCGCTGGCTCATTGCATTTGTCGTGCTGATCGGATTTGGGATCTACGAGCTTATCGTCATCCCCTCCACCTCTTCCGCTACATTCGTCGATCGACTTGTCGCGGCCAAACGTCTGGATGAGGCCAGAGAAGCGGAAAAAAGATTGCTTGAACGTGATCGATCGCGATTTCGGGGCGATCAGGAACTCATTGCAAGGATTCCTCGGCTCATCTCACTTTTAGGGGTCCGCAACGACCAAGCGGTGGTGCATGTCTTGGCCGGGATTGGACGACCTGCGATTCAGCCCATGATCGCCGCGCTTGACGCGCCCACTCCGCCCGTCGGGTTTGGTGGCTTTCGTATCGACGACGACTCTGTGAAGTGCGGACAATTGAAAAGCCTATTTGAGGCCTTCAAATCTCTGCGTGCCGAAGCGCCCGAGGCGGCGTCACGACTGGCACGCTATCTTGGTCATCACGATGCGATGGTGTGTGACAAGTGCGTGGAGACGCTGGTCGCGTTTGGACACGACTCCGTTCAGCCATTGGTCGCAATTCTTGATGACCCGCAAACGGGTGGGCGGACAAAGCGATACGCTGTCGTCGCACTGAGTCGAATCGGACCGCAAAATGCGGAGGCCGTGCCCGTGTTGCGAAAGAGGCTCGGACAAACGACCGATTCGGAGGAGAAGAAGTTGATCGAATTGGCAATTCACAGTGCGCAGAGTCGTCCGTAAAGGTTTCTGACGATGGGTGCCGGGGCGGTCCGCCCTGCGAAAGGGGAAAAATCAGAATTCGACCTGGTACTTCTTCGTCATCTTGCGGCGGATGTCGCCCATTCCGTTATTGATCGCCTGCATGCCGCGGGTGCGGTTCTGGCTACTGGCGTTGATCGCCTGTGTCTGCAAGATCGGGAGATCGCCGGCGGTGCTGTAGTAGCCGCCGTTCCCGTCATAGTAATTGCCGTACGACGCAACCGCCGCGATTTGATTGGTGGAATTTTGGCGGCCGATCGTGCGTCCCTGCTCGGCCGTCTGGCGCAGGTCCTTTGCGATGCTGGCGCCGAAGGCCAGTAGTTCGTCGTCAACGTGCAGAATCGGCATGTTATCGATCTTTCGCGCGGTCTTCTCGTACCACGCGCTCTTGGCGTCCGTATTAATTCCGCCACGAAGGTCCTCGATCAGCTTTTCCAACGTCTTGAAATACCGCAGCGACGCATCGACGGTGGCCTTCATCGGATCCACTTTGCTTTCCGACTCCTTGGCCAAGGTGCTGAATTTCGTGGTCGGCAGCTCAAGGAAGCTCGAGAGTTGACGCAATCCCTTTTCGGTCAGCATGCCGCGCAAAGTGATCGAGTCGGCGTCGGTGGTCACCTTCCAGCCCTTTAAATCTTCGAGGGGCATCCCAAACCGACTCATGGCCGCGAGGACCAGATCCTTGGCAAACGGCCGAATCGCCTTAATGTTGGATCCAAAGTCGATCCGCGCTTCCGTCAGCGGCTGGCTCTGGAAGTCGATCGCCACCGTCACTCCCTTCAGGCTCGACAGCGCTTGCGACACCGCCATCGGGCTCACGTCCTTCCCGTTCAGCACTCCCGAGTCCTTAATCGCCCGATCGAGTCGATGAGGCTGAGCCACGTTGGTCAGATCGACCGCCAGCACAATCTGCCCGGCGGAACGGAGGCGTTTTGTCGCCTCCTTGAGGTATCGCGACAGCGGCGCGTTTTGACCGGTTTTGGAAAGCATCATCCAACGTGCGGCGGCCTGGCGATCGTCGGGATACGAAATGCCGAGCAACTGATTGTCGAGCTGAAGGAAATAGGCGTGGCTGGGCGTCCAAACCACGGGGGTCGAGTCGATCGAGTCAAGATACCCCCCTTCCGCGCGGGCAATCGTCGTCAGAGGGACCGGAATAGCGAGTTCGACGACGGCGGCCTCCCAATCGGATCGCAAATTGTTGAGCGGATCGAGATGCGAGGCGAGCACAAAACGCTTTGCCTCGGGCGGGAGCAGGATCGGCTGCTCGCTCCACTTCCTCTCGAACGTCGCCTTCCAACCTTTGCTGGTCGCCATCGGACTGGAATAAAAGGCATCGACGTCGATCAGCACCAGGGCATTCGCTCCGCCCGGAACTCGGAGCATCAAGTCGTCGAATTGCCCGTATGTCGACTTCGTCCCGAGAAAGAAAAGAATCGCACACAGCGCAGCGCTGACGGTCGACAAACTGTGAACGCACATCTTGGGTCGGCCTTTGGAAATTTGGAATTGCGGCGAGAAGAGGGCGCAGAGGTAGATCGTTATGGATTCTTAATCTAATCCGGGTAGAGGCGCGAAGCAACAACGGGGCAGGCAAGAGAAAGGCGCGTCCGGAGAATGAGCGGCGGGGAGGGCGCTGATCTGCAAGCAGCGAATGCCGCTTCCCCAGTGTCAAACCTTGCGGTGCCCCGGGGCTCCCTATTACGACGCGAGCAAAGCGATGAAAAAAAATGCCAGGCTGCCGATGACTCCCACCGCGGCGATCATCTTACCCAGCTGCGCATAACCCCAGAATCGAGGGCTGGCCGTCCAGAACCAGTGCATGTGCATGAAGGCCGCGATGCACAGAGACAAGACTCCGATTGCCGTCGCACTAGGGCCGTGAAACTCGACAAGTCGGATCGGACGTCCGGAAAAGAACATCGCGTGACCCGTCACCAGGCAGCGGACAGCGTAGCCGGCCAGCAAAGTCGCCAACCCGACGCCGGCAAACCACTGACCGAACGGATTGGCCCCCGTCGTGTCAGCCAGACCCTCAAAATCCGGCAATTGGCGCAGCGCTCGCATGAACGTGTCCGGCGGTGAACAAAGCCCGTTACTGTCAAAGTTGCGCAAACGGCTTGCGAAGCCTGAAACGAGTTTGTGCGACCGGGAGAACGCACGAATCGGCGCGGCGGATCACTGGAAACCATCGGGTCGGTCGCTCGGCCAGCGTCCTGCGAACGGCACCGTTTCCGCCGAAAGGGGGCAATTGGCGTGATTCCGGCCGCTGAAGGAACGCGTCTCGAACGCTTATGACGGTTCTAACGGCTTGGCCACAAGTCTTCTTGACCGACCTTCCGATAAGAGCAATGATATTCAGAGGTCTTGCTGGACAATTATGCACGCGGCAATCTCCTATTTAATGACCACAATTCTGTTCGTGCATGCGGCGCTTGGTTGCTGCTGGCACGAAGGACATGATTGCGCCACGTGCAGCCATCAATTGTCGATGGCGTCTGAGCACGACTCGTGCTGCAAGCACCGTCCGAACGAGCGGCACCACTGCCCAGCCCCTTGCAAATGTCGGCTCGAGTGCCTGGGCGCGTGCCAAACGCTGCCGCCGCAAAAGACCGAGGTCGCAAAAGTCACCTCGGCCGCGCCGTTCGATTTCGTGGCCGTTTTATCATCCGGCTCAGCCGCGCGCCTGGAACTGGCTGGCCATTGGTACCTGGCGCCGAATTTTGCGGACCCAGGGCGACCCTTGCGCGCTCACCTCTTGCATCAAATCCTGCTGATTTGATGATCTTTGCCGGCCGCTGACTCTTCCGGTTGGCTGCTGCGCGCTCGCCGCCATCTGCTCTTCATGGGCTGAGAACGTTTCGAAGTTTTCTCCACTTTGCACCTTGGGACTGCTCCGAGGGTTCCACGATGTCAACAGTTACGCAACGTGACCAGGTCGCGCCCCGACTGGCGACAGCTCCGCCCGCGCGGCGCCGAATCGCCGGAGTCTTGTTGTGGATGCGCGGCGCAGCGCCGACGGTCGGAGTCGTCGCAGTGCTCGCGGGGTTAGCCTATTGGGGCCACCGCACTGAGTGGACGGTACCGAAGTTTTCTGCCCTCATCGGCAACGGAGTTCATCCGGCAGACGACTGGTGCAAAGAGCACAACGTTGCCGAGTCACAGTGCATTGAGTGCAATTCGAAGCTGGCGCCACCTTTGACGGATTACGGGTGGTGCAAAGAGCATGGGATCGCACAGTGTCCGTTGCATCATCCGGATGTCGCTCAATCAAAATCGCTGCAGCATGTGTTGGCGGGTGATTTGGAGCGTGCCAACCGGGCGCTGGCTCTCATGCCGAGACCCGAAAATAACAGTCGATGCCGGTTGTATCAGCGTCGCATTCAATTTGCCTCCGCGCAGGCGGCCGACAAGGTTGGCCTCGACATTGCCGTTGTGCAGGAGCGACCGATCATCGAGACGGTGGTCGCGAACGGTGAAGTCGTGTACGACGAGACTCGCATGGCACACCTCTCGAGCCGTGTGCCCGGCAGCGTGTGGCGAGTCGAGAGAAAAGTCGGCGAGCGAGTCGCGAAAGGCGCTGTGCTGGCTCTCATCGAATCCGCCGATGTCGGCCGCGCCAAAAGCGAGTTTCTGCAATCGATCGCGCACGCGCGTCTCAACCAAAAAGTTATCGAACGCTTACGACTGGGGGCCCAAAAGGGAGCTGTCTCAGAGCGCACGCTGATGGAAGCCGAAACCGCCTATCAGGAGGCCCGGATTCGGCTGCAAAGCGCTCAACAGACCTTGGTTAATCTCGGCTTCATGGTTCGGGCGGAGCAGTTCGCGGGCGCGGATACCGACGAGATCACACGACAACTTCAGCTTCTTGGGGTACCACCGGAACTGGTTTCGATGCTCGACCAAACGCCGACCACGTCAAACCTGATTCCCGTGCGCTCACCGCTCGATGGGGTTGTCATCGATCGCAATGTCGTCGAGGGCGAAGTGATCGACCCAAAGACGGCGCTGTTCTCCGTCGCCGACACCAGTCGTCTCTGGTTGACCTTAAGTGTGCGACAAGAGGATGCGAAGTATCTCTCGCTCGGGCAGCCGGTGCTCTTTCATTCCAGCGACAGCAAAGACGAACAGGAGATGAAAGGCTCGCTGAGCTGGATCAGTACTGCCGCCGACGAACAGACGCGCACCGTCAAAGTGCGGGTCGATCTACCAAACGCCGGCGGTCGCCTGAAGGCGAATACATTTGGAACCGGGCGCATCGTGCTCCGCGAGGAACCCAAGGCCATCGTCGTGCCGAGCGAGTCGGTTCACTGGGATGGCTCGTGCTACGTGGTGTTTGTTCGAGACAAGAATTATCTGAAACCGAATGCGCCGAAATTCTTCCATGTGCGATCGGTGCGACCCGGCGTCAAACAGGGAGAGACCACCGAGATCATTGTCGGTTTGTTGCCCGGTGAAGTCATTGCTGCCAAGAACAGCGTTGTGCTGGAAGCGCAATTGCTGAAGAGCAACTTGGGAGCGGGCTGCGGCTGCGCTGATGGTCATTAAAGGGGCGACGGTCATCGAGCCACACGGACGTGGCGACGGAAGAGGAGCGCGGTCATGCTGAATTGGATCATCGACCGTTCCCTCCGGCATCGGTTCTTCGTCATCGTCGGCGTCGTGGCGTTGGCGGCCATCGGCGGCGTCTCGATGCGTTACCTCGACATCGATGCCTTCCCGGACACCACGCCGGTCCAGGTGCAGATCAATACGGTCGCGCCGGCGCTGGGCCCGGAAGATTGCGAACAACGCATCACCTTCCCGATCGAACAAGCGATCGGCGGGTTGCGCGGCCTGGCCAACATGCGATCGGTGTCGAAATTCGGCTTGTCTCAAGTCGTGGTGACGTTTGAAGACGGCACGGACATCTACTTCGCGCGGCAACTCATCAATGAGCGCCTGACGACGGTGGAACTCGCAGAAGGAGTGGGTCGCCCCAAGATGGGCCCCGTGGCGACCGGACTCGGCGAGGTCTTTCACTACGTCGTAACCGGGAAGGCCAACGACGTCACCGAGCAGCGCACGATCCACGACTGGTACATCCGGCCCAAGATGCGAACCGTCAGGGGAACCGCGGAAATCAACAGTTGGGGCGGATACGAAAAGCAGTATCAAGTCCGCGTCGATCCAAACCTGTTGATCAAACATGGTTTGACGTTCGATGAGGTGATCCGCGCGATCCAAGAAAATAATCGGAATGTCGGAGCCGGAAACGTTCGCGAGGGGACCCGGTCCCTGTTGGTCCAGGGTCTGGGCCGCACCGCCAATACCGAACAAATCAAGAACATTGTCATCAAAGCGAAGTCAGGCGTTCCGATTCGCGTCGCCGACATCGCTGAAGTGATGGTCGGGTCCGAGATCCGCCGCGGGGCCGTCACGGCTGATGGCAAGGGCGAGGTGGTGATGGGCCTGGGGTTCATGCTCATGGGGGAGAACACCCACGAGGTTACCTCGGCGATGAAGAATCGACTCGACGAGATCAAGGCGACGCTGCCGCCAAATATCGGAGTTGAGCCGGTCTACGATCGCACGCAACTCGTCGACCATGTGATCAAAACCGTCAAGAACAACCTGTTCGAAGGCGGATTGCTGGTGATCGCCGTCTTGTTCGCGTTTCTTGGCAACCTACGGGCCGCCGTCATTGTTGCCCTGGCCATTCCGCTCTCAATGCTCTTTGCTTTCGCGGGGATGTTGCGGTTCGGCATCGCGGCCAGCTTACTGAGCCTGGGAGCGATCGATTTCGGAATGATTGTCGACAGTTCCGTCGTGATGGTGGAGAACTGCGTCCGACACATTGCCCACGGAGACAATCGAAAGCGTTCGATGCTCGACGTGGTGCGCGACGCCGCGGTCGAAGTCCGCAAGCCGACCATGTTCGGCGAGCTGATTATCATGATCGTCTATCTGCCGATCCTGACGCTCGAAGGGATCGAGGGCAAGCTGTTCCGACCGATGGCATTGACGGTCATCTTCGCCTTGGTCGGCTCGATGTTTCTGTCCCTGACGCTGATGCCAGTCCTCGCAAGCCTCATCTTGCCTCGCAC
This sequence comes from Planctomycetaceae bacterium, assembly GCA_035949535.1. Classification (GTDB taxonomy): domain Bacteria; phylum Planctomycetota; class Planctomycetia; order Planctomycetales; family Planctomycetaceae; genus DASPSM01. The sequence continues at coordinate 6,922 of DASZIA010000264.1, read as the reverse complement.
GATCGACGAGCGCGAACCGCTGCTGATGCGCGGGATCAAGTGGCTCTATGTTCCGCTCTTGCACTTCGCGATGCGGCACAAGGCGCTCGTTCTGGGTTTTGCCGCCGCTGTGCTGTTCCTTGCGTTCGCGGTCATCGCGCCGAATCTCGGCTCCGAGTTTGTGCCCCGACTCTCCGAAGGCGCGATTGCCGTGAGCGTCATCAGGCTCGCCGGAACCGATTTGGAAGACTCGATCAAATACAACACGCAGATGGAAAAGTTGGTGCTCGCCACGTTCCCCGACGAGGTCGAGCACGTGTGGAGCCGCATCGGCACGGCGGAGATCGCCACGGATCCGATGGGAATCGAGCTCACTGACATGTTCATGACCCTCAAGCCCCGCAAGGCGTGGAAGCAGGCTCAGACTCAATCCGAGCTGACCGGGTTGATCGAGAAGGAATTGCGCGACATGCCGGGACAGAAGCTGGCGTTCTTGCAGCCCATCGAAATGCGAATGAACGAAATGGTCTCTGGCACGCGAGCAGACGTGGCGATCAAGTTCTACGGGGACGACCTGGACGTCCTAGCTGCCAAGGGGAAAGAAATCGAGGCGATCGTCAATCGGATTCCGGGCAGTGCGGACGTGAGCACAGAGCAGATCACGGGGCAGCCCGTCCTTCAGATCAAGCTCGATCAACAGCAACTCGCTCGCTACGGGGTACCCGCGAAGGTCGTGACGGATGTCATCGAATCAATTGGCAGCAAGCCCCTGGGCGAAGTGATCGAAGGCCAATTGCGTTTTCCACTGGTTGTCAGGCTGCCCGAGAAAATGCGCCAAGGATCAGCCGCGATTGGCTCGATCCTGATTCCGACTGCCTCGGGCGAGCGGCTCCCCCTGGAACGACTCGCCGATATCCGGCTAGTCGAGGGACCTGCGACGATCACCCGGGAATCGGGTCAGCGACGGACAACCGTGTCCGTGAACGTCCGGGGACGCGACGTGGGAAGCTTCGTCGCCGAAGCCAGGCAACGCATTCAAGAGCAGCTCCAGTTGCCGCCCGGTCGGTACTTCTATGAATTTGGCGGACAATTCGAGCACTTGCAGCGCGCGCGAACGAGGCTGTTGATCGTCGTTCCCCTCGCGTTGGCGCTGATCTTTTTCCTGCTTTATGTGACTTACCACAATTTCGTCGATGCGCTGCGCGTGTTCACAGGCGTGCCGTTTGCGTGGGTGGGCGGGATTTTTGCCCTTTGGATTCGAGACATGCCGTTTTCGATTTCGGCCGGGATCGGTTTCATTGCACTCTCCGGCGTCGCCGTCCTCGATGACATGATCCTGGTCAGCTACATCCGACAATTGCGTGACAAAGGAATGTCCCTGATTCACGCGGTCGAAGACGCCGCTGTCACTCGGTTGCGTCCCGTGTTGATGACGACGCTTGTGGCGAGTCTTGGCTTCATTCCGATGGCAACCAGTACCGGTATGGGGGCAGAAGTCCAGCGCCCTTTGGCGACGGTCGTCATCGGCGGCGTCTTGAGTGCGATGGTCATGTCGCTCTTGGTTCTGCGAGTCTTGTACGTAGTGCTCAAAGCACCGATTGCATCTGAGGCCGATGAACCCTCGATCGAAAGCGCTCGTGATTTGGTGGAACTTGGCTCCCGTTAACCTGTGAAAGGAGTCGCGTCGATGTCATTACGGAAGGTGATCTCGTTGGGTGCGATACTGCTTTTCGGTGTTGGGCTGGTCGGATGCGGCCAGTCGCCCGAGACCCCGGCGACGACTAGGGTCTCCGCCCTAGAACACAGCCCTGAGGGGTGGTGGTGCGAGGAGCACGGCGTTCCAGAGGAAGTCTGCGCGCAGTGCAACATCAAGTTGGTAGGCAGTTTCAAGGCCAAGGGTGACTGGTGCAAGGAACACGATCGGCCCGACTCGCAGTGCTTCATCTGCCATCCGGAGAAAGAAGCGGAGTTTGCCGCCCAGTACGAGGCAAAGTACGGCAAGCAGCCACCGAAACCGCAAAGCGCTGGCGTTGACCAGGGTCGCCACGAGCATGGAACAAAATCGTAAGCCGCACGACGATCAGCGACTTCGATCGCGTGAATCCAATCTCGCGCCTTGAAGATCACAGTCGACATAGTGCGTTCCCACTTCAAATCTGGTGCGGGTCATGAAAGAGTCATCGGTCCTGGCGCGGCTTCGGAAGGTTTGCCTGCGTCTGCCGGAGGTGCGGGAAACCGTGAAATGGGGGCACCCGACGTTCGAGGCGGGGAAGAAGATTTTCGCGGTGCTCGACCGCTACGACGGCCGACCTTGCATCGCCTTCCGGGCGCCACTCGAAACACTCGACGAGTTGCTGGCTGACGAGCGGTTTAGCGAAGCGCCTTACGCGGCTCGGTTTGGCTGGGTTTGTCTCAACGTCGAGGGCTCGATCGACTGGGCCGAGGTCGAGCGGTTGGTGCAGGGGAGTTACCGACTCGTCGCTTTGAAGCGCATGATTGCGGCCCTCGACGATTGAGGTCGATCGGCTGCGGACTCGTCTGCGGTCACTGCAAAACGAAAACGCAACGCGCGCGCCTGAGCGGCACGTTGGGTCCGGATACGGTCGCAGAGCAGGGGGGACGGACCCAATTTCAGCAAATTAATGAGCTTGTTGAATGATCTCGCACACGCGGGCCAGAACTTTGGCGATCGCCTTGGTCTGACGCGCCTTTTCGATCTCGACACCAGTGACCACAAACGAAAAGACCAATTCGCGTCCGCTCTTTGCGGTCAAGTAGCCGGCGAGGGCCTTGCTGGTGACCAGAAAGTGGTCGTTGAGCAGATTCTCCCAGAAAAGCGTGCCGGTCTTGGCTCGCACTTTTCCGCGGGCCGGACTTTGGGCCGTGACATCGTCGGCGAGCGTGCCGTCGACACCGAGAACGGGGAGGGCTCGTTCGTAAGTGGCGAAATCGGGCCGGGTGGACATGTAACGCAGCAGGGCCACGGTCATGCGGGGCGTGGTGTAGTCGGCCGGCGCACCGCCTGCGCCTCCGCCGAACGAAATCGAATCGGCATCCAACCCGACGCGCTTGAGGAAGTCGTGCTCGAGCCGCAGGCCATCGGCCAGTTGCCGTTTGCCATGGCGGACCGCGACCAAGAGCGGGAGCGTGCTGGCATGCAGGTTGTGGCTGACCTTGAGGATCAATCGCGCGTTTTCGGAGAAGGGTGGCGACTTCAGCAGGGCAACTCGGACGAGCCCGTGATTGTCTCTTTGTTCGGGCAACCGCGTTTCAGGATTCGCGTCATACATTGAGGCCGAGACGCTGACGCCGGCCCGTCCGAGTGCTTCGACGAAGAGCGTTCGGGCCCACCGTGCCGGGTCGGCAATTTCCTGCGCGTAGACGAACCGGCCGCGATCGGCCGCAATGCGACCGCGGAGCACGAATCGATCATTGCCGGCGGCGTGGCAATCGATCTTGGTTTCCCCGCCGGCCGCGATCGTCTCGACCTGGGCGTCGACTTCGAGGGCCGCCGACTTTGGCCGCCAGTCGACTTTGGCAGACGAGCCTTTCGTCCCGGGAGTGATCGTGAAGTCGATCAGGTTGTCATTGATCATAATCGACGTCAATTGCGACGGCCCGCTGCCAGTGGCGCTGGCCGGAGCGAACGCTCGAGCGTCGATGAGGATTTGTCCGCGGACCTGACGGGTTCCGGCGGCAGCGACTTGTCGCGCCAGCGCGTTGAGTCCGGCCAGCGGATCTCCGGATGTGAGAACAGCGTTGCCCGAAGGATTCGCATACGTGTGGTCGGCCTTCGTGTATTCGATCTCGTTTGCGGCTGTGGTGCGGCCGCCCATCGTGAGATCGCCGACAGCCACGAGGATCAAATCTCCGTCCAACACTCCGGCCGCGTTGATGGTCCCGCGGCGGAAAACGGAAGTCTCAAAGCAAAAGTCACTGCCGAGCGCGTCGAGTGCGGCTGCCACGGAGTACAGCTTCGTAGTAGAAGCCGGTGGGAAGAGTTTGTCGGCCTCGAGTTCGTAGAGCACTTCGCCCGTTGCTCGATCCGCAACCAGAATTCCCCAGTGAGCGTGCTTGAACCGGGCGTGGTCGATCACTTCGCGGATCTGAGGCGACAATCTGTCGCCCGCGGCGGCGGGCGCTGTGTGAAGAACGTGCGCGACATAACAGATGAGGAGTTGTCCGACGAAACAGACGGCGGGGACGCGGATACCGACGTGACGCATCGTTGCGAGTGACCTTCGAATGCTCGCGGCGCGACCTCTGGGAATCTTTGAGTGCACCGTCACGCCTGCGGACAATCAGATTAACTCGGGCGCGCTTCGTGCGGGAGCTCAATCCCTACCTCGAAGAGCAGCACGCGCCGACATGGGGGAAGGTCGCTTGGCGAGTCTAAGGCGAAATGCTGACCATCTCGGATTTTTCCTCGTCCCAGAGCTTTAACGACGCGCACGACAGGCTGTCCCAAAGCGTGAGGCGAGCGACCCGTTGCAGAGCCGGGTTTTCGTCGAAGCTTTCTTGAAGACGGTAGTTGGGAATCTGGCTGTCGAGGTGGTGCACATGATGCAGGCCGATGTCGGCGGTGAACCACCGCAGCACGACCGGTAGTTCGTAGTAGGAACTGCCGTCGAGTCCCGCGTCGAAATAATTCCAGCCCTCGTGTCGTCGCCAATAGGTCGACTCGAAATGGTGCTGGACGTAGAACAACCATGATCCGGCCGACGCGGCAATTGCCAATACGGGAATGTAAGTCAGCAGGAACAGCTTGGGACCGACGAGCCAGGACATCGACACGACGAGAACGAGCAGCCCCAGGTTGGTCAAATGGACTCCGAGCCGCTCCTTCTTCGAGAGCCACGGTTCGAAGCGCGTAAATCGCTGGAAAATGACGAAGTACACAAACGCCCCGATTCCAAACAGAACCAGCGGGTGCCGGTGCACTCGGTAGATGAGTCGCTGAAGCGAGGTGAGGTTGCCGTACTCACGGACGGTGAGCATGTGCACGTCGCCGCATCCACGGCGATCGAGGTCGCCCGAGGTTGCGTGGTGGATGGCGTGGTTCTTCCGCCAGCGGTCGTAAGGGGTCAGGGTCAAGACCGAGAGGGCCCGTCCGAGCGCGTCGTTTGCCGCTTTCGATTTGAAGAAGGATCCGTGGCCGCAATCGTGCTGCAGGATGAACAGGCGGACCAGAAATCCGGCCGTCGGAAACGCCAAGACGAGCGCGAGCAGATACGAGTATTGCACGCTGAAACCGACCAAGACCCACAGCACCAAGAGCGGGCAGAGGGATGACGCCAGCTGGGCCAGGCTGCGGCCGAGCCGGGGTTCGCGGTACCGAGCCAACATGGCCCGATAGTTGGTTGAGCTCGAAGATTCGTCGGATGGCGGGTTTGCGGAGCGCGTGTGCGTCGCCTGCGGGAGTAAATCTGTTCCGGTCGACACAGGCAGTGCTCCGTGGTTTTGTTGACCATTCCGTCGTTGAGAGGCCGTATTATCGACGAACCGCGGGCCAGGACAAGGTGGCTTTGCCGCCGCCTGTCGATTCCGGGAGGAGAATGATCGAGTCGAATTGGATCATCGAACCCGGTTTGACTAGGACTTGGCACCGAGAATTGCTATGCTCTTTGCCAGTGCTCTCCACGCGGCCAATGCCCATTGGATCACTTGTCAGGTCCGTGGCTCTTTCAGGACGCGAGGCGTGTTTTCTGGTTCCCCCATCCGACGCTTGAGCTTGTGGCGACAGCTTATGGCCGTGAGACCTGCTGCGACGTGAGCGTGTTGCGTCTTGTTTCCCGAGGAGGCCCGTGTGGCTAAGAAATTGTATGTTGGAAATCTGTCCTACGACACAAGCGACAGCAAACTCCAAGAAATGTTCGAAGAATACGGTGCGGTTCAGTCGGCCCAAGTGATCATGGATCGAGACACCGGTCGGTCGAAAGGCTTCGGCTTTGTCGAGATGAGCAGTGATCAAGAGGCTCAGGCCGCAATCAACGGACTCAATGGCAAGGAAGCGGGTGGTCGATCGCTGACCGTCAACGAAGCTCGACCGCGAGAAGACCGGGGCGGCGGCAGCCGAGGTGGTTACGGCGGCGGTGGCGGACGCTCTGGCGGCGGTGGCGGACGCTCTGGTGGCGGCGGCGGGCGAGGCGGCTACGGCGGGGGACGCTACTAACAATTGCTTTGCTCAATCAGGCGCGCCCTTCCCATCCGACTTGCCCATGTGACTTGCCCATGTGACTTGCCCATGTGACTTGAGTGGGAAGGGCGACCTTTTGTCTTGTGCGGCGGCGAAGCGACCTTTGCACCAGCGATACCAAGGAGCGCCTTCAAGCGGCCTTGATCTTCGCCACTCGCCCGAGCAGATATCCCAGTTCGTCGCCATCGAGCCCCGCAACTGCGGCAATTCCATGCAGATTGCGGATCAATCCGGCTTCGGCACAGCGAAAGGCCTTAAAGCTTGCGGCACCGACGATTCGACCCAGGAGACGGTGATCATGCGTGATTCGCAGTTCCTGTATGCTGGGCGTCGTCCAATCCTCTTCCAGCAGGCTGGCCAGAATTGCCATGAACATGTTGCTCGTGTTGACCGACCTTAGCTTGCGAACGCAATCGCGGCGGATGAACTCGTTCGCTCGGATCGGGCGCGGATGACGGTCAGACGCCATGCAGTTGTCCTCACAGTGTGAGACAGGTCGGGGGATATTGTATCAGACAGAACGCTTGCGCATCAGGGAGACGCGGTCGCGAGCGTCGGACATTCCTTGTTCCGTTGGTAAAACGCGTCGCAATCCATAGAATCAACGTGCGGTGGATGACCCCGAGCGTCGGGGGCAACACCGCAAACTCTTGTTAAAGGACTTGGATAGAATGCCCCAGGGCACGATCAAGAAAAAGACGGACAAAGGCTTCGGGTTTATCACGACCGAAAACGGCACAGATTTGT
>DASZIA010000263.1:0-4631 GCA_035949535.1 Planctomycetaceae bacterium | reverse complement strand
AACAACAAGCCGGCCTATATCTCGCTCACGTACCTGTACGGAGTGGGCCGGGCTCGGGCGATCGAGATGTGCTTTGCGCTGGGTATCGAGCCGATGCGCAAGGCGATTGACCTGAGCGAAGACGAAATCTCGCGGATCAATGCTTACCTCGACAAAGAAGTCGTGATCGAGGGACAGCTCCGGCGAAGCGTGCAGCAGGACATCGCCCGGCTGCGCGAGATCCACTGTTACCGCGGGATGCGTCATCGCCGTGGCCTGCCGGTGCGCGGCCAGCGGACGCGGACCAACGCGCGGACCCGCAAGGGGGTCAAGAAGACGGTGGCCGGCAAGAAGGGCGTCAAGGATATGCGCCACTAAATCGATTGACGAACGAGGACGCCGCCGCGATTCGGCCGCCGTCCGTTTCCTCCGGAGAAGCGCTCTTGTCAAAGTCGAAGCGGAAGAAGGTTCGACGAAACGTCACGCGGGCGATTGCCTACGTGAAGGCGACCTTCAACAACACGATCGTGACGATCACCGACGTCAATGGCGATGTATTGTGCTGGGCGACGGCCGGAACCTCCGGATTCAAGGGAAGCCGCAAGAGCACGCCCTTTGCTGCCCAGCGTGCGGCCGAGACGTGCGCCGAGCGGGCGTCGAAGTTCGGCGTGAAAGAGCTCGAGGTCCGCGTGAAGGGCCCCGGCTCCGGTCGCGAAAGCGCGATCACCGGTTTGCAGTCGGCCGGCATCGTGATCCGGGCGATCGAAGACATTACCCCCTTGCCGCATAACGGTTGCCGTCCCCCGAAGCGGCGGCGCGTTTAATTAATTTTTCCATTGTCGAGATCGACGGCCGCGATCGAAGACGCCCGAGATTTTGCAGGCCGCTTCGAATCTCGTGAACCCTAACAGATCAACCGAACACGGAGAGAGAGATGCGAATTCGTTGGCGTGGTTTGGAACTGCCGAGTCGAATGTTGAACGAGCGCGATCCCGCCAATCCCAATTACGGGCGATTCATCGCGGAACCGTTTGAGCGGGGCTTCGGCGCGACGATCGGCAATAGTCTCCGCCGCATTCTTTTGTCGAGCCTGGAAGGCAGCGCGGTGACCCGGGCCCGCATTCAGGGCGCGCAGCACGAATTCACGACCATCCCCGGCGTCGTCGAGGATGTGACCGACATCTGCCTCAACTTGAAATCGCTGATCGTGAAGATGTCGACCCCCGGCACGCGGACGCTGCGGATCGAGCGGCACGAACGGGGCGTCGTGACGGGAGCCGACGTCATCACCGACGATCAGACCGAAGTGATCAACAAGGACCTGATCATCGCCACGATGACCGACGACGTGCCCTTCAATATCGAGCTGACCGTGAAGAGCGGTCGCGGATACATTCCCGCGACGGAACAGGCCGAGCGCGAGCCGGAAGTCGGCGTGATCCCGCTCGACGCCGCCTACTCGCCTGTCACCCGCGTCCGCTACAAGATCGAAGACACCCGCGTCGGTCAGCGGACCAACTACGACAAGCTGATCCTCGAGGTCTGGACCAACGGCACCGTCTCGCCCGACATGGCGGTGGTCGAATCGGCCAAGATTCTTCGCAAGCACTTAAACCCATTCATCTCGTACCGCGAGCCGGGGCCAGAGCTGCCGCCGGAAGGGGGCTTGCGCGGAATGCTCGAAGTGACCGGGTACGCTCCGGTCGATCTCGAGTTGGAAGAGAAACTCAACCAGTCTTTGGCCGAGCTCAACCTGTCGGTTCGCGCGACCAACTGTCTCGAGTCCGAGGGGATCAACACCGTTCGGGATCTCGTGACGCGGTCCGAGGACCAGCTCCTACAAGTCCGCAACTTCGGCGAAACGACCCTGCAGGAAGTCCGTGAGCGGCTGGGCACCATCGCTTTGCGGCTGGGGATGAAGCTGCCGCACCAAAGCTCCGTCTGATAAAACTGCTGGCGTAAGGTGTGAGGAGTCCGCGGCAGGCGGATGCAGGCACACCATCGGTTTTCGGGGAATTCGAACTCAAAACGTCGGAACGGTGTGCCGGCGGCCCGCAAGCGGGACCTGTCACACCGTACGACGGGTGGATAGACCATGCGACATCGAAAATCAGGCCGCAAGCTCGGCCGCAACGCCTCGCACCGCAAGGCCCTTTTCCGCAACATGGCCTCGCAGCTGATCCGCTCGGTGCGCGTCGACGAAGAGGACAAGACCAGACCCAAGGTTCCCGGCCGCATCGTCACGACGTTGGCCAAGGCCAAGGAGCTAAGGCCCTACGTCGAGAAGCTGATCACCATGGGGATCCGGGCCGCCGAGCACTCGCAAAAAGCCCGCGAATTCAAGACGACAGCCGAGCGAAACACGGCCGAGTGGAAGAAGTGGCGCGAGTCGGATGAGTGGAACAAGTGGAACCAGGCCGTCGCGCCGTCCGTGGCCTTGCGTCGCCGGGCGTTTTCCATCCTTCGCGATCGCGAGGCCGTGAGCGTGCTGTTCAGCGAGTTGGCCGAACGCTTCGCCGACCGGCACGGCGGATACACGCGGGTGGTCCGCCTGGCGGAAGTCCGGCTGGGCGACGCGGGCCGCAAGGCGATCATCGAATTTACCGGAGAACGCGACCGCACGAAGACCAGCCGTCGCCGCGCCGCCCCGGTTGTCGCCGCTAAGGGAGGCAAGAGCTGACGGCCGGATGATTCCGACCAGCCGCGGGAGACGGCGCGCGGCAAGCTCGTAAACGCCGTCGTCGCAGAAGGAAGTCTCGCGCAGGATGTGCGTGTCGAAAGGATTCGATTTCACCCGGGCGATGCGTGCGCTCTGTCACGACGTGACACAGCGTCTGGATGAGTTCCGTCACGTTCGCATCGACGAGATGGCCGTCACCTTCGCCCAGGCCCGCCGCCGCGTGCCGCACGGCCTGCAGGCGAAGCTCACCCCAATGCGGTTCGAGGACGGCTCGCTTCTCACCCGCCGCGCCGGCCGGACCTGGACGCTCGAGCGTCTCTACGACGGCAACCGCGAAATGCTCTACATCCTGACGTTCTATCTGCCGCGGTTTCTCGATCACTCGTTCCGCGAGAAGCTCATCACCGTCTTTCACGAACTCTACCATATCAGCCCGCGGTTCGACGGCGACATCCGCCGGATGAACGGCCGATACCACGTCCACACGCACAGCCAGGACGAGTACGATCGCGCAATGGGCGCGCTCGTCGGCGAATATCTCCGCCGTTCACCGCCGCCGGAATGCGTCGACTTTTTGCGGCACGATTTCCGCGGCCTCTGCGCGCGCTACGGAGCCGTGCTGGGAAAGCGGATCGCCTCGCCCAAGTTGATCGAGATTCCGTCGGCGAAGTCGGCGTGATCGGCCGGCAGCGCTCTGGTCTGTGCCGATCTGATCAGCGGCTGGCCTGCTTCTGTGAAACGGCGGCCTTGGCCTTTTCGTCTTCGGCCTTCGAGACTTCTGGGTTTGGAGTGGCGTCGCCCGGCGTCTGGTTGCGGATCCAGTGCACGGCCCACTCGAGCGATTTGAGGAACGTTGGGTTGGTCCAGGTCGTCTCGTTGTGGCCGAGGTTGGTGTAGAAGACTTTTCCCTGGCCCCACTCTTTGACCCACGCCAGCGGCACGTGGTAGGGCTTCTTGGGATTGCACTTCGCCATGTTGAGGCTCATCAGCAAGTGAACCTTCTCGGGCTGCCAGTGCGTGTACTGGTAGATCTCGTCGCGGATCTGGAATTCGTTGCCGAACGGCTTGGAGGCCGGAAAGTTCGGATCGTCCACCGTGACCGTCACCATGCTCCGATTGCCCCACGGATGTCCGTTGAACGTCCCGCCGATCATCTCCCAATAGAGCGGCTCGTTGTGGTAGGTGTCGGTCGCTGAGTGAAAGCCCATGAAACCGTGGCCCTTCTGCTTGAGCCAGTCGTTGATGAAGTACTCGAGATCCGAATGGCTGATCGGCAGGTCCAAGGTCGTGTAGAACATCACGATGTCGTAGTTCTTGAGATTTTCCTTGGTCATGTCGGCGGCGGCATCCTGAGTGCAGTGCACGTCAAACAAGCCCGTCTGTTGACCCAGCTGCGTCATCGCGATTTCGGCCGGGGCCAGCGTCTCTTTTCCGCGAGTCACCGGTCCGTGCTTGAAGCCCTTGCTCTGCGTGAGGAACAGAGCCTTCACTTTGTGTGCGGGCTCATCGGCCGAGCGCACCGGCGTCGCCAGCACAAGCGAAAAGAGGGCCGCACAGATCGTCGCGAATCGCAGGTTCATTGCAGGTTCCTCCTGGATGGGTCGTTGGAGTCGTGGAGGGAAACGGGGCAGGGCGGGGGACCGCTCAACGCGGGACGGCTCAATCATAGCGCAGGGCTCCGAGTCGCACAAATACTTAGGCTGCCCTAGGCTCCCACAAAACTGCCTCGTTTCGCGCGTCGGTGCTTTTCGTACACCGAGTCATCAGACCAACGCATCGACGCATCGACAAGCGTCGGCGCGAAATCCGATTGGCACCGGTATTTCGCGCGGCGCTGGCCTGTCTAGCTGATTGACAGGGCCGATTCAGCCGGGTTAAAACGGAATGCCTGAGAGACCAACACGAGGAATCGCCATGAACCGCTCGATCGGCAGACTTTTGATCCTTGGCACTGTGGGGCTCGCCCTTTCAT
>DASZIA010000262.1:0-9116 GCA_035949535.1 Planctomycetaceae bacterium | reverse complement strand
GATGTGTCGCAATTCGAGGAACTGTATCGACGGGCGTTCGAAGACTTTGAGGGGTAATCGCCATGAGGATCCCCCGCTTCGTTTGGGTGGCGCTGGGCATCGTTGCGACGGGTGTCGTGCTCTTGGCCGCCAAGACGTTTGTCCCGAATTCCGATTCGCGGACGCGCACGGCTTCGGGCCGCCCCGAGGGAGCAAATTGGGTCATCGAGGGCAATTCGCTCCAACAGGGCACTCACGCCGAACAAAAATTGCCTGGCGGCCGCTCACCGCGAGAGCGCAAGGAGTCACTCACGGTGGCCAGCGCGACAAGCGGCTCTTCGGGTACCGAGACTGCCACGACGCCTCCCATTCCCAACACGGTCGTTGTCCCTTCGCCTCCGGGGCCCGAGAGCTGGGCGACATTCCGAAACGGCTACGGGCAACTCGGAATTGCGACGACCACCTTGCCCGACGACCCGCAGCCTCTCTGGAAGATTAAGACGTCAGAGGGCATGGTCGGCTGCGCGGCCGTCGTGGGGGGCCAGGTCTATTTGCCCTGCCTCAACGGGCAACTCCTCAGCGTCGATCGGCTCACGGGGAAGCCGCAGTGGTCCTACCGCTCGATCGAGAGCACCAACCCGAACGATTTCGCTCCGGGCTTCAAGGCGGCACCGACCGTCAGCATCGACACGGTCTACGTGGGCGATGAAGAGGGGAACCTGCACGCGGTCGATCGCAAGAACGGCAAATTGAAATGGAAATTCACGACCGGCAACGAGATCGCCGGCTCCGTCGCGCTCGTGGGCGAAAACATCATCTTCGGCTCACACGACAGCTTTCTGTATTGCCTGAAGGCGTCGGATCATTCGGTCGTGTGGAAATTTCAGACTGAGAATTTTGTCAATTGCTCGACGGCGATCGAGGGAAATTACACGTTCATCGCCGGCTGCGACACCAAGGTCCGCGTGATTGACATCCGCGAAGGCAAGGAGGTCTACGAAGTGCCGTTGGGCGAAGGAGCTTACCTCATCGCCTCGCCAGCGGTCATGGGCAACATGCTCTACGTCGGCACGCACGATGGCCGTGTCGTCGGCGTCGATTGGAAAGCCCAGCGAGTCGTTTGGACGTTTATCGACGAGGCCCATCCGCTCGAATATCGCTCCTCGGCCGCAGTGACGGACAAGTTCGTGATCCTTGGCGGTTACGACAAAAAACTGCACTGCCTCGACCGTGCGACGGGCAAGGAAGTCTGGAACTTTCCGACTCGCGGCCACGTAGAAAGTTCGCCGGCCGTCGTCGGCGAGCGGGTATTCTTCGGCTCGGGCGACGGGAACGTCTACGCGGTCACGCTCAAAGAGGGCAAAAAGGTCTGGCAATTCCGCGCTGGCCGCTCGATCACCTCCTCGCCGGCCGTCGGCGAAAAGTGCCTCGTCATCGGCACCGACGGCCCCGATGGCACGGTCTATTGCTTTGGGGCGAAGTCGCCGTGACATTGCCGGCGAGCATGAAACGAGCGGTTACTTCGCTCGGCTGTCGATGACGCGGATTTCTCTGACCCCCCACACCCAGCGTGCCTGCCGCTTGTCGCCCGGCGCGATCACCTGGAAGGGCCCGTGCTTTTTGTCCAAGGGCTCGCCGTTGCGCAGGTCCGCGAGAATGATCGTGCGATCATTGAAGGCCGGGTCCAATTCGGCCAGACCGAAGACAGCCCGATAGTCATCGAGCGCGTCGACCGCGACGAACGATCCGATCCACTTTCCGCGGACTTTGTCTCCCTGAGGCACGCCGACCTTGTCGAGCAACACGCGTAGCGGAACGCCAGAGTAACGAGCCTTGTTCCCTCCGTGATCGACGGCCTCGACCTCGGTGCGTGGCAGTTTCTTGAGGTCTCCCCCGGTGAGCCGAATCGGCTCGCCCGTCGTTCCTTGCAGGATCAGGACCGCCTCATGCGGCTTGTCGTCCGCTGCAGCGATGCTTGCAGAAAGCCCCACGACCGAGATCAGCAGAGCACCCGCTGTCAATTCCAGCACGGCTACTCGGAGACAAAGCAGTGGCATGCGAGGTACCAGCTTCATGGTGGGAGTTCTGGGCAATCAGATGTGGCTTCCGCCCACTTTACTCGTCCGCTCGCAGCGCCACAATCATGCCGTGCTGTCGACACGATTGTGCCCTCACTTCGGACAGGAGATCGACGTTTCCACTTTTCCGCACGCGATTCCGTCCGGAAGAATCGCAAGGCCAGGCTGGTTAACGCGAACAACCGTCTGGAGCCGATCGATGAACGGCAGTGCTGACCGCACGCCCCTCCCCAGTCTTGAGAAAATTCCCGCACGTCATTGACGTTTGTCGATGCCCCAGCGTATTTTGAGGGGCGAGGGTTCGGACCGGAGCGGTGCGCTCCGTCGCCTGCGGCGACAGAGGCGGGTTTTTAGCATGCGCATTCGGCTCCCGCGAGCAAGCAATCTGCTGAAAAAGGCGATTGCCCTTCTTCTCCTGCTCGGCGTCCTCGTCGAGGTCGCGGGAATTCCGGTTGTCAGCGTCGCGAAAAAGGATCGCTCGCGCCCCTATCCGTGCCAGGATCGACCGTGCGGATGCGCCTCGGCTGACGAGTGCTGGCACCACTGTTGTTGCATGAACAACAAGGAAAAGCTCGCGTGGGCCCGCGAAAACGGCGTCACGCCTCCCGATTTTGTCGTTGCCGCCGCCGAGCAAGAGAACGCAGGGACGACGCAAGTCTGTGAGCGTGAGGAAGGTGGCAAGGACGCAGTGGCCGAGCACGCCTGTTGTCGTCACAAACATCAGGACGTTGCACATCACGACGTTGCACAGCGCGATGTCCACGACCGCCATGCAAAGGAGCGGTCGCAACCCAAAGTCAGACTCGTCCTCAGTGACTTAGCCCGACAATGCAGCGGCTTGCCGCAAATTATTTTGCTGTTCTCCGACGCGCTGCCGTCCGTTGCCGCTGCCCAGTGGCGGCCCTCCGAGGGTCTGCTCGGATATGTCGTTGCCACGTCTCGCTCCTGCGTGAGCCCCGACCTCGCGCCACCGGTTCCGCCGCCCAAGCTCTCGGGCGGTGTCGCAGCCTGAATTCCTGGAACTGGCTGACGTGCCCGGCGAACGGGCGCTCAGCGGCAGGCTGCGTGTCTCAGCAGTGTCGCCGGGTATTCCTGTTTCACGGCGTGCTCGCCGCGCGCTCACGATGCACCGCTGCGGTCTGAACCCTCACTGTTCTCCGTGGTCGGACTCGTGAGCGCGTGACAAGACGCCGTGGCACGGGTGCCCGCCGGCTGGTCAACACCTCTTTGAGCCGAACAGTCCTCCGCAGCGCCGATGGCGTGCGCAGACTTTCTTCCGTCGCGTCAGCATTTGAAACGAGACAATCATGAGCCTTTTTCGTCGAACGGCCGAATGCCGAAAGTTGAAGTCAGGCTTCACACTCATCGAGTTGCTCGTCGTCATTGCGATCATCGCAATACTCGTCTCGCTGTTGCTTCCCGCGGTGCAGGCCGCGCGCGAAGCGGCGCGGCGGACGACGTGCCGCAGTAACCTCAAACAGATTGGTGTCGCGCTCGCCAACTACCTCGATCGCATGCGCGTCTGGCCGCCCGCTTACGCGTCGGCGTTCGATGCGAGCGGCAATGACACCGGCATGGGCTGGGGTTGGGCATCATTTCTTCTGAGCGATCTGGAACAATCGGGCCTCAAAAAGCAGATTCGTTTTGGGGTACAGATCGGCGATCCGAGCAATCTTGCCCCCGCGACCACCTGTTTGCCGTCCTTTAACTGCCCGTCTGACGTGCTGATTGAGAAATTTACGATTACGGTCGATCCCAACGGCAATCCGCTGATGCCCCCCGTCACGGTGGCCCGCGGCAATTACATTGGCGTCAACGGCAACAACGGCGTGACCGGAAACCAGGCAACCAACGACGGCGCCTTCCTCGAGGATCATAGCTTCAGCCCAAAAGACATCACCGACGGATTGAGCAACACGTTCTTTGTCAGCGAGCGCTGCCACAACATGTCCGATACGACCTGGACCGGGGCAGTCACCGGCGCCGGAGTCTTCGACAACCGCGATTCGTCGCCGTCGGCGGTCGAGGGTTCCGCGGCCCTCGTGCTCGGCCACTGCGGGCCTCACGCGCCGAACAATCCCAACGTCACGGATGCCGATGCCTTGGCGAGCATGCATCCTCTCGGTGTGCTGTTTCTGCTCGGCGACGGAAGCGTGCAGTACATCGGCAGCCAGATCGATCTGGGCGTTTACGATGCTTTGGCGAGCCGAGCGGGCGGCGAGACGAACCAAGGGACCTTTGCCGAGTAAAGCGCCGTTCAGCGCCGTCGAATGCGGCAGCGCCGTTTGTTGATTGACTCGATGCGATTCATCGTGATCCACGGACCAGCCGGGACTAAAGATTGGAGAAATTCTAGGGAAAATCCCTAGCCAATTGTGTAGACTCCCACCGTGGTTTTTGGACATTGGATCGCTTGGCGGGCCCTCCTCGCGACCGTTGCTTCATCTCAGGTCGCCTACGAGAAACGCTGCCGGCGCTGAACGAGACGACACGAAAGCAGCGTACTTGCTAAACATCGCGAATCAAGCTAGTCGCGCCGCCTCTCCCTGCGCGTCGCCATCAAGGTTGGACTGACGCGTCATGGCAAAGAGGCGGTGACTGCCATCTGGGATGGACCCCAGGTCCACAGCCCGGCGCGGGCATCCTTTTCCTTTGAGGGGAACAATGCTGACCAACACGCTTCGCCGATGGGCACTCCAGTTCCAGATCGTTTGCCCAGCTCGCCCCGCGCGACGTCGTCGGAGAGTCGCCGTAAGCGTGGAGGCTCTGGAAGAGTTGGTGTTGCTCTCGGCGTTCTCGGTTACGACCACCGCCGACAGCGGTGCAAACAGCCTGCGGCAAGCCATCCTGAGCTCGAATGGAACTCCCGGTCCAAACACAATCAGCTTCAACATCCCTGGGTCGGGTGCACACACCATTCAACCCCTTTCTGCTCTCCCCACCATTACGAAATCCGTAACCATCGACGGCACAACCCAGCCGGGCTACGCCGGCAGTCCTCTCATTCAGCTCGACGGCGCCTTAGCGGGAACGAACGTCACCGGCATCGATATCACCGCAGGCAGCTCGACGGTCAAAGGTCTGGATATCAGCCACTTCGCCGGCACCGCGATCATTCTGCAGACGGCCGGCTCCAACGCGATCGAGAACGACTACATCGGTACAGACGTGACCGGGACGATTGCGGAAGGGAATCGGGATTCCGGCCTGGAGATTTTCGGGGGTTCGGCGAGCAACCAGATCGTCCAGGACGTCATCTCGGCAAATGGCGCCGGCAATGGGTTTGCGGGCGTATACATCGCCGATCCGGGAACCAACGGAAACGTCGTCACCGGGAGCTTCATCGGCACCGATAAGACGGGCACGGTCGCGCTCGGAAACGGCGGCGTCGGGATCTATGTGGCCAACGGGGCTCAGAACACACGGATTGGAACCAACGGCGACGGGGTCAACGACACCGCCGAGAGGAACATCATCTCTGCGAATGCATTTCAAGGAATCGCCATCCAGGGAACGTCATCCGGCGCCAATACCACCGGCACCATCGTCGCTGGAAATTACATCGGCACAAATGCCGCGGGCACCGGCGCCTTGCCCAACGGAAACAACGGAGTGTTTATCTCCGGCGGAGCCCAGAACAACCGCATCGGCGTCAACGGGTCTGATACCGACGCGGCCGCAGAGCTGAACCTGATCTCCGGAAACAAATTCCAGGGAGTTTCGCTTTCCGATTCCGGGACCAGTTCCAACGTCGTGGCTGGCAACCTGATTGGCACGGACGTCACCGGGACCAAGGCCTTGCCAAATTCCGACGGCGGCATCGACATTATCAACGGGACCTCCTCCAATCGGATCGGCTTTGACGGGACCAGTTCAACGGCGGTGGCGGCCCTCGAGCGCAACGTCATCTCCGGAAACGGCTCATCGCCAGGTTTTGCCGGCATCTTCGTGTCGGACCCGGGGACAAACCTGAACGTTATTGCGGGGAACTATGTCGGCGTGGACTCGAGCGGCGCCAAAGCGATGGGCAACTCAGGAGTCGGAGTTTATCTGGCCAACGGAGCCCAAAACAACCGCATCGGGACCGACGGAAACGGCACAGCGGACGCCTCCAAGGCGAACGTGATCTCCGCAAATGCCTATCAAGGCGTGGCCATCCAAGGTACGTCGACGGGCGCCAACACCACCGGCAACATTGTGGCAGGCAACTTCATCGGCACCAACGCCGCCGGCACGGCCGTGCTGGGCAACTTGAACAACGGCATCTGGATCAACTCCGGGGCGCAGGCCAATCGAATCGGAACAAATGGCACGGATGTGGACTCGTCGGGAGAGGGCAACGTCATCGCTGGAAACGACTTCAACGGAGTTGCGATCAGCGATCCAGGCACCAGCTCGAATACCGTGGCCGGCAATTGGATCGGCACGAACAAAGCCGAAAAGACAGCGCTGGCCAACTTGGAGAGTGGCGTCGACCTCTTCAACGGGGCGCAGAACAACCAGGTCGGTGGAAGCACCGCTTTGGCGAACGTGATCACATTCAACGCGCATGCCGGAGTTGCCGTCACGGATCCGTCAACAACCGGCAATAGTATTCGCGCCAACAGCATCTTCAGTAACGGCGGTCTCGGCATCGACCTGGGCGCTAGTGGCGTCCAAGTGAACCACGCCGGATCGACGACCGGACCCAACAACCTCCAGAACTATCCGCTGGTTACCGGTGGAACGCCCGGGTCGACGACGCTGATCAGCGGTGTGCTCAACAGTTTGCCCTCCACAATCTACACCCTCGACTTCTACGCCAGCACGAGTCCCGACATCACATTCTATGGAGCCGGACAGCGCTACCTGGGCACCACGACCGTCACCACGGATGCAACGGGAACGGCGACAATCTCCGCAAGTCTGGCGGCGTCGACCTCAACGAGTGACTGGGTGACAGCCACCGCGACCGATCCGCTCGGAAATACCTCCGAGTTCTCCGGGGACCGGCAGTTGCCGATGTCGCCTCCAGCGCTCAGCACATCGACCTGGACGGAGCTTGGGCCCGCGACGATCGCTCAGTCGCCGGAATTTTCCGGTCCGGTCATGTCCGGCCGAGTCGAGACAGCCGTCCCAGACCCGACGAACCCCAACATCATGTACCTCACCGCGGATGGAGGAGGCGTCTGGAAAACGACCAACTGGCTTTCGGTATCGCCCAGCTGGACGCCTTTGACCGATGCTCAGCCGAGCACAGTCACGGGGAGCGGCGACCTTGCCTACAAGTCACTTGTGGTTTATCCGGGCAACACTTCGATCATTTACGCGGCGGCCAGTGGCCCTGGCGGCGGCATTCTCAAGTCGACCGACGGGGGACAAAGCTGGTCGCTCCTGGGCAATTCGGTCTTCGACAGCGTGGCCTTCGGATCGCTCGTAGTCGACCCGAATAACTCCAATAATCTCTTCGTCACGGTTTGGTACGGTCCCAACAGTAATTCGGGAGGCGTCTACAAATCAGTCGATGGCGGAGTGACCTGGTCCAACACCACGGCTTCGTTCCACACCGGGGCAGCCTCAGATATCGTCATGGACCCGACGAACTCCTCGATCCTCTATGCCGGGCTGACACAAGGCGCTGGCGGAGGCACAACCAACGGTCTTTACAAGACGACGGACGGCGCCACAACGTGGACGCGTCTGGGCGGCGGAATGCTGACGGGTTCGGCGGTGGGAGTCTCCATCCGCGTGACGGTGGCGCCTTCGTCTCCGCAAACGGTCTATGCCACGGTCTTCGACCCTGCGCTAGGGGGTGGCACCGACGGGCTTCCGCATCGCTTCCGCTCCACGAACGGCGGGGCCAAGTGGACGTCTCTGCCGAGCCTCCCAACGAATGACGAGAGTCGATACTGGCACATTGTGCTCTCGGTGGATCCCGCTCATTCGAAGACGATCTATGTCAACGGGGACCACACGCTCTACGAGAGCACCAACGGCGGCTCGAGCTGGACGCTGGTGAACAATTTTGAGGATCCGGTCGGCGCCTACTTCGACGCGGGTGGGAGTCTCGTCCTCACGGGAGACCATGGGATCTACCGCGGGACCACGTTCGTCAACAAGCAGGGCAACCTGCAAACCAGCGAGTTCTACACGCTGACCCTCGACCCGACCAACGCGAACGTCGCCTACGGCTTCGCGCAAGACCAGTTCGCCGCGATCAAGTACACGGGGTACCCCGTTTGGAACTCCACCGGCCAGGTGCCGAACAACCAGGACGGTGCCGGCGCGGGCGAAGTCGGGAAAATCCTCGTCGATCCGACCTCTCCCAACAAATTGTATCGTTACGCGCCAAACGATTCGGACAGTTTCATCCTCAGTTCCACCGATGGCGGCGCTTCCTGGACTGAAACGGGCACCGGCATTCCCACCACGCTCGTGGGCTACGGCTTGGGCTACGCGTCGCAAAAAGCGTTCGTGATGGACCCAACCAACTCGCAACGAATGCTGGTCGGAACCAACGAAGTCTACGAGACAACGAACGCTTCGGGATCGTGGACGGCGATCAGTCCGGTCCTCTCGCCCAGCTCGAATCTGAGCGACCAATACATCACCGCGATCGCGATTGCGCCTTCGCAGCCGAACACGATTTATGCGGCCACCGCCGACGGGCGAATGTTCGTGACCACAAACAACGGCGGCGCATGGACCGAAATCGATACCGGTCTCCCCAAGGATTCCTTCGATCAGATCGTTTCGATTCAAGTCGATCCCAACAATGCCAACCGCGTCTTCGTCGTGCCCGGACGATTTCCGACGAATGTCTTCGGCAGCGCACACGTCTGGATGACGACCACCGGCGGCACGGGAGGCTGGACGGATATCAGCGGCAACCTGCCGTCGGAGAATTGGACCAACAGCATCGCCGTCGACTGGCGTGCGTCGACTCCGGTGCTCTATGTCGCGACGGCTCGGGGCGTTTACCAATCGGCCGATCTGGGCGTGACGTGGTCGCGCTTCGGCGAGGGCCTGCCAAACTCGCCGGTGACCGACCTGCAACTGGTTCCCGGTTTGAATATCCTT
>DASZIA010000261.1:0-2506 GCA_035949535.1 Planctomycetaceae bacterium | reverse complement strand
GAAGGTATCGCTCGATGAGGACGTTGCGGAGTTCCTGATTGGATTGGTCTTGTTTGTAAGACTTCCAAATCTCCGCAATGTCTTCCGTGACCCGTGTCGCCATACCATCCTCCATGAAGAAAACTCACCTGCTCAGGCTGGCTGAGGCGTGCTTGCCGATCCCAGTGCTGTTTCCATTTGTCGCGCAACCTGGTTCTTGATGTTTTCCTCGACGATTCGTCGCGCGGCTTCGCCCAGAACCAATCCCAGCACGTAAAACACCCCCAGCGAGACCAGTGCGGTTTGCATCGTTGCGAAGAAGTCGGCCTCGCCAAAAAGTCCGCGCAAAGCCGCCGTGGCAAAGGCGATCAAAGCCAGGCGTTTGGCGAATTGCGTAGCCACCAAATTGACCCGCCCGATGAACGAGGGAGTGCGGGCGAGGCGCGCCGTCGATGGCGCGTCCGCGCGGGAACGCGGATTCCCGTACATCCTTTATCGGCCCGGCGAACCCGATCATTCAGAATTTCTTTCGCAAATTTTGCAGTCGAGAGATTGGGCAGAGTCGGCAGAATTGCCAGGGTCGGCGGAAACTACGCAACCTCCAAAAGTTGGCCGGTATGCATGCGCGGGAAGAGAGAGCCGCGGGGAGGCTGGGCCTTGAAGAATTGCAGGAGTCGTTGCGCGAGCTGGTCGACAGCATGCGAGGCGGGACAATCGGGCTTTCCGATCACGAAGGGGCGTCGGCGAGCGACCGCCGCCGCGACCTCGGGATCGTGAGGAATCCAACCCGCATAACTGACCTCGACGCGCAGAAATGTTCGAGCGGTTTCCCGAATGCGGTCGGCAATGGCAGTGCCCTGCTCCGCCGAGGCACATTGATTGATCAGGACCTCGAGCGTCGGTACCCCGCTGCCAGAGAGTGCTTTGATCGTCGCGTAGGCATCGGCGATCGCCGTCGGCTCGGGAGTGGCGATGACGAGCACCAGCTCGCACGCTTCCAGGAACTGACGCACCGAGCGCTGAATGCCCGCGGCCGTATCGACCAGGAGGAAGTCGTGCGTTTGCTCGAAGTCGGCCAGTTGGCGTAAGACGTCGGCCTGCGCCGCCTCGGGCCAATCGGCGATCTCAGCGAGGCCGCTTGCGCCCGGGATGACCTGAATGCCACCCGGACCCTCGAGCACGATCTCGCTGAGGTTGCGCGCCCCGGTGACAGCGTGCGAGAGATTCCAGTAACCGTTGAGTCCACACAACAGATCGAGGTTGCCCAATCCGAGGTTCGCGTCGAAGAGCGCCGTGCGGGCATCGAGTTGAGCGAGCGCGATCGCCAAATTGAGCGCGAGGCTCGACTTCCCGACACCGCCTTTGCCGCTCGTCACGGCGATCGACCGGGCCCGAGGCGCGCCGGCAGACGGCGCGACCGCGTCAAAACGCTCGGCTTGCAGGCGCTCCATCAAGCCGCGGAGCGCTTGCGCCTGATCGCCCTTCTCGCGGACAGCTCGATTGATCATTTCACGGCCCTTTCCTGAATTGGGAGGGCGAGGCTCCCGCCGAGCCGCCTGCGCAGGACGCGAGAAGACCGGCTCAGCAGGAGCTTCGCCCTCCCGTCATGCCTGTTCTTGATTCGGAGCAAATGACGCTCGCTCATGTCGCGGCCCTTTCCTGCCCGAGAATCAGTCGCGCGATACGGCGCGGATGGGCCGGCTCGATGTCGTCGGGGACCGCCTGCCCGGCTGTGAGATAGCTGATCGGCAAATCGACTCGCCGGCTGAGCGACATGACGGCCCCCATGCCCGATGCCTCGTCGAGCTTGGTGAGGATCACCGCGGTCGTGCCGGCTGCCTTAAATTTGTCCACGGCCGCCTCCAGGCTTTGGCGGCTCGAGGTCATGCTCAGCACGAGGTGCACTTCATCGACGTGCGCTTCGGCCAGCAGCGATTTCAGCTCCTGAATCTGCAGCTCGTCCTTGGGGCTGCGTCCGGCCGTGTCGATCAACACGAGGTCAAGACCCGCCAGTTCGTCGAGGGCCCGCCGCATCTCGAGCGGGTTCGTGACGACCTTCATCGGCAGGTCAATGATCTCGGCGTACGTCCGCAATTGCTCGACCGCGGCGACCCGATAGGTGTCGACGGTCACGAGGCCCAGCTTGATGCCGCTCCGCAGGCGAAAGTTGGCGGCCAATTTTGCGATCGTCGTCGTCTTCCCGACGCCCGTCGCTCCGACCAGCGCGACGACACGCCGGCGGCCCGACTTCGGGGCGATCGGCTCGCGACAGCGGATTTCGGACTCCACGAGCGCGGTCAAGAGGGCCCGCACCGCGTTGGCGTCGACCAATTGGGCCGGCGTGGCCGTCCGCTTGAGCTTGTAGATCAGGTCGCGGGCGACGTCCTCTTCCACCTCGGCGTCGATCAGCTCGGTAAAGACCTGGAACAGCTCGGGCGCAACTTGATCGTGGCGCGGCAGCTGGTTCGCGCGACCCAGGTCGTGCAGCATCTTTTGGATCGAGTCGAGTCGGCGGCTGAGGGCGGCG
>DASZIA010000260.1:0-12589 GCA_035949535.1 Planctomycetaceae bacterium | reverse complement strand
TCAGGAATCACAGAGCCCGACGGTCAACGTCACGTCCCACCGGCTGCGATTACCAGCGAAACATCGGACCAACACCGCGGCACGGCGATCGCAAGATCGGCCGAAATCGGGCTTTATCAGGGAACGATTAGACCCCTCGGGCGAAAACGTGTCAACCGCACGCGTTAAGGGTGGGGGCTGCCGCAGATTCGTGGTCCCAAGTGCTGAGGAAGAAATAGGTTTACTCCAAAGGAGGTAAGGAGCCCCTCACTCGACTCGTCTGAGCTCGCCGCGATCCGGCCAGCTCCCACAGGACTGGGAGAGGTGAAAGACGCGGCCCGGCGGGCGGCTGAAAACTTTCAATGTTGTTTACAAGCGCATAGAAACACGATCTCGGCGAACCGCCGTCGTGTCGGTACGATCGAGATAGGGCCATTTCACGAGGGCAAAGGGTCGCGGTGCGCTTGGGTACGCGAGCGTGGCAGAGGGGGGCTGGCCCCGGACGAAAGGTGCGCCCCAAGTACGGGACTGGGACTGTGGGACGGGACTGGGACTGTGGGACGGGACTCGAACTGCGGGACGGGACTCGAACTGCGGGACGGGACTTGAACTGTGGGACGGGACTTGAACTGTGGGACGGGACTCGAAAACGGGCCTGGAGAGCAAGTTCTGACCCACTTTGCGTTTGCGACGAAACTTGGATTGGGACGGACGTGGGACGGGACACTAACTCGGTTAATGGGGGGCCGGGTCGGGTCACGTTTTTTTTTGCTAGGTAGGTGACCCAGCAAGAAGGTGACCCACCCCCCGAGGCCGACTCAGATGGCGACTCGTCGGGCGGTGGAAGCACTCGGCGACTGCCGGCACCATCGAGAAACGGATGCGACCATGCCTGGGTCGCAGGACGCTGACCGCATCCAAGGCGGACCGGGTCCAAGAATTCGAGTCGCCTGTCGAATTCCCTCTGAATCCCCCATTACACTGTTGGGATCGATATTGTCTCAAATCGCCTGACCCTACTTCCAAGGCAAATCGCTAATGGGCCGCTCGATTTCTCGTCTGGTTCTGCTCGGGCTTTTGATGGCAATCGAGTCCGCCAGTCCGACGTTCTCGTCCGAGCCCGCGCCGCCGAAAATGCCCTCCGCGAAGTCACCGGAAACACCCCGGGCGAAACCGGCAGAGAAGCCAGAACCGGCATCGGTTGCCGTGCCCAAATCGGCCGAGGCGCCAGCGAAGCCGACCCAAAGGGCCGCAGGCAAGCCAGCCGTCAAGCCCCACCCGGTCGGCGACGCCAACGATCTCGAAGCGTTTTTCGACGGCGCACTTTTGGTGCAGCTCGAATCGAAGCACATCGCGGGGGCCGTGGTGGCCGTTGTCGTCGGCGACAAGCTCGTGTTCGCCAAAGGGTACGGCTACGCGGACGTGGAGACTCACAAACCTGTGGACCCGCAGACCACGATGTTCCGCGTGGGGTCCGTGACAAAGCTGTTTACGTGGACCGCGGTCATGCAGCTGGTCGAGGAGGGGAAGCTCGACCTCGACGCCGATGTGAACACCTATCTGCGACAGAGCGGCGTGCAGATCCCAGAGGCGTTCGGCAAGCCGATCACTCTGAAGGATCTCCTCAGGCACACGCCGGGGTTCGAGGATCGGGTGATCGGCTTGTTCGCGCATAGCGTCAGCGACGTCAAACCCTTGGCGGAAGTGCTCAAAAACGACATGCCGGCGCGCGTCCGGCCACCGGGAGTCATGGCCTCGTACTCGAACCACGGCACCGCGTTGGCCGGTCTCGCGGTGGCCACGGTCGCCGGTAAGACGTGGGAAGAGGTCGTGGAGCAGCGGATCCTCAATCCCCTCGGGATGAAGAACACCCTGGTCCGGCAGCCGGACAAACTGCCCGAGACGATGTCCAAGGGCTACAAATGGAAGGATGGCCAGTTCAAAGACGAAGGCTTCGAGTACGTCCCGCTGTCGCCGGCCGGCTCGATGAGCGCGTCGGCGACGGACATGGCCCGCTTCATCATCGCCCACCTGAACGACGGCAAATTCGAGAACGTTCAAATTCTCAAGCCGGAGACGGCCCGCCGCATGCGCGAGCGGCTCTTCGCGCACGATCCCAAGGTCGACGGTATGTGCTATGGCTTCTGGGAGCTGCATCAGAACGACCAACGGATCATCGATCACGGGGGCGACACGCTGGTCTTTCACTCGCTGTTGGCAATGATTCCGGACCACAAGGTGGGCCTGTTTCTCTCCTACAACACCGACCAGGGCGTGCGCGAGCGCGACGACATCCTCGCCGCCTTCCTCAACCGTTACTACCCCGTGCCGATCGAGCGGCGGCCGAAAGCGGACACGGCCTCGAAAACGCTCAAGCGGTTCGAAGGCGACTACAGCATCAACCGCTACTCGCACACGTCGTACGCCAAGCTGGCCCGGTTCCTTGGGTGGATTACCGTCAAAGCCAACGACGATCACACGCTTTCGATTGGACCGGGCGATCCCCGGCGATACGCTCAAGTGGAACCGCTGGTGTATCAAGAGGTCGGCGGACGTCGCAAAGTCGTCTTTCACGAAGACGGCGAGGGCCGAATCACCGATCTGTACTTCGCCTCCGTGCCGGCCCTGGCCGCGGTTCGGGAAACCGGGATCGATCAGCCGCGTCTACACCTGGGGGTGCTGGCGGGCTGCGTGCTCCTCTTCCTAACGGCTTTGGTCTTTTGGCCCGTGCTGGCGTTCGCCCGCCGCGGATCGAAATCGACGCGATTCAAGCGGACGTTCGTGTCGGGCTTGATGTCGGTGATCGGCTGGCTGTTGTCGGCAGCCTCGCTCGGCTTTCTGGGTGGCGTGGCCTGGGCACTGCCCGAGCCCGACCAGGTGGTTTACGGCACGCCGAAAGAACTCCAATACGTGCTGCTGGTGCCGCAGGTGTGCGTGGGGCTGGCTGCCATCACGCTGCTGTGTTCGATCGTGGCCTGGTCCCGCGGATACTGGCGCTTTTCGGGGCGCGTTCATTACACGCTGGTCGCCTTCGCAGGCGTGGGGTTCGTTTGGTTCCTGTATTACTGGAACTTGCTCAAGTTCGGAGCGGAGATTCTCGTCACCAAGTCTTGAAGTAGCATGGCGAGGCGATCCTGCCCGACTGCGAACTCAGCGCGAATGGTGAGTGCCCAGAGCGGCAGGTCGCCGAGCTGGCAACGAGGAATCTTCACGAGATCCTTCTGGGTCGTTACGAGCGCCGTGGCGCGCTGCTCGCAGGCCCAGATCGCTAACTCGGCCAAATCCGTTTGGGAGTAGTGATGATGGTCGGGAAACGTGCGAAACGCCGCGACCCGGTATACCCCGGCGGCGATCAATGTCTGGCGAAAACCGTCCGGATTGCCGATTCCGCAAAAGGCCGCGACCGCGCCGAGTGAGTCGATTGCCGCGCGGGCTCCGTCGGAGTTCACGAGGCCCGTCGGCCGAAACACCGCTTCGATCGGCACCTCGTCGGGGCAGAACTCGCGGATTTCGCTGATCAGGCGTGCTTTGTCGCCGGAAGAACACTGATCGGCTCGAGTGAGAATGACGGCGTCCGCTCGTCGTAGCGAAGATCGAGGCTCGCGCAACAATCCGCGTGGAAGCAGATGGCCCGCACCCCACGGATCAATCGCATCGATCAACACCAGATCAAGATCGCGCGCCAGCCGACGATGCTGGAATCCGTCATCGAGAACCAAAACTTGCGCGACGTGGCGATCGCAGGCAACGCGGGCTGTTTCGACCCGATCGGCTCCCTGCAAATGGAGCACGCCCGGACACAACTGATCGAGCACGAGTTTTTCGTCGTTCGCCGCTCCGGTGTGCGGGTGATAACCGCGGCTGAGAATGGCCGGACGCACGCCGTGCGACGTGAACCAATCGATGATCGCCGCCACCAATGGAGTCTTGCCGGTTCCTCCGGCAGTCAGGTTGCCGACGCTCACGACAGGAACGGAGGCGTGATGGGCGCGAATCACACCGAGGTCGAAGGCCCGGTTTCGAGTGCGAACGGCCGCGCTGTAAAAGTGCGACGCCAAGGAGAGTCCGCCCCGTGCGAGAATCGCGACCGGCCCGCGCGCTCGGCCCGAGATGAAATCACGGTGGCTGGGAAAGGTCACGCGCTGGGCGTCACAGGGCCCGCATCTTGCGACAGATCGCTTCCGCCATCTGCAGCGTCCCTACGGCCGACGGGTCGTTGCGGTTGGCCTTCATGTCGTAGGTGACGTCCTTACCCTCGGCGATCACGGCGGCGACCGCCCGATCGAGTCGCTCGGCAGCCTCCTTTTCGCCCAGATGCTCGAGCATGAGCTTGGCCGAGAGAATGAGCGCAGTCGGGTTGACCTTATTTTGTCCTTTATATTTCGGAGCGCTGCCGTGAGTGGCCTCAAAGATGGCCCCCTCGGTTCCGATGTTCGCCCCGGGAGCCACTCCCAGCCCGCCGACCAATCCGGCGCACAGATCGCTGAGAATATCGCCGTAAAGGTTCTCGGTGACGATGACGTCATAGTCCTCGGGCTTTTGCACGAGCTGCATACACATGTTGTCGATCAACCGCTCGACATAAGAGAGCGAGCCACCGGTCGGTTTGACTCGGGCCGCCACCTCGGCATCGGGCTTGACCCCCGTGGCGAGATCGGGCCACTCGAATTTGGCTCCGTAAGCCAGCGCGACGGCGCGGGTCTCGTCGTACCACAGTCCGTCGGTGAACTTCATGATGTTGGCTTTGCAGACCGACGTCACCGACTTACGTCCGTGCTTCAGGGAATAGTCGAAGGCGTAATCGGCGATCTTGCGCGTCCCTTCGTAAGAAATCGGCTTGATGCTCACGCCGGTTGTCGACGCGCCGGTGGTGATCTTCTTGCCCGCGCTGACTTCGTTGATCTGGCCGATCAGACGGGACGTCGTCGGTTCGCCGGCCTTGAATTCGATTCCCGCGTAGAGGTCCTCGGTGTTTTCGCGAACGAGAACCAGGTCGACCTTCGAGCCGCTGAAAAACGTCCGAACGCCCTTATAGAGCTTGCACGGCCGGACGCAGGCGAACAGGTTGAGCTCCTGCCGCAAGTAGACGTTGACGCTGCGAAACCCCTTCCCGATGGGAGTCGTGATCGGCGCTTTGAGGGCGCAGCCATTGGCGCGGATCGACTTGAGGACGCGGTCGGGGACCTTGCCTTCCGCCTGGATGACCTCGATGCCGCACTCTTGCACGTCCCAATCGATCTTCACGCCTGTCGCGTCGACGCACTTGCGAGTGGCCTCCGCGATCTCGGGACCGACCCCGTCGCCGGGAATTAAAGTAACCTTGTACATACGGGATCGCCTCTCAATTTGCCTGGAAATCCGCCCAAATTTCGGCGGAAGCGCGGGCGCGACCGTAACAGATGAAATGGGCCTTTGCAAGCAGTCGACAGTCGCTCCGGCGGCCCGTCTGATCGCTCAAACTGCTTCGGACATTCACGATTCGCGCGCGAGATGTTTCGGTCGAATCGTTGGCCCCAGGTGGTGTGCGCCGGTTCTCCTCAACCCACAGACGGTCGCAAACCTTGCGCGCCTTTGCTGCTCCCCCGCGCCGCGAGCTTCCAGTTCGCCGCTCTTCCGCGAATACAGTCACATCCTAACGGATCTTCGGCCGATACTAGCCCTAACGGTCTTGACGGTTGTCCGGATTGCGCGGCCGTTTCGCGCGGCCCGTGCGGACAATCGCAATCGACTGCGCGTTCGACAAGAGTCAGGTCGGACGTCGCCGCAACAAGGCCGGGTCAAGGGGGGATTCCATGAGGTTTCAGCGGCTGAAACAAGCATTGATCATCAGTGCCGCCGTCGTCGTGCTGGCCGGATGCTTCTACCGCAAAGGTCCCGACGAACTGCATTACCTCGGAGGAGACGGCCCCGACTACTACAAGGACGTGGCCACGTCGATCGAGTTTCCGACCACGGAAGAAGAGCGCCCGGCCCAGGTCACGGTCACCGGTCAGCCGCACACGATTGCCAATCGTCAAAAGGACCAGGTCTGGGACCTGACACTGTCCCAGGCCCTCGAGATGGCGCTGGCCAACAACAAAATCATTCGCTCGGCCGGTTCGTTCGACGCGCCGGGAAATGCGTTGATGACGAACCCCAACGCCGTGGAGTCAGTGTACGACTCGGCGATCAACGAGTCGGGGGTGCTCTTCGGCGGGCGCGGCGTCGAGGCCGCGCTGTCCGACTTCGACGCCCAGTTGGCGGTCAGCAACACGTTTGGATTCAACCAGAATGTCGTGAACTCTCCATCCCAAAACATCGGGGCTGGCGCTGGGACCGTGCTTGAACAGCATACCGGCTTGTTCAACGCCACGCTGACGAAAACCTTCGTCAACGGCGGTCAGATCCAGTTCCAGAACCAATGGAACTACCTCGACGTCAATTCGAATTCGGTCCTGTTTCCGTCGTCATATAGCGGCTTTGCGAAGGTCTCTTACACGCAGCCGTTGTGGGCCGCGTCCGGTGTTGAATTCACGCGAACCGCCGGCGTCGTGAACAGCGCCTTCGCCGCCGTGACCGGCGTCAGCCAAGGTGTGGCCATTTCGCGGATCAATGAAGACATGGCCTTGGCGGACTTCGAGCTGGCGGCGCTCCTGTTGCTTCGTGACACCGAAAACACTTATTGGAACCTCTATTTGCAATACCGCCTGTATCACACCGCGGTCGTCGCGCATAACAGCGCCCTGCGGTCGTGGCGCGAAGCCAAGGCGAAGCTCGACATCGGTGGTGCAACCGGCTTTACGCCGGTCGACGAAGCGACGGCCCGCGACCAGCTCTACAACACACGAGCCACGGCCGAAACCAACCTGAACAATCTCTACAACGCCGAAACGGCATTGCGGCGCTTGCTTGGCCTGCCGGTTAACGACGGCCGCATCATTCGCCCTGTCGACGAGCCGCCGATCGCGAAATTCGTTCCTGAGTGGTACACCTGCCTGACGGAAGGCCTGACCCGGCGCTCGGAATTGCGCAAGCAAAAGTGGCAGATCAAGAGCCTTGAACTACAGTTGCGCGCTGCCAAGAGCCTCGTCCATCCGTCGCTCAACTTTGTCGGATCGTACCAGGTCAATGGGTTTGGCAATGACCTGATCAGCCAGCAATCGCAAATCGCCCAGCCCTTTTCGAGCGCCTTCGGGTCGCTGGCCGAAGCGAACCAAACCGGCTGGACGGCCGGATTCCAGTTCACGATGCCGATCGGCTTCCGAGCTGCCTGGTCACAGGTGCGGCAATACGAGGTGCGGGTCGCCAAAGCTCGCGAGGGGCTCGCCGTTCAAGAAATGGAAATCGCCCAGGAGTTGGCGGTGGCGTTCCAAAACGTCGCCGTCAATTACCAGACGGCTCAGTCTTACTTCAATCGTCGCCTGGCGACCGAGCGCGAATTGGCTCTGTACGAGTATCAATACGAAGTCGGCACCACGACTCTGTCCTTTGTGCTCACGGCTCAATCGAACCTGGCCTCGGCAGAGTCGAGCTACTACACGAGCCTCGTCAACTATGCGGAAGCCATTATGGACCTCAACTTCCGCAAGGGAACGCTGCTCGATTACCACAACGTGACCTTGGCCGAATCCGACTGGACGCCGGAAGCGTACAAGGACGCGATCCGCCACGCCTGGGCCCGCAGCCACGCCATTCCAGCGAAATTCCTGTGCACCGAGCCTGAAGAAAATCAGCTTCCCCCGGGTGTCGAAACCTTGCAGCAACCGCAGGTACAACCGGCGACTGGTCCGGCCGCCGCTGCAGTGCCGCCGCCACCCGCCGCGGCGCCGCCTGCCGCATCATCGTCGGCCGGCACGCCCGGTGCCGGGTCGCCTCCGCCGCCCGCTCCGCCGGCGGCGATGCCTGCTCCTTCGGCCGCACCGGTCTTGCCGTCGCCAGCTCCCGTCATGAAGCCGAGCAACGCGACGCCCTGAGCCAGCGATCTCGATTAGTCCTGACTCGGCGGGGAAGGGTCATTCAGGGCGAGGTGGCGGGGGTAAGGCGCATAATGCGCGCCCATTAACAGAGAATCGTCAATCCCCTCAACTCATTACCGGGTAATGGGTTGAGACACGATTGCGACCGCCGGTCCCAATTGACCCAAGAGGATAAGGGGGATATACTCCGCGGCCCTTGTTTCCGCACCCTCGTCAAGGACGACGCGAATGGGTTCTGCGGCTGAGCGCACCGTCATCCCGTTCGGCGAATTCGAGCTCCTTCGCGAGGCACGGGAGGTCATTGATGACGAGGCTCGGGCCTTGTTTCGCGTCTCCGCCGGACTCGACGAGGAATTCTGCAAGGCCGTCGAACTGCTCTGTGCGTGCGACGGCTCGATCATCGTCACCGGCATGGGAAAAGCCGGCTTGATCGGCCGCAAGATCGTCGCGACCTTATCGTCGACGGGCACGCGGTCGCACTATCTGCATCCCGCGGAAGCAGCGCACGGCGACCTGGGGTGCCTGGCGACCAACGATGTCTTGATCGTCCTTTCCAACAGCGGCGAGACCGACGAAGTTTGCCGCATTCTGCCGAGTGTGGGCCGCTTCGGCGTTCCGATCATCGCGATTACGGCTAGCCGCGCGAGTACGGTCGGACGCACGGCCACCGCGACCATCGAATTGGGCCGGTTGCGCGAGGCGGGACCACACGCACTGGCCCCCTCGACGACGACGACCGCGATGTTGGCGGTGGGCGATGCGCTGTCACTGGTGGTCGGCCGCCGCCAGGGATTCACGCCCCAACAATTCGCCCTGTATCACGCGGGGGGAAGTTTGGGCGCGATCCTGAAATCGGTCGGCGAGATCATGCGCACGGGCGAGCAGCTGCGAATCGCCGCGGAGACCAAGTCAATCCGCGACGTCTTCGCCGACTCGTCACGTCCGGGGCGGCGGACGGGAGCGGTAATCCTGATCGATGCCGACGGACGCCTCTCGGGTCTCTTCACTGACAGCGACCTTGCAAAACTGCTCGAGCGGCGACAGGACAATCGGCTTGATCGGCCGATCGCCGAGTCGATGACGCGGCATCCGCTGACGATCGGCCCTGACGCGTTGCTCTCCGAAGCGATCGAAATGTTGTCTCACAATCGAATCAGCGAGTTACCGGTTGTCGACGCCGATGGACGTCCGCTGGGCATCTTGGACGTCACGGACGTGGTCGGCAGGCGTCTCGTCAACGCGGGATCAGTGGCCTGGCCACTGCCCGCCTCCCCGCCCTGCGTCGAGGACGCGTGGACCGACCCGGCCTGAACGCAAAGCGCTGCGGAGCGCCCCCGAACGCAGCTTCCCCCAACTCGAGAGCCATGCCGCAGTTGTCAAACCGTCCCCCCAAACGCCAGCGGAGCGACGGACTCGCGGCGGCCCTGTACGCAGGCTCGCCGCTCGAGCGGCTGGCAATCACTTTGGGGACCGGAATCGTCCTGTTCCTGATGTTCCTGACTTATCGCGAAGCCGCCCGCGGGCTGCGTCCGACAACGGGCCGAATGACACACGCGCGCATCGCTCGTGAGCCAGGCTCCGAAGCCGTGTACTACCAGACGAACGAGGACCACGCCACTCGCAAAGCCGAGCGCTATCTGCCCAATACGTGGGTCTCGAAAGCGTCGAAGTCCCTCGCGACGTCCGACGAGCGCACGTTCTGCTACTTCCAAGAATGGACAAGAGAATCGGCGCACGTCATCAAGGCCGCCCCGTTCGCGATGATCACCAACCGCAAGGGGGACAAGCCGGACGACCCGCCTTACACCGTGATGAGCGACAAGGCCTACTTGACCTTCAAGGATGAGGTTGGGACGCTCGGCAAGAATCCGGGTCCCGTCGTGCAGGCCGGACTCGAGGGGGCGGTCGTAATCACCGGCCCCAACAACTTGAAGATCCGCGGGCGGAACTTCTTCTTCCAACGCGAAGAGATGCGGATCTATTCCGACAACCTGGTCGACATTCAAGCAGATAAGCACAAGGCGACCGCCAAGGGCATTCAAATTGACCTCATCGCCGAGCAGAAGGGCCGCGCAGACGAAGCGTTGGCCGTTTCGGGGGTTAGCAGCGTCAAGCTCCTGCAGAATGTCGCAATGACCCTGATCTCAGCCGGAGACGCGCAGGGCGGAGGCTTGCCGGGTGTGTCAAAGAAAGAGGACAAGGGACCGCGAATCGTGCGGACACATTGCGATGGCAGCTTCGTGTTTTATGTCGAGTCCCGCATCGCCACTTTCGAGCGCAATGTCCTCATCCGTCGCGAGACGACGCCGGGGAACTTCGACGCACTTTTTGCGGACGAGAATGTCGAGATCACCTTCGAACCGAAAAAGCCCCTCGAGGCCATACCCCCCGCCGACGCGCAGAAGCCTCTCGATGTCAAGCACGAGGCAAAGAGCGGAGCGGTTGCCGCCGCCACAGACAACAACGGAGCGACCGTGGCGAAGAACACGTCGGGCGGGCTCGAATCGAACCTGACGTTCAAGAGGATCAACGCTCGGGGCAAGGTCGTCGAGCTGACGTCCGATGTCAACGGTCTCAAGTCTCAAATGCGGGAGTTCATCTACGATCAGCCGGCTCGCGAGGCCAAGCTCGTCTGGAATGCTCGCGAAACTGATCGCGAGCGCATGATTAAAGATCAAAGCGGCCAGGTGCGGAAGGTTCCCGCTTTACCCAACTGCGTCTGGGTGACGCAAAACGGCAATTCGCTGCGCGCCCAGAAAGTTCAACTCAACCACGATCCACAAGGGGAAGTCACTCATGTGATGTGTTTGGGAGAAGGGGAAATGGTTCATGTCGAGGACAAGACGAGGCAGGAAGACCTGCGCGTCTTCTGGCACAAGGAAATGCGCAAGTACCCGGATCCAAAATCTCCCGCCTTTGATCTCATCCATCTGGAAGATGCCCTGATCGAGCAGCCCAAGGATGGAGCGGGCATTACTGCGAACAAAATCCGCTTGTGGGTCACGCGGCAGAATCGCAACGCACAGACGGCCCGCGCCAATCAGCCTTCCGCGGCCAAGCAGACGCAAAATGGCCCGCATTTGGATCACATGCTCGCGTGGCAGAAAGTGTTGATGGTCAGCCCGCAAATGGACTGCGATACCGACCATCTCGAGATCTGGTTCGAAAACGCACCCGTGCCACCTGGGCGAGGACCTGTCCAGCAACCCCGTCAACGCGCCAATCTTGTGCCCACCTCGGACTACGTCGCGCGCGGGACGGCCGACGTCGTTTCAGTCAGTCCTGCGATTGCCGTTGCGACTCCGGAGAAGAAGACTCCGCAGCCGAACGCACTGCAGACTCAGCCAGCGAAGAAGAGCAATCCGAACGACCTCTTCTCGGCGACGGGATCCGGCGATCCGTACGCCCTGACTGCAGCAAAAGTTCGCGTTCATGTGATCCAGGGACCCGAAGGCCAGCAACCGCAAGTCGCCTACGTGTTGGCGACCGATAACGTGCACTTGACGCAGGCACACGGCGAGGCGGCGGAGCCGCTTGACGTCAACGGAAACGTGCTCGAGGTCCACAACCGCGGAGAGCTCGATCAGGACATGGTCGTGCTGGGGCAGCCCGCGCACGTCCGAGACCGCGGCGCACACATCGAGGGGGGACGCATCGTTTTCAATCGCATGCGAAACACGGCCGACGTCGATGGTCCGGGGCGACTGCAGTTGCCGATTCAACAGACGGGTGCAGGGCCCGATGGCGACGTGGTGCGCACGAGCAGCACCGACGTACCATCCAAGCCGCTCGATGTCGAATGGCACCAGAAAATGCACTTTGACGGAAAGACGGCCCACTTCTTTGTCAACGTCCATACTTCAATGACCGACGCCCAATCGCAGAGTGAAATTCGCTGCCTCAATATGGACGTGACGCTCACAAAGCCGTTTTCATTTTCCCAGCAGCAGTCCCCCGGCAAAAAAGACCCAGACAAGCAGAGCTCGGAAGCGGATCGGCCCGCAGTCGACACCGTCTTCTGCCAAGGAGACGTCGAGTTCGAGAGCCAGGCAACACAGGGCGATCACTTGGCCGAGGTAAGGCGCGGCTCGTTCATGGATCTCGTCTTCCACAAGCTGACGGGCAAATGCACCGCCAGCGGTCCGGGCCGCCTGCGAGTCTGGCGGCACAAGGAAAACGGGCAGGCGTCGGGGATTTCACAGTTCACGAACGTGCGCTCAAACGCCCCTCCTAAGGCGCGTAAGACAACCGCCTGGGAATTCAATCAGGTCAGATTCGCCAGCTCGATGGATGGCGATTTCAGCGAGTTGATGGCAGGCAGAGCTCGGCCCCAGCCTAGATCGGCGCCGAAGGTGCAGACGACAGCTGGGTCCACGTCGATTCTGGCCACGAGCGGCGCGTGGACGACAGTGTTCCACGATCACGTCGAAGTAATTTACGGTCCAGTGGACCAAGAAATGGAACTGGTCAGCCGGGAAGAACTCTCTGAAGAAGCGGGCTGCCTGTTGTGCGAGTTCCTGCAGGTGATGCAGCATCCGCAGACGGCGACCGAGGCGCAACACATCAAGATGCTGGCCCGTGGCAATGCGAAGATCGAGGGCAAAACGTTCAACGGCGAGGCTGACACGATCACCTATGACGGCTCGAAGACGCAG